>NZ_CALAOH010000235.1 GCF_937926365.1 uncultured Azohydromonas sp. | reverse complement strand
CGCCGCGGCCGTGGCGCCGGGCGCCGGGCGCGCGGCTTGACGGCGGTGGTGCCACCACGCCGGCACCATCGCCAGCACGCCCACGGCGCAGCCCCCGGCAAAGGCGGCCAGCACCACGATCACCAGCGGCGCGTTCCATGACTGGCCGAAGAACCAGTGCACGGTGGCGGTGTGGCGGTTGTTGAGCGCGAACGCGAACAGCGCGAAGAAGAGGAAGGCCCGCAGGAGCCAGACGAGGAAGCGCATGGGCGGGCGATTCTAGCGAGGGCACACCCCGGTTCCGGGGGCGCGCGGCCGGCGCGGCACGGCTTTCACGGCCGAGCGGCGCCCAAAAGGAAGCGGCGCCACGAGGGCGCCGCTGCGGAGATCTCCACGGACCAAGGCCGGGAGCTTCAGGAGGTGCCGAGCTCGGCGGGCTCCGGCGCGACGGGGACGTTGGCGTCCACCGCCTCGCGCAGCGCCTTGCCGGGCTTGAAGTGCGGCACCAGCTTTTCCGGGATCAGCACCGGCTCGCCGCTGCGGGGATTGCGCCCCATGCGCGGCGGACGGCGGTTGATGGAGAAGCTGCCGAAGCCCCGGATCTCGATGCGGTGCCCGCGCGCCAGGGCGTCGGACATCGCGTCGAGGATGGTCTTGACCGCGAACTCGGTGTCGCGGTGCGTGAGCTGGCCGAAACGCTCGGCCAGCTCGGCCACGAGGTCGGAACGGGTCATGACCGCCGGGCCCCTTCAGTCTCAGCCGTTGTCGCGGTTGTCCAGCTTGGCGCGCAGCAGGGCGCCCAGGCTGGTGGTACCGGCGGTTTCGCGCTCGTTGCTCTGCGACAGGCGCTGCATGGCTTCCTGCTGGTCGGCGTTGTCCTTGGCCTTGATCGACAGCTGGATCGAACGCGTCTTGCGGTCGATGTTGATGATCATGGCGGAGACGTCGTCGCCTTCCTTGAGCACGTTGCGCGCGTCTTCGACGCGGTCGCGGCTGATTTCGGAAGCGCGCAGGTAGCCCGTCACGTCCTCGGTCAGCTGGATCTCGGCGCCGCGCGGATCGACGCTCTTCACCTTGCCGCTGACCAGCGATCCGCGGTCATTGAGCGTGGTGAAGGTGGCGAACGGGTCGCCGTCGAGCTGCTTGATGCCCAGGCTGATGCGCTCGCGCTCCACGTCCACGGCCAGCACGACCGCTTCGACTTCCTGACCCTTCTTGAAGTTGCGCACGGCGGCTTCGCCGGGCTCGTTCCAGGACAGGTCGGACAGGTGCACCAGGCCGTCGATGCCCTGGGCCAGGCCCACGAACACGCCGAAGTCGGTGATCGACTTGACCGGGCCCTTGACCTTGTCGCCGCGCTTGACGGTCTCGGCGAACTCTTCCCAGGGATTGGGCTTGCACTGCTTCATGCCCAGGGAGATGCGGCGCTTGTCCTCGTCGATCTCCAGGACCATCACTTCGACTTCCTCGCCCAGGGTCACGACCTTGGCGGGGGCGACGTTCTTGTTGGTCCAGTCCATCTCGGAGACGTGCACCAGGCCTTCGATGCCCGGCTCGATCTCGACGAACGCGCCGTAGTCGGCGATGTTGGTGACCTTGCCGAACAGGCGGGTGCCGGCCGGGTAGCGGCGGGCCACGCCGTGCCAGGGGTCGTCACCCAGCTGCTTCAGGCCCAGCGAGACGCGGTTCTTCTCGGCGTCGAACTTCAGCACCTTGGCGTCGAGCTCCTGGCCCACCTGGACCACTTCGCTCGGGTGACGCACACGGCGCCAGGCCATGTCGGTGATGTGCAGCAGGCCGTCGATGCCGCCCAGGTCCACGAAGGCGCCGTACTCGGTGATGTTCTTCACCACGCCGTGGACGATGGCGCCCTCGGTCAGCGTCTCCAGCAGCTTGGCGCGCTCTTCGCCCATCGAGGCTTCCACCACCGCGCGGCGGCTCAGCACCACGTTGTTGCGCTTGCGGTCGAGCTTGATGACCTTGAACTCCATCGTCTTGCCTTCGTAAGGAGTCAGGTCCTTGACGGGGCGGGTGTCGATGAGCGAGCCGGGCAGGAAGGCGCGGATGCCGTTGACCAGGACGGTCAGGCCGCCCTTGACCTTGCCGGAGACGGTGCCGGTGACGAAGTCGCCGGACTCCAGCGCGTTTTCCAGCGCCAGCCACGAGGCCAGGCGCTTGGCCTTGTCGCGCGACAGGATCGTGTCGCCGTAGCCGTTTTCCAGGGCGTCGATGGCCACCGACACGAAGTCGCCGACCTGCACCTCGACCTCGCCCTGGTCGTTCTTGAATTCTTCGATGGGAACGTAGGCCTCGGACTTGAGGCCGGCATTGACCACCACGAAGTTGTGCTCGATGCGCACCACCTCGGCAGAGATCACCTCGCCGGCGCGCATGTCGCGCTGCTGCAGGCTTTCTTCGAACAGGGCGGCAAAAGACTCGCCGCCCTGGGTGGCGGTTTGGGTATCCATCATGTGGGTGTTTCCTGGCCGGCGGGCCGCGTGGAAGGCGGGGCCGGCGTTTCGTGCAACTGCCGTTGCGGGGTTAGGTTGCGAATCCGCTGCCCCCGGCGCGCCTTGCGGTGCGGGGAAACTGCCCTAGCGGTGCGAAGGCAGCGGGGGAGCGGTCCCGGGTGCTCCGGCGTCTCAGGCTTGCGGCGTGCCGCTGTCCTGGAACGGACCGCGCTGCGCCCACCACTGCAGCACGGTGGCGGTGGAGGCTTCCACCGTCTGTGCCGAGTTGTCCAGCAACTGCGCGTCCGGGGCCGGCTTCAAGGGCGCGATCAAGCGGTTGCGATCCCGCTCGTCCCGGGCCTCGAGGTCGGACCGAAGCTTGTCAATGCTAGCAGAAATTCCTTTTGAAATCAATTGCTTATACCGGCGCTCGGCACGCTTGGCGGCACTGGCAGTGAGGAACACTTTCAGCGGTGCGTCCGGAAAGATCACGGTCCCCATGTCGCGTCCGTCCGCCACCAGCCCCGGCGCGCGGCGGAAGGCCAGTTGCACTGCGTACAGTGCTGCGCGCAACTCCGGCAGCGCGGAGATGCGCGAGGCGGTGGTGCCGACCTCCTCGCAGCGCAGGTCGGCGCTGATCTCGCGGCCGTCCAGGTACAGCCGCTCGCCCTCGAAGCGCAGGTTCAGCCCGCGCGCCAGTGCGGCCATCGCCGCGCCGTCGGTGGTGTCCACGCCGCGCGCGAGCGCCGCCAGCGCCGTGACGCGGTAGAGCGAGCCCGAGTCCAGCGTGTGGTAGCCCAGTGCCTGGGCCACCGAACTCGCCAGCGTGCCCTTGCCCGAGGCGGTGGGGCCGTCGATGGTGATCACCGGCACCAGCGAGCGCTCGGTGCTGGCCAGGTCGAACAGCGTCTCGAAGTAATCGGGGAAGGTCTTGCCCGCGCAGCGAGGCTCCAGGATGCGCACCGGCACCACCGGCTCGGCCGAGGCCAGCGGGTTGAACGCCGCCAGCGACAGGCACATCGCCATGCGGTGGTCGTCGTAGGTGTGGATGGAGGCGGCCTTCCAGCCCGAGGCCGGCGGCGGCGACACCTCGATGAAGTCCTCGCCTTCCACCACCGTGGCGCCCACCTTGCGCAGTTCCGCGGCCATGGCGGCGATGCGGTCGGTCTCCTTGACGCGCCAGCTTGCGATGTTGGTCAGCCGCGTGCTGCCGCGCGCGTACAGCGCCATCACCGCCAGCGTCATGGCCGCGTCGGGAATGTGGTTGCAGTCCAGGTCGATGGCGCGCAGCGGCCATGCGCCGCGCTGCACCTCGATGTAGTTGGGTCCCAGGTGCACCGACGCGCCCATGGCGCGCGCGGCGTCCACGAAGGCCACGTCACCCTGGATCGACTCGCTGCCCACACCCTCGATACGCACCGGCGCGTCGGTGGCGGCGATCGCCCCCAGCGCCACGAAGTACGAGGCCGAGGAGGCGTCGCCCTCCACCCACACCTCGCCCGGCGAGCGGTAGGCGCTGCCCTGCGGGATGGTGAAGCGCTCCCAGCCCTCGCGCTGCACCTCGATGCCGAAGCGCGCCAGCAGCTTGAGCGTGATGTCGATGTAGGGCTTGGAGATCAACTCGCCCTGCACCTCGACCGTGATCGCGCCGTCCGCGCTCACCAGCGGCAGCGCCAGCAACAGCGCGGTGAGGAACTGGCTGGAGACGTCGCCACGCACGCGGATGGGCGCGGCCGTGTCCACGCGGCCGCCGGCGGCGCCCGTGAGGCGCAGCGGCGGGTAGCCGTCCTGACCCAGGTACTCCACGCCGCAGCCGAGCTGGCGCAGCGCGTCCACCAGGTCGCCGATGGGGCGCTCGTGCATGCGCGGCACGCCCGAGAGCTCGAAGTTGCCGCCCTGCGTGGCGGCCAGCAGCGCCAGCGCGGCCGTGAGCGGGCGCATCGCGGTGCCGGCGTTGCCCAGGAAGAGCTGCGCCTCGTGCACCTGGAGCCGTCCGCCCAGGCCCGTGACGCGCAGCGGGCCGCCGCCGGTGCCGGGCTCCACGCCGCAGCCCAGGCGACCCAGCGAGTCCAGCATCACACGCGTGTCGTCGGAGTCGAGCAGGTCGTGCACCAGCGTCTGGCCTTCGCACAGGCCGGCCAGCAGCAGCACGCGGTTGGAAATGCTCTTGGAGCCCGGCAGGCGTACCGTGCCGGCGGCGCCGGTGAGCGGGGGAAGGTCGAGGAAGGGAAGGTCGTACATGCGTGGGTCGCGTGCCGCATGGGAGCGACACGCGGGGATGTTCAGCGGGACTGTGAGGGCGGTGCGCCCAGATGCCAGCGCGCGCGCGCCTGCGCCACCTGGCGGATATGGTCTTCCAGCGTCGCGGCGTCGCCCGCGCGCAGCTGCTGCTCGAAGCCGTCCAGCGCCTGGCGGAAGTGCTGCAGCTGGTCCAGCACCTCGTCGCGGTTGGCCAGCAGGATGTCGCGCCACATCACCGGGTCGCTGGCGGCAATGCGCGTGAAGTCGCGAAAGCCCGGCCCGGCCAGGGCCAGGAAGTCGCCGTCCCCGTCCTGCCGTGCCACGCCTTCGAAGTAGGCATAGGCCAGCAGGTGCGGCAGGTGGCTGACGGCGGCGAAGGCGGCGTCGTGCGCCTGTGGGTCCATGCAGCGCACGCGCGCGCCCAAGGCCTCCCACAGTGCCGTGGCGCGTTGCACCAGCTCGGCCGGGTTCTCGGGCAGCGGTGTGAGGATGGCGTGGCGGTTGACGTAGAGCGCCGCGTCGGCATGCGCCACGCCAGCCGTCTCCTTGCCGGCGATGGGGTGCGCGGGCACGAAGCGCGACAGCCGCTCGCCCAGCACGCGCCGCGCCGCGGCCACGGCGTCGCGCTTGGTGCTGCCGACATCCATCAGCAGCGCGTCGGCGTCCAGCACGGGTGCCACCGCGGCCAGCACGCCCTCGGTGGCCGCCACCGGCACCGCCAGCACCACGAGGTCGGCGCCCTGCGCCGCCTGGGCCGCGGAAGGCGCAACCGCGTCGATCACGTTCAGCCGCAGCGCCTTGTCCAGCGCGGCGGTGTCGGGGCCGCAGCTCACGACCTGGTTCACCAGCCCGGCACGCCGCAGCGCCAGGGCGAAGGAGCCGCCCATGAGGCCGCAGCCCACCAGCGCCAGCCGCTCGAAACGCATGGTCAGTGCCGGTCCAGCGGGTAGCCGCCCAGCAGCTTGAAGAAGCTGCAATGCGCGCGCAGTGCCTGCAGCGCTTGCGCGACGTGCGGCTCCTCGGGGTGGCCCTGCAGGTCGATGTAGAAGTAGTACTCCCACTGGCCCGATCGCGCCGGGCGCGATTCGAAGCGGCTCATCGACACGCCAGCGGTCTTGAGCGGCACCAGCAGGTCCACCATCGCGCCGGGGCGGTTGGCGACCGCCACCACCAGGCTGGTGCAGTCCATGCCCGAAGGGGCGGGCAGGCTTTGGTATTGCGGGTCGGCCACCATCACGAAGCGGGTGCGGTTGCGCGGATCGTCCTGCACGCCCGGAGCGACCAGGTGCAGCCCGAACTCGTTGCCCGCGCGCACGCTGGCCAGTGCGGCCAGCGACGGATCCTGCGCCGCCAGGCGTGCGCCCTCGGCATTGCTGGCCACGGGGCGGCGCTCCACGCCCGGCAGGTGCTGCGACAGCCACTCGTGGCACTGCCCCAGCGCCTGCGGGTGCGCGCACACGGCCTGGATGCCTTCCAGGTCCTCGCGCAGGCGCAGCAGGTTGTGGCGCACCAGCAGGCTGGTCTCGCCGACGATGCTCAGCGGCGTGGTCAGGAACAGGTCCATGGAGCGCGCCACGGCGCCCTCGGTGGAGTTTTCCACCGGCACCACGCCGAAGTCGGCCGAGCCGGCACTGGTGGCGCGGAACACCTCGTCGATACTGGCGCAGGGCACGCGCACGATGGAGCTGCCGAAGTAGTTGAGCGCCGCTTCTTCGCTGAAGGTGCCCGCCGGCCCCAGGAAGGCCACGCGCGTAGGCGTCTCCAGCGCGCGGCAGGCTGACATCAGCTCGCGCCAGATCGGCGCCAGGTTCTCGTTCCGAAGCGGCCCCGGGTTGACGGCTTTGAGGCCCTCGA
Source organism: uncultured Azohydromonas sp. (assembly GCF_937926365.1). Taxonomy (GTDB): domain Bacteria; phylum Pseudomonadota; class Gammaproteobacteria; order Burkholderiales; family Burkholderiaceae_C; genus Azohydromonas. The sequence goes on along the minus strand of NZ_CALAOH010000235.1, from coordinate 33,565 downwards.
TCACCTGCTGCTCGCGCTCGGGGCGGAACACCGGCGAGCCTTCCTTCTTCTTGATCTCGCCCACCGCCTGCGCCAGCGCGGCGCGGCGGTTGATCAGTGCCAGCAGCTCGCGGTCCACTGCGTCGATGCACACGCGCAGGCCGGGCAGGTCTTGGGGCAGGGAAGTGTCGTCAGCCATGGCGGGCCTGGAACTCGGTCATGTAGGACACCAGCGCCTGCACGCCTTCGAGCGGCATGGCGTTGTAGATGGAGGCGCGCAGGCCCCCGACGGACTTGTGGCCCTTGAGCTGCAGCAGCCCGCGTTCCACGGCGCCTTCCAGGAAGGGCGCGTACAGCCGCTCGTCGGGCATGAAGAAGGGCACGTTCATGCGCGAGCGGCAGCCCGGCGCGACCTTGTTGCTGTAGAAGCCCGAGGCGTCGATGGCGCCGTAGAGCAGCTCGGCCTTCTGCGCCGCGCGGCGCTCCATCTCGGCCACGCCGCCCTGGCGCAGCAACCACTGGAACACCAGCCCGGCGATGTAGATGGCATACGTGGGCGGCGTGTTGAACATCGAGCCGTGCTCGGCCACGGTCTTGTAGTCGAAGGCCGAGGGGCACACGGGCAGCGCGTGGCCCACCAGGTCCTCGCGCACGATGACGATGGTCAGCCCGGCCGGCCCGATGTTCTTCTGCGCGCCGGCGAAGGCCAGGCCCACGCGCGACCAGTCGATGCCACGCGAGAGGATGTGCGAGGAGCAGTCGATCACCAGCGGCGTGTCGCTGCCCAGCGCCTTGAGATCGGGCAGCTCGTGGAACTCGATGCCGTGGATGGTCTCGTTGCTGCAGACGTGCAGGTAGCGCGCGCCGCGGCGCAGTTGCCACGTGGCCGGGGCGGGCAGCGTGGTATGGCTGCCGTCGTCGGCGGTGTTGGTGGCGGCGAGCTGAGCGTCGCAGTACTTCTTCGCTTCCTTGAACGACTTCTGCGACCAGCTGCCGGTGACCACGAAGTCCACTGCCGCGCCGCCCGAGAGGTTCAGCGGCACGATGGCGTTCTCGGCCAGGCCGCCGCCCTGCATGAACAGGATGTGGAAGTTGGGCGGCACCGCCAGCAGGCGGCGCAGGTCGGCCTCGGCCTGATGGGCGATGGAGATGAATTCCTTGCCGCGGTGGCTCATCTCCATGACGCTCATGCCGCTGCCGTGCCAGTCGAGCATCTCTGCCGCGGCCTGTTCCAGCACCTCGGCCGGCAGGGCCGCCGGGCCGGCGGAGAAGTTGTAGGGGCGCTGCTTCATGGCTTACTTCTTGGCGGCAGAGGCGCTGGCTGCGGGCATGGGCACGCCGGCGGCTTCGAGGCGATTGCGCATGGCCTGCTCCAGGCGCTGGATCTTGGGGTCGAGCGTCGGCGCCAGCTCCGCGCCCAGCTTTTTCACCAGCGACTGCTCCATCTCGGGCATGAGCTGCTGGAACTTGCGGTTCACGGGCGATTCCATCCAGGCGATCACCTGCTTGAGCTCGTCCTCGCTGAACTTTTCCTCCAGCAGCGCGCCGACGGTGGAGGGCGCAAGCTTCACCATGCGCTCGCGCGCCACCGGCACGGCCTCTTCGGCGTATTTCTTGGCCTCGGCCTGGAGATCCTTGAACAGGGCCTCGCGCTTGTCCGGCGCCACCCGGGCCTGCAGCACCTGGCCGGCCTGCTGGAGCATCAGCACCGCCGGGCGCTCGGCGAGGTTGCGCGCCATGCCCTCGATGCTGGGCTGCTGCAGCTGCAGCACCTTCTGCACCAGTTCCTTCTTGGTCTGGGCGTGCGCGCCGCCGGCCACGGCCAGCGCCGCGGCCAGCGCGATCGACTTCCACATGTCAGTTGTTCTCCTCGCCGGCCTCGGGAGCGGCCGTGCTGTCCACGTTGGCATCGTTCTCCACGATGCGTTGCAGGCCGCCCAGGCGCGCGCCGTCATCCAGCGCGATCAGCGTCACGCCCTGCGTGGCGCGGCCCATCTCGCGGATCTCGGAGACACGGGTGCGCACCAGCACACCGCGGTCGGTGATGAGCATGATCTCGTCGGCCTCGCGCACCAGCGTGGCGGCCACGACCTTGCCGTTGCGCTCGCTTTGTTGGATGGCGATCATCCCCTTGGTGCCGCGCCCGTGGCGCGTGTACTCGGTGATGGGCGTGCGCTTGCCGAAGCCGTTCTCGGTGGCGGTAAGCACGCTCTGCGACTCGTCCTCGGCCACCAGCATCGCGATCACGCTCTGGCCCGGCTCTAGGTTCATGCCGCGGTTGCCGCGCGCGTTGCGGCCCATGGGACGCAGGTCGTCCTCGGGGAAGCGCACCGCCTTGCCGCCGTCGGAGAACAGCATCACGTCGTGCTGGCCGTCGGTGAGCGCCGCGCCCACGAGGTAGTCGCCCTCATCGAGCGTGACGGCGATGATGCCGGCCTTGCGCGGGTTGCTGAACTCGTCCAGCGGCGTCTTCTTGACGGTGCCCAAGGCGGTTGCCATGAACACGTAGTGGTCGCCGGGGAAGGTGCGGAACTCGCCCGTGAGCGGCAGCACGACGGTGATCTTCTCGTCGGGTTGCAGCGGGAACATGTTGACGATGGGCTTGCCGCGCGAGGCGCGCCCGCCCTGCGGCACCTCCCAGACCTTGAGCCAGTACACGCGCCCGCGGTTGGAGAAGCACAGGATCCAGTCGTGCGTGTTGGCGATGAAGAGCTGGTCGATCCAGTCGTCTTCCTTGGTCTGCGCCGCCTGCTTGCCGCGGCCGCCGCGCTTTTGCGCCCGGTACTCGGCCAGCGGCTGGCTCTTGATGTAGCCCGTGTGCGAGAGCGTCACGACCATGTCGGTGGGCGTGATCAGGTCCTCGGTGCCGAGCTCCTGCACGTTGTGCTCGATGGTCGAGCGGCGCGCGCCGATCTTGGTCTGGCCGAACTCCGCGCGCAGCGCCTTGAGCTCGTCGCTGATGATGGTCGTCACGCGCTCGGGCCGCGCCAGGATGTCGAGCAGGTCGGCGATGGTGGCCATCACGTCGCGGTACTCGCCAATGATCTTGTCCTGCTCCAGGCCCGTGAGGCGTTGCAGCCGCATCTGCAGGATCTCGCCGGCCTGCTCGTCGGAGAGCCGGTACAGGCCGTCGGGCTGCAGCCCGTAGTGCGAGGGCAGGCCTGCGGGGCGGAAGGCCTCGCGCCCGCCGATGGCGCCGGTCTGGGCACGGGCGAGCATCTCGCGCACCAGCGACGAGTCCCAGCTGCGCGCCATCAGCTCCGTGCGCGCCAGCGGCGGCGTCGGGGCGGCCTTGATGATGGCGATGAACTCGTCGATGTTGGCCAGCGCCACCGCCAGGCCTTCGAGCACGTGGCCGCGCTCGCGCGCGCGGCGCAGTTCGTACACGGTGCGGCGCGTGACGACCTCGCGCCGGTGCTCCAGGAAGATCTCCAGCAGCTGCTTGAGATTGCACAGCTTGGGCTGGCCGTCCACCAGGGCAACCATGTTGATGCCGAAACTGTCCTGCAGCTGCGTCTGCTTGTAGAGGTTGTTGAGCACGACCTCCGGCACCTCGCCGCGCTTGAGCTCGATGACCACGCGCATGCCGGACTTGTCGGACTCGTCCTGGATGTGGCTGATGCCTTCGAGCTTCTTCTCGTTGACGAGCTCGGCGATGCGCTCCAGCAGCGTTTTCTTGTTGACCTGGTAAGGAATCTCGTCGACGACGATGGCCTGGCGCTCACCGTTCTTGCCGATGTCCTCGAAGTGGCAGCGCGCGCGCATCACCACCTTGCCGCGGCCGCTGCGGTAGCCCTCGCGCACGCCGTTGAGGCCGTAAATGATGCCGGCGGTGGGGAAGTCCGGCGCCGGGATGATCTCCATGAGCTCTTCGAGCGTGGCCTCGGGCGCGCCCAGCAGGTGCAGGCACGCGTCCACGACCTCGTTGAGGTTGTGCGGCGGGATGTTGGTGGCCATGCCCACGGCGATGCCGGCGCTGCCGTTGACCAGCAGGTTGGGCAGCCGCGTGGGCAGCACCAGCGGCTCCTTTTCGGAGCCGTCGTAGTTGGGCCCGAAATCGACGGTTTCCTTGTCGATGTCGGCCAGCATCTCGTGGGCGATCTTCGACAGGCGGATCTCGGTGTAGCGCATGGCCGCGGCGTTGTCGCCGTCCACGGAACCGAAGTTCCCCTGGCCGTCCACGAGCATGTGGCGCAGGCTGAAGTCCTGCGCCATGCGCACGATGGTGTCGTACACCGCGCTGTCGCCGTGCGGGTGGTATTTACCGATCACGTCGCCGACGATGCGGGCGGACTTCTTGTAAGGGCGGTTCCAGTCGTTGTTGAGCTCGTGCATGGCGTACAGCACGCGCCGGTGCACGGGCTTGAGGCCGTCGCGCGCATCGGGCAGGGCGCGGCCCACGATCACGCTCATGGCGTAATCGAGATACGAGCGCCGCATCTCCTCTTCGAGGCTGATGGGCAGGGTTTCCTTGGCGAACTGGGTCATGGGACGACGGGCGCGACCCTCGCGCGCGGGCGCGGAGCCGGCTCCGCGTAAAGCAGCGGATCGAACATTCTAAGCGGCGCGGCCTGTAGCTCCGGCGCAACAGGGGCAGGCGCCACGCCGGGGCGTCCAGGCCAAAATGGGCGGGTCAAGAAACCCCCGATGGCACAATGGGTCGTCGGTGGTGATCGCTCGCGAGACCGGGTGTTTGCCAGGTTGTCTTGCTTCCGATTCGGACGTTTCGCAGAGTCCTGCGGCTTTCCTTGAGAGGAGAATCAATGAAGAAACTGAACGCCGTGGCGGTGCTGTTTGCATCCGCCGCGCTTGCTGCCCCGCTGTCGAGCGCGTTTGCCCAGACGGTCGACAACTGGCGTGCCACGGACGGCACGGTTGTCAAGAACGGTACCAACGAACTGTGCTGGCGCGATTCCTCCTGGACGCCGGCTACCGCCGACCAGGCCTGCGACGGCGCGCTGAAGCCGCCCGCCCCCGCCCCCGTGGCCCCGCCGGCCGCTGCCCCGGCTCCGGCCCCGGCGCCCGCCCCGGCCCCGGCCGTCGTGCCGCCCGCTCCGGTGAGCGAGAAGGTCACCTACGCCGCCGACGCGTTCTTCGATTTCGACAAGGCCGTGCTGAAGCCCGAAGCGCGCGCCAAGCTGGACGACCTGGTGGCCAAGACCGGTGGCGTCAACCTGGAAGTGATCATCGCCGTGGGTCACACCGACTCCGTCGGCACTGACGCCTACAACCAGCGTCTGTCGGTGCGCCGCGCCGAAGCCGTCAAGGCCTACCTGGTGGGCAAGGGCGTTGAGAAGAACCGCGTGTACACCGAAGGCAAGGGCGAGAAGCAGCCCGTGGCCGACAACAAGACCGCCGACGGCCGTGCCAAGAACCGCCGCGTCGAGATCGAAGTGGTCGGTACGCGCGCCAAGTAAGCCGTCCGGTCTTCGGACCGATGCGTCAGCAAACCCCGCCACGGCGGGGTTTGTGCTTTTCTGTAGGGCTACGATGGGCGCCATGATCAACGCCGACCCCCAGGAGCTGGCCAAGTTCAGCGAGCTCGCCCACCGCTGGTGGGACCCCGACAGTGAATTCCGTCCCTTGCACCAGATCAACCCGCTGCGACTGCAGTGGATCGAGTCGCTGGTGCCTCTGGCCAACAAGCAGGTGCTCGACGTGGGCTGCGGCGGGGGCATCCTGGCCGAAGCCATGGCGCAGCGCAGCGCGCAGGTGCTGGGCATTGACTTGGCCGTCAAGCCGCTGAAGGTGGCGCAGCTGCACGCGCTGGAGTCTGGCGTGCACAACGTGGACTACCGCGAGGTGCCCGTGGAGGCGCTGGCGGCCGAGCAGCCAGCGCGCTTTGACGTGGTGACCTGCATGGAGATGCTGGAGCATGTGCCCGCGCCGGAGTCCGTGGTGGCCGCCTGCGCCGCGCTGGTCAAGCCTGGTGGCTGGGTCTTCTTCTCCACGCTCAACCGCAACCCCAAGGCCTTCCTGTTCGCTATCGTGGGCGCGGAGTACGTGCTCAAGCTGTTGCCGCGCGGCACGCACGAGTACGAGAAGTTCATCCGCCCCAGCGAGCTTGCGCGCTGGGGCCGCGAGGCCGGGCTGGAGCTGCAGCGCACGCGTGGGCTGGAATACAACCCCTTCACGCGCCATTACTCGCTGACGCACGATACCAGCGTCAACTACCTCTTCGGCCTGCGCAAGCCGGCCTGACGAACGTCCGGCGCCGCGCGCCGGCTGCTGTTGCCCATGACTGCTTCCATCCGTTGCGTGCTCTTCGATCTCGACGGCACGCTCATCGACAGCGCCCCGGACCTGGCCGGCGCCGCCAATGCCATGCGCGTGGCGCGCGGCCTGCCTGAAGTGCCTTATGACCGGCTGCGTCCGATGGTGGGTGCGGGCGCGCGCGGCATGGTCGGCGCGGCCTTCGGCACCGCGCCCGGCGACGCGGACTTCGAGGCGCTGCGCGACGAGTTCCTGCAGCGCTATGCCGACGGCCTGCTGCAGCGCACGGCCGTGTTCGAGGCCATGGTGCCGGTGCTGCAGGCACTGGAGCGCGCGGCACTGTGCTGGGGTATCGTGACCAACAAGCACGAGCGCTTCACGCTGCCGGTGGTGCAGGGTTTGGGCTTGCAGGAGCGCGCTGCCGCCCTCATCTGCGGCGACACCACGGCGCATGCCAAGCCGCATCCTGAGCCGTTGCTGGAGGCGGCGCGCCGCGTGGGCGTGGCACCGCAGGCCTGTGTCTACGTCGGCGATGACCTGCGAGACGTGCAAGCCGGACGCGCCGCGGGCATGGCCACGCTGGCTGCCGCCTGGGGCTACCTGGGCGAGCGCGAGCCGATTCACGAGTGGGGCGCCGATGCCGTGATCGAAAATCCCCCTGGGCTCTTGAAGTGGCTCGGACTGGCCTAAAATAGATTTCTCAGCAAAGGGGCCGACCCGGTTTCGACGTGGGTGCGGATCCGGCGCAGGGCATGCCGAGCACCAGTTCGCTCGTAAATCCACTGGACCAAAGTAACTGCGAACGACGAACGTTTCGCTCTCGCCGCTTAACACCGGTGAGCCTCTCAACGGCAGGCCGATGGGCCGGGCCCGCAAGGGCTGAGAGGTCATTCACATCGGCTGGTTGCTGACCGGGTCACTCGGTTGGTAACGAGATCAAGTGACTGGCTCCACGGGTAGCGTGCTGCTGCGCGACCCGGGGGGTGAGACTCAAATCAGTCAGCTAAGCATGTAGAACTGTCCGGTGATGGCTTGCGGACGGGGGTTCAATTCCCCCCGGCTCCACCAATCTCCGATGAAGCCCTGCCGCGCAAGCGGCGGGGCTTTTTCATTGGGTGCCGCCTGCAACCTTTTCCAGCGTCTTCTTACGCGCTTGGAGCTTGTCCCGGACGGCCCTTGCTCCGCATAAGCCTTGCACCCCGGCGCAGCCGTGGCCGAGGCTCTGTTCAACTTCGTGGAGCAAGGCAATGGATTGGGAAAACCTCTGGGACGTGGCTAGCGTGCAGCTCATGAGCTTCGGGCTCAAGGCGGCCGGGGCCATCGCGGTCTGGATCGTGGGCCGCTACCTCATCGGGCTGGCCGTGCGGCTGGTGTCCGCCGCGGCCACGCGCCAGCGCGTGGATCCCACCATCCTGCGCTACGTCGCCAGCGCCGTGACCGTGACGCTCAACATCGTGCTGGTGGTGGCGATCCTGGGCTACTTCGGCGTCGAGACCACCTCCTTCGCCGCGCTGCTGGCCGCCGCGGGCGTGGCGATCGGCGCGGCCTGGGCCGGGCTGCTGTCCAACTTCGCCGGCGGCGCCTTCCTCATCGTGCTGCGCCCGTTCAAGGTCGGTGACTACGTCAAGGCCGGCGGCGTGGAAGGCACGGTCACGGAGATCGGCCTTTTCGCCACCACCATCCTCACGCCCGACAACGTCACCACCTTCGTGGGCAACGGCAAGGTCTTCGGCGACACCATCTCCAACTACTCCGCCAGCGCCTGGCGGCGCGTGGACCGCGAGGCGCAACTGGCCCATTCGGTCAACCCGCAGGACGCCATCGCCCGGCTGCGCACGGCGCTGCTCAACATTCCCAACGTCGAGCGCGACCCGGCGCCGGTGGTGGAGATCATCGACTTCAACGAGCGCGGCACGCGGCTGGCGGTGCGGCCCTTCACCCACACCAACCACTACTGGCAGGTGTATTTCGACACCAACCGCGTCATCAGCGAGACCTTCGGCGCCGCCGGCTACCCGGTGCCCGAGACGCACGTGGTGATGGCCGACAAGCCCGCGCCGCAGCCACAGCCGCAGCCGTCGCTGCCTGCGGCCGGCACCGCGGCGGCGAGCACCGCCGCGGCGGTGTGAGGGCGGTCGCGCCGCTCAGCCCCGGCCCACGTAGGGCATGCCGGTGGCCATCACGGTCATGGTCAGCACGTTGGCTTCCAGCGGCAGCCGCGCCATGGTCAGGAAGGTGCTGACCACGGCGTCCATGCGCATGCGCGGCTCGGAGCGCACGCTGCCGTCGGCCTGCAGCGCGCCCTGTGCCATCAGCTCCGTCATGTCGGTGGCGACGTTGCCGATGTCGATCTGCCCCACGGCGATGTCGAAGGCCCGCCCTTCCAGCGCCGCGGCGCGCGTGAGGCCGCTGATGGCGTGCTTGGTGATGGTGTAGGCCGCGGACAGCGGGCGCGGCACGTGCGCCGAGATCGAGCCGTTGTTGATGATCCGCCCGCCCCGCGGCGACTGCTGCTTCATCAGCCGGAACGCCTGCTGCGTGCACAGGAAGGGGCCGTGCAGGTTCACGTCCACCGCCGATTGCCAGCGCTCCAGCGGCAGCTCCTCCAGTGGTGTGGGCGCGGTGAAGGTCCCGGCGTTGTTGAACAGCAGGTCCAGCCGCCCGAAACGCTGCTGCAGCGTGTCGAAGAGGCGCTGCACGGCCGCGGCGTCGGACACGTCCGCGCTCAGCGCCAGCGCGCGCTGCCCGATGTCGCCCCAGGGATCGCCCACCGCCGCGATGGCCTCTTCCAGCGGCTGCAGCCGCCGCCCGGCGAAGACCACGCGCCAGCCGTCGCGCAGCAGGGCCTGCGCGCAGGCGCGCCCGATGCCGCTGCCCGCGCCGGTGACGAGGGCGACCTTGTCGTGAGGAGTGCTGCTGTTCATGAGGAGGTCTCGTGGAAGAGTTGGTTGAGAAGTCGACGCCCCGGGACGACGGCCACGTCGGCCCGGGTTGGGCCCGGGGACGCGCAGTATGTCGCAGCCCCATGCCGGCTCCCGGAGCCGGCCCGGCGCACGGTGACAATCGCGCCATGAACACCTTTACCCAAGTCCAGCTCTTCACCGACACCGACGGCCGTGCCCGCTTTCGCGAGGTGCAAATTCCCCTGTCCGAAGGCACGCCCGCGGCGCGGCTGTCGCAGCTCATGCCCGCGGCCGCGTTGCAACTGCGCGAGAGCCCGGTGGGCTTCAAGAGCGATTTCCACTGCACCGGCCACCCCCAGTGGCTGTTCGTGCTGCGCGGACGCATGGAGATCGGGCTGCAGGACGGCAGCACCCGCGTCTTCGGCCCGGGCGAGCATTTCTACTCCGCCGACACGCTGCCCGAAGGCGCGGTGTTCGACCCCACGCTGCACGGCCACCGCAGCCGCCAGCTCGGCGACGAGCCGCTGGTGACGCTGTTCGTGCGCGCTTGAGCCGGGCCGGTCCGCGACGCGCGAGCACGGCTCGCGGCGCGGGCCTTGGCTTTACCGGGCACGTGCGTTGCCGACTCTGCACGGCCAGGACGCGACGCCCGATGGCACGGAACTGCACGTTCCGCACCATCAGATCAAGCGCCGACGTCGGCTTAACTCATCAGGAGTCGATCACATGAGCATCGTTCGCAAGAGCCTTCTGGCCGCCGCCATCTGTGCGGCCACGGCTTCCGGTCTGGTCTATGCGCAGTCCACCACCGGCTCGGGCACGACGGACAACCCCAGCAGCACCGGCATGGGCAGCGCCACCCCGGGCGTGCCCGCACCTACCGGTCCCAACACGGCCACCAGCCCCAGCGTCACTGGCGCGGGCACGGGCAGCACGTCCGATTCCTCCACGAGCGGCGCCACCGGCTCCAGCACGGGCAGCACCACTGGCGCGGGCACGGGCAGCACTTCCGGCTCCACCAGCTCCGGCAGCATGGGCACCACCGGCTCGGGCACGGGCTCCGGCAGCACCGGCGTCACTGGCGACACGACGTCGGGCAACATGGGCACCACCCCGGGCACCATGGGCAACAACGCGCCCAGCAGCACCACGGGCAGCGGCTCGTCCTCGTCGGGCACGGGCATGTCCGGCAGCACCGGCACCAGCAGCATGGGCACCGGCTCGACGGGCAGCACCTATGGCAGCGGCACCGACGCCGGCGGCAGCACCCGCGCGCCGCGCGCCGATCGCAACTGAGTCCGCTGAGGGTCCTCCACGCGAGGCCCTTTTGCCGCAAGACGAAGGGACCGCCTCGGCGGTCCCTTTGCTTTGGACTGCCGGGCAGGGGTGGGCTCAGGGCAGGGGCTTGGTGGCAACGCCGCCGCGGCCGGCGCCGTTCGAGGCCTGGGCCAGCGCCGTTGCGTAGGGCGGCATGCGCAGGAACACCTCGCGCATCGGACGCACTTCCGGCAGCACGTACACCACGGGCGCGGCGCCGCCACGGCTGACCGGCATCAGCACCTTCTCGAAGAAGGCCACCGGCACGTTGATGCAGCCATAGGAGATGCGGTTGTCGTCCACGCGCGGCGTTGCCAGGCGCTGCAGCCGGCGCTCCTGCGGATTGGTCGTGAGCACGCGGTGCATGGAAACCGCGGCCTCGTAGTCCACCCACAGCACGTCCTCGCCGCGCAGGTTGCGGCCGATCTCGCTCTGGAAGCGCCCGGCCGGCGTGGTGCGCTCGTGCGGCAGCACCTGCGCCAGCGGCCGTTCGCCGATGCCGGGCACGGTGTCGTCGCCACGCGCCGAGCCCAGCAACACCGGCGAAGCGCCGCGCAGCTTGCCGGCCGCGTCGAACACGTACAGCCGCGCCTTGCGCTTGTCCACGAGCAGGAAAGGTTTCGATTGCGCATCGCCCGTGACCACGATCCAGTCCGCCATGCGGCGCGTCTCGGTGGAGGGACGCTGCGTGCCGAACTCCGCCCGCGGCGCCCCCAGCGCCGCACCGGCGAGCATCACGCCCGCCAGCACCATCGATAAACGCCGGCACCCGTTCAAGACCGTTCTCCCGTTGCCCTGGTTGCACGGCTGCAGGCAAGGCGAGTTCCCGGCGTCGTGCCCGGGCCTTTCACCGGGGGGTGGCCTGGGGCCTGCATCCCGGCATCCGGATTGCGGAGCGCCAGCCGGAGCGCCGGACCGGCCGGCCGCGGCAGGCCCGTCGCGGAACGGCCTCAGCGGCTCTTGCCTTTGTCTGAAGCCCGTATGCCCGGCGCCGCGTCGCCGAAGGAGTCTTGCCATGGAAAGTCGCGTCCGCCTGCTGGGCCATCCCGTGCACCAGCAGCTCATCGTCTTCCCGCTGGGGCTGCTGGCCACCGCGCTGCTGTTCGACCTGGTGTACCTGGTCGGCGGCAACGGCACGATGGCCTTCGTCTCCTATTGCCTGATCTCCGTGGGCCTGCTCTCCGGCTTGGTGGCCGCGCCTTTCGGCACCATCGACTGGCTGGCCATCCCCGCCGGCACGCGCGCCAAGCGCATCGGGCTGCTGCACGGGGTGGGCAACCTGGTGGTAATGGGGGTCTTCCTGGGCAGCTGGCTGCTGCGCCGCGGCACGCCCGAGGCGCCCGAAGCCGGCGCTTTCGTTCTGTCCTTCGCCGCCGGGGCGCTGGCGCTGGTGACGGCGTGGCTGGGCGGCGAGTTGGTCAGCCGGCTGGGCGTGGGCGTTTCGGACAACGCCGGGCTCGATGCCGAAAGCTCCCTGCGCGACCACGGCCACGGCGGCGGCCATGCTCCGCTGAGCGGTCGCTGAGCGGCGCCCGCCGGCGCCGGCCGCTTGCCGAAGGAATTACAGCCGCGCCGCCGCCCGCCGGGCCGTTGCGCGGCGCAGCAAGTTCAGCGCGGCTTGGTGTTGCGCAGCACCACCAGGCGCGACAGCCCGAACAGGTTGACCGACTGCACGGCCTGCAGTTGCCAGTCGTGCGCGAGGATGTGCTCCTCGAAGCCGAAGTCGGAGCGAAAACCCACCCGCTGCGCCATGGAGCGCACGGCGCGCTCCATGAGCCACCAGAAGCGGCTGCCGCTGAAGTGGTTCACCACCAGGATGGTGCCGTCGGCGCGGCACACGCGGCGCACCTCGGCCACCAGCCGCGATGGTTGCGGCGTCACCGACAGCACGTAGGGCATGGTCACGCAGTCGAAGCTGTCGTCCTCGAAGTCCATGGCCTCGGCGTTCATCAGGTGCAGCGAGATGTCGCGGCCCGGCAGCGCCGCGGCGCGCTGGCGCGCGCGCTCCAGCATCTCGGCCGAGAGGTCCACGCCCACCACGCGCGTGTGCGCCGGGTAGCCCGCCAGCGTCAGGCCCGTGCCCACGCCCACCTCCAGCACCGAGGCGGGCTGCAGCGCCGCGGCGGCCTGCGTCATGGCGCGGCGGCCCGGCTCCAGCACGCTGCCGAACACCAGGTCGTAGAGGGAGGAGAAGCGGTCGTAGGTGCGCTCGACGCTGTGTGCCGGCATGGCCGCCGGCGGCGCCGCGCCGTCATGCCGGGAGGAGGGAGCGTGCTTGCCGCGCCGGGCGGCTTGGGGCGTGGAGCTCATGAGCGTTGGGCCTCCTGCGGTTGTCCTTGCGAGTGTTCGCGCTGAACGGAGGCTGGTGCAACCGGGGTGCCCGAGTCCCGGACCTCGGTGCCACGGTGCCGCCAGGACGGCTCGGCGCAGGCTGGTTGGTAGGCACTTCGCTTGCCCGCGCTGCGCACCGGCAATGTTGCCGTTGACTTTGAAAGGATCGCCATGACCCAGCAGAAGAGCGGCTCCAGCCAGCAAGGCCAGGACAAGCAGTCCCAGAAGCAACAGGACCAATCCAGTTCCAACCGCAAGCAGCAGGACCAGAAGAGCCAGCAGAAGCAGCAGCAGAAGTAAGGGCTGCCTTTATCGGAGCCGCGGGCCCGCTCAGCGCGCGGGCTTGCCCGGCTCCCGCGCCGGGCCGAAGGGCTGCCACCAGCCGGTGGCCAGGCTGGTGCCCAGCAGGATCACCGCTCCGCCAGCCAGCATCGACAGCGTCACCGCCTCCTGCAGCACCAGCGCGCCCCACAGTACCGCGAACAGTGGGATCAGGTACGTCACCGTCGTCGCGTTGGCCGGTCCCACCCGCGCGATGAGCCGGAAATACAGCACGTAGGCCACGCCCGTGCTCAACACCCCCAGCGCCAGCGCCGCGCTCCAGGCCGTGGCGCCTATGGGCTGCGCCGGCCACGCCAGCGCCGCAGGTAGCGCCAGAGCCAGCGTGGCCACCATCTGGCTGCCGGTGGCCAGCGCCAGCGCCGGCACGCCCGTGAGCCAGCGCCGCGTCGCATTGGCCGCGATGCCGTACATCAGCGTGGCCGCCAGGCAGGCCAGCACCGCCAGGCCCGTGTCCGCCGCGCCGCCCTTGAAGCTGGCTTTGTCCCAGGCCAGGCCCAGCACGCCGGCGAAGCCCAGCGCCAGGCCCAGCAGACGCTGCCCGTCCAGCCGCTCGCCCAGCCACAGCCACGCCACCAGCGCGCCCCACAGCGGCGTGGTGGCGTTGAAGATGGAGGCCAGCCCGGCGCTGATGGACTGCGCCGCGTAGCTGTAGCAGAGGAAGGGCAGGGCCGAGTTCAGCAGACCCACCACCGCCAGCGCGCCCCAGCGCCCGCGGCAGGCCGCCATGGGCTGCGGCAAGGTGAACAGCAGCAGCGGCAGCAGCACCGCGCTGGCCACGGCCACGCGCAGCGCCGCCAGCGCCGAGGCGCCGAAGGCCGGCACGGCCAGCCGCATGAACAGGAAGGAGCCGCCCCACAGTGCCGCCAGCAGCACCAGCTCCAGCCGGTCGCGTCCCTTCATGCCGGCCTCCCCGTGTGCGCGGCTCCAGGAGCCGGGTCGTTGCCGTTGAAGGGCAGGCAAGGGACGCGGGCCGCGCGGGCACGGCAGTGGCCCCTGGAGGCCGCGATCGATGTGAACTGCATCGTTCGATCATAGGCAGCCGCCGGGCGCAACCCGGTGCGCCGGCATCGGTCGTGCTGGCCATGGAAGGCCCATGGGGGCTGCCTACAATCACCCGCCAGGAGGACATCCATGCAAGCAGCCGCATCCGCGTTCAAGGCCTACGACATCCGCGGCGTCGTGGGACAGACGATCGACGAGACCTTTGCCGAGCACCTGGGCCGGGCCTTCGGCACCGAGGCGCTGGCCGCCGGTGAGCGCGCCGTCGTGGTGGGCCGCGATGGCCGTGTCTCCGGCCCCGGCATGGCCGCGGCGCTGATGCGCGGCCTGGCCTCCACCGGCCTCGACGTGGTGGACATCGGTGCCGTCACCACGCCCATGCTCTATTACGTGGCCGCCACGCGCGGCGAGTTCGGCTGCCACAGCGGCATCCAGGTCACCGGCAGCCACAACCCCAAGGACTACAACGGCTTCAAGATGGTGCTGGCCGGCCGCGCCATCTACGGCGAGGAAATCCAGGGCCTGCGCCGGCGCATGGAGGCCGAGGACTATGCCCAGGGCGAGGGCCGCATCGGCGCCATGGACATCGTCCCCGAGTACACGCACCGCATCGTCAGCGACTGCAAGCTCGCGCGCCCGATGAAGATCGTGGTGGACTGCGGCAACGGCATTCCCGGCGCCACCGCCCCGGCCATCCTGCGCGCGCTGGGTTGCGAGGTGATCGACCTCTACAGCCGCGTGGACGGCGACTTCCCCAACCACCATCCCGACCCCAGCAAGCCCGAGAACCTGGCCGACCTGATCAAGGTCGTGAACGCCACCGAGGCCGAGCTGGGCCTGGCCTTCGACGGCGACGGCGACCGCCTGGGCGTGGTCACGCGCGACGGGCAGATCATCTACCCCGACCGCCAGCTCATGCTGTTCGCGCGCGACATCCTGCAGCGCCACCCGGGCGCGCAGATCATCTACGACGTCAAGTGCAGCCAGCGCCTGACCGAGGTGGTGCGCGAGGCCGGCGGCCAGCCGCTGATGTGGAAGACCGGGCACTCGCTGGTCAAGGCCAAGCTCAAGGAGACCGGCGCGCCCATCGCCGGCGAGATGAGCGGCCACATCTTCTTCTCCGAGCGCTGGTACGGCTTCGACGACGGCATGTACACCGCCGCGCGGCTGCTGGAGATCCTCTCGCGTGCGGAAGACCCCAGCGCCGTGCTCAACGCGCTGCCGCAGAGCTTCAACACGCCCGAGCTCAACGTCGCCTGCGAGGAGGGCGAGCCGCACGCGCTGATCGAGAAGCTGCGCGAGACCGCGCAGTTCCCGGGCAGCGAGCTCATCACCATCGACGGGCTGCGCGCGGACTATCCCGACGGCTTCGGCCTCATCCGCGCCTCCAACACCACGCCGGTGCTGGTGATGCGCTTCGAAGGCCACACCAGCGAGGCGCTGGAGCGCATCGAGGCGGACTTCATGGCCGCGCTGCGCGCCGTCAAGCCCGACGCCCGCATCGCCGCCGCGGCGCACTGAGCCCGCCAGAGGCCGCACGGCAGTGGCTGCGCTTGCGCGCTCGCTCTACGGCAGCTTGCTGTGGACGCTGACCCCGGCCTACCTGCTGCGCCTGTGGCGGCGCGGCGCCAAGGAGCCGGCCTACCGTGAGCGCCTGGGCGAGCGCCTGGGCCGCTACGAGTACCCGGCGCCGCCGCCGCGGCGGCTGCTGTGGCTGCACGCGGTGTCGCTGGGCGAGACGCGCGCGGCCGCGCCGCTGATCGCCGCGCTGCGTGCACTGCGCCCGGACCTGCGGCTGCTGCTGACCACCAGCACCGCCACCGGCTGGACCGCCGGGCACGCGCTGCTGCACGCCGGCGATGTCCACACCTGGCTGCCCTACGACACGCCGGGCGCGGTGCGCCGCTTCCTGCGCCACCACCGCCCGGTCATGGGCGTGCTGATGGAGACCGAGGTCTGGCCCAACCTGCTGCACGTCGCCCAGCAGGAGGGCGTGCCCATGGTGCTGGCCAACGCGCGGCTGAGCGCCAAGAGCCAGCGCCAGGGCGAGCGCTACGCGTCGCTGATGCGTCCGGCAGCGGAGAGCTTCCTGCGCGTGCTGGCGCAGACGCAGGACGACGCGCAGCGCCTGCGCGACATGGGCGCGCCCTCGGTGGAGGTATGCGGCAACCTGAAGTTCGACATCGCGCCGCCGCCGGCGTTGCTGGAGCGCGGGCAGCGCTGGCGCGCGCGGCTGCAGCGCCCGGTGGTGCTGGCGGCGAGCACGCGCGAGAACGAGGAGACGCCGCTGCTGGCGGCCTGGCGCGAGCTGCCGCAGCCGCGCCCGCTGCTGGTGCTGGTGCCGCGCCATCCGCAGCGCTTCGACGAGGTGGCGGGCCTGGTGGCGCAGGCCGGCTTCAGCTGCGTGCGCCGTGGCAGCTGGGGCGAGGGCGATCCGCCGGAGGAGGCCGCGCAGGCCGACGTGTGGCTGGGCGATTCCATCGGCGAGATGGCGACCTACTACGCCTGTGCCGATGCCGGGCTGCTGGGCGGCAGCTTCGAGCCGCTGGGCGGGCAGAACCTGATCGAGGCCGCGGCCTGCGGCTGTCCGCTGGTGCTGGGGCCGCACACCTTCAATTTCGCCGAGGCTGCGGAGCTGGCGGTGCAGGCGCGCGCGGCGATGCGTGCGGCCGACATCCGGCAGGGCGTGGTCTATGCGGCCATGCTGGCCATCGACCCGCAGCGCAACGGCTGGGTGGAGCGGGCTCTCACCTTCGCCAGCCGCCACCGCGGCGCCACCGAGCGCATGGCCGAACGCATCGTGGGGCTGCTGCCGGCGGTGATTTGAGGGGCGGCGTCCGCCCCAGGTCCGGTCAGGGCGCCGCCGTCTCCAGCATCCCCTCCACCGGCGCCAGGTCACCCGGCTCCAGCAGGCCCGCGGCCTGGCGCAGCCGCAGCGCGCCCACCAGCAGGTCGTAGCGGGCGCGGTAGAGGTCGCGCTGCGTGGTGTAGAGCTGGGTCTGGGCGTTGAGCACGTCCAGGTTCACGCGCACGCCCACGCGGTAGCCCAGCTGCGTGGCCTCCAGTGCCAGGCGGCTGGAGTTCTCCGCCGCCTCCAGCGCGCCGACCTGCGCGCGGCCCGACTGCACCGCGCTCCAGAGCTGGCGCGTCTGCAGCGCGATGCTGCGCTGCGTGGCTTCGAGGTCGTTGCGCGCTTTCTCTTCCAGGCGCAGCGTCTCCTCGACGCGGTTGCTGATCGAGCCGCCGGCGTACAGCGGCATGTTGAGCTGCACGCCGATGCTGCGCGTCTGCGTGGTGCCGTTGGTCAGCGACGTGCGCACGCCTTCGCCGTTGGTGTTCCCGCGCGAGATCGAACCCACCAGGTCCACGGTGGGCAGCGCGCCGGCGCGGGCCTTTTCGGTTTCCAGCCGCGCAATTTCCAGCGCGGCCTGCGCGCGCTGCGCCTGCGGATGCAGCGCACGGCTGGCCTCAACCCAGGGTTCGACGGACTCGGGCGCCAGCTCCGCCGGCAACCGCACCGGCTGGCGCAGCGGCAGCGGCTGCACGCCACTGCGGCCCACGAGCTGGTCCAGCGCGGCACGCTTGGTACGCAGGTCGTTGTCAGCCGCGATTTCCTGCGCCGTGGCCAGGTCGTAGCGCGCCTGCGCCTCGCGCGTGTCGGTGACGGTGGCGGTGCCGACCTCGAAGTTGCGCTTGGCCGAGGCCAGCTGCTCGGCGATGGCCTTCTTGCTCGCGCGCGTGGTGCCCAGCGTGTCCTGCGCCGACAGCACGTCGAAGTAGGCCTGCGCCACGCGCACGAGCAGGTCTTGCTCGGCCACCTGCAGCTCCGCCAGCGAGCCCTCCAGGCTGCGCTGGGACTGGGCGATGGTGGCGTCGTTGGCGCGGTTGAACAGCGGCTGGCGGCCGTTGAGCGCCAGCTGCTTGGCGTTGGAGTCGCGCGAGGAGCTGGCGCCCGAGGAGCTGCTCGTGCTGCCGTCGGTGCGCGTGGCGCTGCCGGCCAGGGCGATGTTGGGGCGGTTGAGCGCGTTGCTCTGGGCCGCGCGGTACGGGGCCGACTCGGCCAGCGCGCGCGCGCTGAGGTAGGCGGCGTCGAAGCCACGCGCGGCCTGGTACAGCTCGGTCAGCCCCTGCGCTTGCGCCGTGCCGGCCAGTGCCAGCAGCAGGCCAACCAGTCGGCGGAGTTTCTTCGGAGACGGCATGTGGGGCAGGGGAAGTGTTGGCGGGCCGCCGCCGGGCGGCCCGGGAGTCTTGTCTTGTCAGCCAGGGCGCGGCACGGCCGCCCGGGGTTTCAGTAGCGCGGCAGCGCCCGGTCCATCTCCAGCGACCAGGCATCGATGCCGCCCACCACGTCCCAGACCTCGTCGAAACCGTTGCGTTCCAGCCAGGCCGCCACGTGGGCGCTGCGCACGCCGTGGTGGCACAGGCACACGATGGGCGCGTCGTCGGGCAACTCGTTCAGGCGCGAGCTCAGCTCGCCCATGGGAATGTCCAGCGCGCGCGTGCCCGGCAGGCGCAGCGCGGCGCGCTCGATCTCCCAGGGCTCGCGCACGTCCAGCAGCACGGGCTCGCGCGCGGACTGCGCCTGCAGGAAATCCTGCAGCTCGGTGACGTGAAGGCGCGGCATCGCTCGGTCAGCGCCTCAGAAAGCGAAGCGCGGCGGCTCGGGGAACTTGAGCAGGCGCGGCGCGACGGTGTCGAAGAGGTACACCTCGCCGAACTCACGCTCGCCAGTGCGGGTGATGAGCGTGGCTCGCATCATCGGCTCCTGGCCCACGATGGCCACCAGGCGGCCGCCGATCTTGAGCTGCTCCAGCAGCGCCTGTGGCACCGAGGCCACCGAGCCCGACAGCACGATGGCGTCGAAGGGCGCCTCGCCGGGCAGGCCCTGCGAGCCGTCGGCCTTGCGCACGGTGGCGTTGGTCACGCCGGCGCGCTTGAGGTTGGCCTGGGCCAGATCCACCAGCTCCGGGACGATCTCCAGCGTGAACACCTGCTGCGCGCGGTGCGCCAGCAGCGCGGCCATGTAGCCCGAGCCGGCCCCGACTTCCAGCACCTTCTCGTGGCGCTGCAGCCGCAGCTCCTGCAGCAGCCGGGCTTCGACCTTGGGTTCGAGCATGCATTGGCCGGCGGCGCCGCCTTCGCGCAGCGGCACCATCATGTCCACGAAGGCCAGGGCCCGCTGCGACGTGGGCACGAAATCCTCGCGCTTCACCACGCCCAGCAGCGTGAGCACTTCCGAATCCAGCACATCCCAGGGGCGGATCTGCTGCTCGATCATGTTGAAGCGGGCTTGTTCGACGTTCATGGTTGTGTGGGTGAGACGGCGTGAATCGACGGCGCGGATTCTAGGCGGCCCCCGTGTCATGGGGCTTGCGGCGGCGCCAGAAGCGTTGCGCGCGACTGCCTAGAATTTCTCCATGACCCTCTCGCGCCGCCGTTTGCTGCTCTCAGGCCTCGCGCCGCTGGGCCTCGCGCTGGTGGGCTGCGGCAGCCTCGGGCTGCCCTCGCAGCTCACCCTGTCGCAATCCGAGCTCGACGAGCGCCTGGCGCGGCGCTTTCCGCGCACGCAGCGGGTGCTGGAGGTGCTGGACCTCACGCTGAGCGCGCCGCGGGTGGCGCTGCTGCCTGAGCAGAACCGCCTGGCCTGCGACTTCGCGCTGCAGTTGCGCGAGCGGCTGTTCGACTCCAACTATGCCGGGCGCATCGGCTTCGACGGCGCGCTGCGCTGGGAGGCGCAGGACGCCACGCTGCGCCTGTCGCAGGTGCGCGTGCAGCGGCTGGACTTCGACACCCTGCCGCGCGGGTTGCCGGCCTCATCGCAGCGCGTGGGCCGGCTGCTGGCGGAGCAACTGCTTGAAGGCCTGGCGCTGTGGCAGATGCCCGAGGAGCAGCGCCGGCGGCTGCAGCGCGCGGGGCTGGGCGTAGGGCCCATCGACGTCACCGAGCAGGGGCTCGTGGTGCAGTTCACGTCCGTGTCCACACGCTGACCGTTGCCGCGACAACCGTCGCGGGCGCGCCACAGCCGGCGGCTAACATCACCGGCTTTGCGCTGAGCGGAGCTGACGTGGACTGGATGCTGCTGTTGAAGGCCGCCGTGATGGGCGTGGTCGAGGGTCTGACGGAGTTCCTGCCGATTTCTTCCACCGGGCACCTGATCCTGGCCGGTTCGCTGCTGAACTTCGGCGGCGAGACGGCCAAGGTGTTCGAGATCGCGATCCAGACCGGCGCCATGTTCGCCGTGATCTGGGAGTACCGCCAGCGGCTGCTGGGCACGGTGCGCGGGCTGGGCAGCGGCGACCCCGTGGCGCGCCGTTTCGCGCTCAACGTGGTGGTGGCCTTCATCCCGGCGGTGGTGCTGGGGCTGGCGCTGGGCAAGACCATCAAGGCACACCTGTTCAAGCCCGTGCCGGTGGCGATGGCCTTCATCGTGGGCGCGCTGCTGATCCTGTGGATCGAGCGCATCCACCGCGCCCGCTACGGCCAGTCCGACACCGAGGGCGAGCGCCTGGCGCGCGTGGAGACGGTGGACCAGATGAGCGGACTGGACGCGCTCAAGGTCGGGCTGCTGCAGTGCCTGGCGCTGATCCCCGGCACCAGCCGCTCCGGCGCCACCATCATGGGCGCGATGCTGCTGGGCTTCTCGCGCAAGGCCGCCACCGAATTCAGCTTCTACCTGGGCATCCCGACGCTGATGGGCGCGGGCGCGTACTCGGTGTGGAAGCAGCGCGATGCGCTCTACCTGCATGACCTGCCGATGTTCGCGGTGGGCACGGTGGTGGCCTTCGCGAGCGCGCTGCTGTGCATCCGCTGGCTCATCCGCTACGTCTCCACGCACGACTTCGTGCCCTTCGCCTGGTACCGCCTCGTCTTCGGTGCCATCGTGCTGGTCACGGCCTACACGGGCTGGGTCGAGTGGGTGGACTGACCCGCAGGCTTTTCAACGACGAAGGAGTTCCGAGATGCGTCTGGTGATCGGCAACAAGAACTACTCCTCCTGGTCCATGCGGCCCTGGGTGCTGATGAAGCACTTCGGCATTCCGTTCGAGGAGGTGAAGCTGCGGTTCGACTTCACGCCGGGCTCGGACTTCTACCGGCAGCTCGCCGCCTTCACACCCGTGGGCAAGGTGCCGGTGCTGATGGACGGCGATTTCGCGGTCTGGGACACGCTGGCGATTGCCGAGTACCTGGCCGACCGCTGCCCCGAGCACGCGATCTGGCCGCGCGACCCGAAGACGCGCGCCCGCGCGCGCTCGATCTGCGCCGAGATGCACGCCGGCTTCGGTGCACTGCGCAGCAAGTGCGGGATGAACATCGAGGCGCAGCTGCCAGAGGCGGGCGCGCAGGCGATGGCCGACGCGGCCGTGCAGCGCGACGTGGCGCGCATCGTGGCGATGTGGCAGGACGCGCTGCGCGCCAGCGGCGGCCCCTTCCTGTTCGGCGAGTTCTCGGCGGCGGACGCCTACTACGCGCCCGTGGTGAGCCGGCTGAAGACCTACGCGCTGCCGGTGCCGCAGGACGTGGCCGACTACATGGCCCGCGTGTGGGCCTCGCCCGGCGTCGCGGCCTGGGTGCAGGACGCGCTGGCCGAGCAGGACTTCCTGGACTTCGAGGAGCCCTACCGCGCCTCGCGCGCCTGAGATCCGGAAGCAACCCGTTCGGGCTGAGCCTGTCGAAGCCCTCGTGGCTGGTCAGCCTGCAGGCCCTTCGACGGGCTCAGGGCGAACGGGGAAGGGACTTCAGCGCTTCCTGAACACCAGGTCCCACACGCCGTGGCCCAGGCGCAAGCCGCGGGCCTCGAACTTGGTCAGCGGCCGGTAGTCGGGGCGCGGCGCGTAGCCTTCGGCGGTGTTGCACAGCGCCGGTTCGGCGGAGAGCACCTCCAGCATCTGCTCGGCGTAGGGCTGCCAGTCGGTGGCGCAGTGCAGGTAGCCGCCGGGGGCCAGCCGCGTGACGAGCTTGGCCACGAAGGGCGACTGGATCAGGCGACGCTTGTTGTGCTTCTTCTTGTGCCAGGGGTCGGGGAAGAAGACGTGCACGCCGGCCAGCGAGGCGGGCGCGACCATGTGTTCCAGCACCGGCACCGCGTCGTGCTGGACGATGCGCAGGTTCGTGAGCTCCTGCTCGCCGATGCGCTTGAGCAGCGCGCCCACGCCGGGGGTGTGCACCTCCACGCCGATGAAGTCGTGGTCCGGCAGCTTGGCGGCGATTTGCGCCGTGGCGTCGCCCATGCCGAAGCCGATCTCCAGCACCAGCGGCGCCTGGCGGCCGAACACGGCGGAGGGGTCCAGCGGCGTGTCCTGGTAGGGCAGCACGAAGCGCGGGCCCAGCTCGGACAGCGCGCGCTGCTGGCCCGTGCCCATGCGGCCGGCGCGCAGCACGTAGCTGCGGATGGCGCGCTCGCGCGTTGGGGTGGAGGGCGTCGGGGCGGAGGCGTCGTCGGTCGTCATGGCGGAAAGCGGGATGAAGCGCGCCGCGGACGGAAGGCGGCGCCAAAAGGGGCCGCATTGTGCCGTGCGCGCCACACCCGGCCGGCGCGGGACGGAAAGAGGCGCCGGCCGGGGCGAAAGCCCCGATCCCGGTGCTTATAATGCGAGGCTTCGCGGGCGTCGTATAACGGCTATTACCTTGGCTTCCCAAGCCAAAGACGAGGGTTCGACTCCCTTCGCCCGCTCCAGAGAACCACTCCTTCCAGGGCCGCCTCGTGCGGCCCTGGTCGTTTTTTCGGCGGTCGTACCATGCGGCGCATATGCCAGCGCCTGGAGGAGGCCGCCATGAATCCCTTGCGCGTGATCGCTGTCGGCGCCCAGCCGCCCATGCTGGAAGCCACCGGCTGGGGCGACTTCCAGCTCCAGCCCTGCGACGACCTGGATACGGCCGCCATCCTGCTGCAGCAGGCCCCGGCCGATGCGCTGTGGGTGGCGCTGCCCAACGCGGCAGCGCTGCAGGCGCTGCTGCACTGGCCCTCGCTGTCGCCCACGGTGCTGGACTGCGCGCTGGTGGTGAGCCTGGCATGGCCCGTGGACGGCTTGGCGCTGGTGCGCCGCGGCGTGCAGGACCTGCTGCCGCTGAACGCGCCGGCCGGCGAGGTGGCGCGCGCGCTGCGGCTGGGCGTGGAGCGCAAACGGATCCAGCGCGCCGAGCGCGGCGCCTGGGCCACCGACGTCGCCACCGGGTTGCCCAACCACGCGCAGCTCATCGAGCATGTCAGCCACCTGCTGGCGCTGCGCGAGCGCGAGCCCGCGCCGATGGCGCTGCTGGCCGTGCGCGTGGAGGGCTTCGCCACCGTGCAGGCGCGGCTGGGCGGCGAGTCGGCCCACGTGCTGCGGCGCAAGGTGGCGGTGCGGCTGCGCGCCGGGCTGCGCGCCAGCGACGTGGTGGCCTCCATCGGCGCCGACAGCTTCGCCGTGCTGCTGGCCTGGATCGACGCCCCGGGCGACGCGCGCAAGGTTGCCGACAAGCTCGTCGCCGCGCTGCAGCGTCCTTTCAGCTTGCAGGGCGAGGCCGTGGCGGTGGGCGTGGCCATGGGCATCAGCCTGAGCCCGGAGGACGGCAAGGACGCCCACGAGTTGCTGCGCCGCTCGGTGGCGCTGGCCGCCGCGGCGCCCGCGCTGGGACGCGCCGGCTACGCCAACTTCAGCGAGCGCGGCGCGGTGCCAGCGGCCAACGACGAGGAATAGCGCGGTGCCCGTTGCGCCATGAAAAAGGGCCGCAAGCGCGGCCCTCGTCAATCGCAGCGGTGGGTGAGGCTCACCAGAACAGCGCCCACAGGGCGCCCAGGATCAGCGCCCACTTGCCCACGTAGTAGGTCGTGCGGCTGCGCGCCTTGAGGTCCTTGGCCTTCTTGCGCACGGCATAGAAGCCCTGGAAGAAGCGGTTCAGCGCGCCCACGTGCTCGCCGGGCACGTTCTGCGTCGCCGCGGCGGCCATCACGTGGCGCGCGAAGAGGCGGTTGAACCAGCGTGCCGGCGCGAACCACAGCGGCCGCTCCACGTCGCAGAACAGGATCACCCGCTGCTGCTGCGTGGTGTTGGCGGCGTGGTGGATGTAGGTCTCGTCGAACATCACCGCCTCGCCGTCGCGCCAGTGGTAGCGCTGGCCGTCCACCTCGATGTAGCAGCCCGCGTCGTTGGGCGTGGACAGGCCCAGGTGGTAGCGCAGCGAGCCGGCGTAGGGGTCGCGGTGCCGCACCAGCGTCGCGCCCGGCGGCAGCGAGGCGAACATCGCCGCCTTCACCGACGGGATGCTCTTGAGCAGCTTCACCGTCTGCGGGCACTGCTGCTGCGCCGAGGGCAGGTCCTGCCCGTACCAGCTCAGATAGAAACGCTTCCAGCCGGTGCGGAAGAAGCTGTTGAAGCCCAGGTCGGTGTGACCCTCGGCGGCGCGGATGGCGCCGCCCTCGTTCAGCCGCATGGCCTCCTCGCGGATCAGCTGCCAGTTGTCGCTCAGCACCTTCATCTCGGGAAACTCGCGCGGGTCGATGTAGGCCCCGCGTGGCGTGCGCGAGAACAGGTACATCAGCGCGTTCACCGGCGCCAGCAGCACCTGGAAGTCCAGCAGCGCACGCACCATGCCGAAACGCACGCGGCCGCGGAAATGGGCGTACAGCGCGGAAACGACGAAAACCAGCAGCACCCAGTGCCGCGTCTCTAGAGCAAGGTTCATGGGGTCGAAGAACAGCGAACCGGCCGGGGGCCGCGCCGGGCGCGCGGCGACTCCCTCGGCCGGGGTCTGGGCGGGCGCGATTATTTCTGAATGTCACCCAGGCAGAGATACTTCATTTCCACATAGTCCTCGATGCCGTGGTGCGACCCCTCGCGCCCCAGGCCGGACTGCTTCACGCCGCCGAAGGGCACCTCGGCGGTGGAAATGATCCCGGTGTTGACGCCCACCATGCCGTACTCCAACGCCTCGCCGACGCGGAAGATGCGGCCGATGTCGCGGCTGTAGAAGTAGCTCGCCAGGCCGAACTCGGTGGCATTGGCCAGCTCGATGGCCTCGGCCTCGGTGCTGAAGCGTTGCACCGGCGCCACAGGGCCGAAGGTCTCCTCGCGCGTGCACAGCATCTCGCGCGTGACGTCGGCCAGCACCGTGGGCGCGTAGAACAGGTTGCTGCCCAGGCCCTGCACGCGCGCGCCGCCGCCCATGAGCCGTGCGCCCTTGTCCAGCGCGTCGGCCACGTGCGCCTCCACCTTCTCCAGCGCCGCAGGCTCGATCAGCGGACCCACCTGCACGCCGGGCTCGAAGCCGTTGCCCACCTTGAGCTGCGATGCGCGTTCGGTGAGCTTGGCCACGAAAGCTTCATACACGCCGTCCTGCACGTACAGCCGGTTGGCGCAGACGCAGGTCTGGCCGGCGTTGCGGTACTTGCTCGCCAGGGCCCCTTCGACGGCGCTGTCGATGTCCGCGTCGTCGAAGACGATGAAGGGCGCGTTGCCGCCCAGCTCCAGGCTGAGCTTCTTGATCGTGGGCGCGCACTGCTGCATCAGGATGCGGCCGACCTCGGTGGAGCCGGTGAAGCTCAGGTGCCGCACGGTGTCGCTGTCGCACACCACCTTGCCGACCTCGATCGAGCGCTGCGCATCGGCGGTGATGACGTTGAGCACCCCCGCGGGCATGCCCGCGCGCTGCGCCAGTTCGGCCACCGCCAGGGCGGACAGCGGCGTGGCCTCGGCCGGCTTGATCACCACCGGGCAGCCGGCGGCCAGTGCCGGCGCCACCTTGCGCGTGATCATCGCGATCGGGAAATTCCAGGGCGTGATGGCCGCGCACACGCCGATGGGCTGCTTGAGCACCAGGTAGCGCTTGTTGTTGTCGGTGGTAGGCACCGTCTCGCCGTAGACGCGCTTGGCCTCCTCGGCGAACCACTCGATGAAGCTGGCGCCGTAGGTCACCTCGCCGCGCGCTTCCGCCAGCGGCTTGCCCTGCTCGGCGGTCATCAGCCGCGCCAGGTCCTCGGCGTTCTGCAGCAGCAGCTGGTACCAGCGCATGAGGATGGTGGCGCGCTCCTTGGCGGTCTTGGCGCGCCACGCCGGCCAGGCCTTCTCGGCGGCCTGGATGGCCGAGCGCGTCTCGGCGGCGCCCAGGTTCGGCACCTCGGCCAGCGCTTGGCCGGTGGCGGGGTCGCGCACCTCGAAGCGCGCCTCGGCGCCGACCCACTCGCCGCCGATGAGCGCATCGGTCTTGAGCAGGCTGGGGTCCTGGAGCTGGGCCAGCGGGGTGGAGCTCGTGTCCATGGTGGTCGTCCTCTTGGTGATGGCGGTGGGCGGCGCGCCGGGCCGGCGCCACCCGTGGGTCGATGACTCTAGCGTGCGGGGTCGGCCGGCGTCGCCGGCGCGGTTTGCGCTGGCGCAGGGGGCGTCGATGAAACCGCGGCGCGTGCGCGCGCATGACGCGTTTGGGCGCATGGCCTGCGCTTCGGTACGCTACTCAGCTCGGAAGGCGCCCCGGCGCGCACGGCCCGCCGCGGCAGGCGGGCACCGCGGCGCTCCTATAATCGAAAGTTTCGGCCGGGCAAGGACTTACGCAAGTTCAGACAAGCTCCGAGGCGGCGCCCGCAGCGCGCCGCGCCCCGGTTCCGAGACCCCAACACCTTCGAGCAATCGAGAAAGCCGCCGGGATGAAAGCCGCCGAGATCCGCCAGTCCTTCCTGAAGTTCTTCGAGTCCAAGGGCCACACCATCGTGGCGTCCAGCCCCGTGGTGCCTGGCGACGACCCCACGCTGCTGTTCACCAACGCGGGGATGAACCAGTTCAAGGACGTGTTCCTGGGCTTCGACAAGCGCCCCTACAGCCGCGCCACCACGGCCCAGAAGTGCATTCGCGCCGGCGGCAAGCACAACGATCTCGACAACGTGGGCTACACCGCGCGGCACCACACCTTCTTCGAGATGCTGGGCAACTTCAGCTTCGGCGACTACTTCAAGCACGATGCCATCCAGTACGCCTGGGAGCTGCTGACCAAGGTGTTCAAGCTGCCCGAGGACAAGCTGTGGGTGACGGTCTACGCCGAGGACGACGAGGCGTATGAGATCTGGAACAAGACGGTGGGCGTGCCGGCCGAGCGCATCGTGCGCATCGGCGACAACAAGGGCGCGCGCTACGCCTCCGACAACTTCTGGATGATGGGCGACACCGGCCCCTGTGGCCCGTGCACCGAGATCTTCTACGACCACGGCCCTGAGGTCGCCGGCGGCCCGCCCGGGTCGCCCGATGAGGATGGCGACCGCTACATCGAGATCTGGAACAACGTGTTCATGCAGTTCAACCGCGACGAAGCGGGCGTGATGCACAAGCTTCCGAAACCCAGCGTCGACACCGGCATGGGCCTGGAGCGCATTGCGGCGGTGCTGCAGCACGTGCACTCCAACTACGAGATCGACCTGTTCGTGAGCCTGCTGCAGGCGGCCAAGAAGATCGTGGACGCGGCCGGTGCCGGCGACTGCGATCAAAACTCGCCCTCGCTGAAGGTGATCGCCGACCACATTCGCGCTTGCGCCTTCACGGTGGCCGACGGCGTGATCCCGGGCAACGCCGGCCGCGGCTACGTGCTGCGCCGCATCACGCGCCGTGCCATCCGCCATGGCTACAAGCTGGGCGCGCGCGTGCCTTTCTTCCACAAGCTGGTGGAGGAACTGGTGTTCCAGATGGGCGACGCCTATCCCGAGCTGCGCCAGGCGCAGCTGCGTGTGACCGAGGTGCTCAAGCAGGAGGAGGAACGCTTCTTCCAGACCATCGCCAACGGCATGGAGATCCTGGAAACCGCGCTGGCCCAGAAGCCCGCCGTGCTCGACGGCGAACTGGCCTTCAAGCTGCACGACACCTACGGTTTCCCGCTGGACCTCACGGCCGACGTGTGCCGCGAGCGCGGCCTGACGGTCGATGAAGCCGGCTTCAACGCCGCCATGGCGCGCCAGCGCGAGCAGGCGCGCGCCGCGGGCAAGTTCAAGATGGCGCAGGGCCTGGAATACAGCGGCGCCGAAACCACCTTCCACGGTTACGAGCGGCTGCTGACCGAGGAGAGCCGGGTGGTGGCGCTGTACGTGGATGGCACGCCCGTGAACCGCGCCGCGGCCGGCGACGACGTGGTGGTGGTGCTGGACCACACGCCCTTCTACGCCGAGAGCGGCGGCCAGGTTGGCGACCGCGGCGAGCTGCGCAACGCGCGTTCGCATGTGATCGTGGACGACACGCTCAAGATCCAGGCTGCCGTGTTCGGCCACCACGGCCGCATCGTCGAGGGCGAGGTGGAGGTGGGCGACGTGTTCACCGCCCGCGTGGACGCCGAGCAGCGCGCGCGCACCGTGCGCAACCACAGCGCCACGCACCTGATGCACAAGGCGCTGCGCGAGGTGCTGGGCGCGCACGTGCAGCAGAAGGGCTCGCTGGTCAACGCCGAGCGCACGCGCTTCGACTTCACACACAACGCGCCGCTCACCGCCGAGCAGATCCGCAAGGTCGAGGCGATCGTGAACGCCGAGATCCTGGCCAACCACGCCACCGACGCCGCCGTGATGGCGCTGGAGGACGCGCAGAAGTCGGGCGCGATGATGCTGTTCGGCGAGAAGTACGGCGAGACGGTGCGGGTGCTGACCATCGGCTCCAGCAAGGAGCTCTGTGGCGGTACGCACGTGCAGCGCACGGGCGACATCGGCCTGTTCAAGATCGTGGCCGAGGGCGGCGTGGCGGCGGGCATCCGCCGCGTGGAGGCCGTCACGGGCGAGAACGCGCTGGCCTACCTGCAGTCGCTGGAGAGCACGGTCAGCAGCGTGGCCGGCACGCTCAAGGTCACGCCGGCCGACGTGCCCGCCCGCCTGGCGCAGACGCTGGAGCAGGTGCGCGCGCTGGAGAAGGAAATTGCCGCGCTCAAGGGCAAGCTCGCCTCGTCCAAGGGCGACGAGCTGCTGGCGCAGGCGGTGGACGTCAAGGGCCTGAAGGTGCTGGCCGCCACGCTGGACGGTGCCGATGCCAAGACGCTGCGCGACACCATGGACAAGCTCAAGGACAAGCTCAAGAGCGCGGCCATCGTGCTGGCGGCGGTGGACGGCGCCAAGGTGCAGCTGGCCGCGGGCGTGACGGCCGACGCGATGGCCAAGGTCAAGGCCGGCGAGCTGGTGAACTTCGTGGCCCAGCAGGTGGGCGGCAAGGGCGGCGGCAAGCCCGACATGGCCATGGCCGGCGGCACCGACGCCGCCAAGCTGCCCCAGGCGCTGGCCTCGGTGCAGGGCTTCGTGGCCGAGCGGGTTTGAGCTGACTTGAGCCGCGGGCGCCGGTGACGGCGCCCTGGAATTGAAGAGCCCGTCGCGTGGATGCGCGACGGGCTTTTTGTTGGGCGTCTGGAAGCGGGCAGGGCGCTACTTCTTCCGCAACTGCTCACACGGATCCGGCCCCGGCGAGAACGCCGCCGGCAGCGTGCGGTCCGAGGGCAGGACGTCGCTGGGCGCTTCGCCGAACATGGTCACGTGCAGCTCCTCGGCCTTGAGGCCCAGCTGCTGCAGATGCAGCGGCACGCCGCGGTCGCGCGCGGCGTGCTGCGCGCCGGAGAGCAGCAGCACCTGCCGTCCCGGCGCCGCGTCCTGCAGCGCCTGCACCACGGTGCGCGCCATGCTCTGGTCGCGCGCGAGCTGGATGCGCAGCATCCCGCCCTCGTGCTCCTGCGGCAGCAGCCCGCAGTGGCCATCGCGGATGGCGGTCCGGAGCTGGTCGTTGACGGCGGGCGGGAGGAGACCGTCCAGGGACGCGTTCTGCATCGCCTCGCGCATGTCGCGGCGCGGCAGGTTGCCGCCCAGCACCGGCACCTCGGCACGCACGGCGGACATCACGACGTCTTTGTAGGTGTCCCAGGGCCAGGCCGCGGCGCTCCAGCGCAACGCCTCCTTCACCGAGGCCTCGTCGGCCGTCCCGGGCAATCGCGCGGTGCTGCCGCCCTGCTCGGCCATCTCCAGCACCACGGCGGCCAGCCGCTGGCGCGAAGCCAGCTCGCGCACCGCCTGCGCCACCTGGCGCTGCTGGTCGGGCTGGTCATGCTGCTCGCCGTAGAGCAGCACGCGCGGCGAGGAGGGCGGGATGCCGGCCCAGGCGGCCAGCGACAACGACAGCAACAGCGGGGGCAGGCACAGCGGCAGCTTCATCGGGACCTCGACTGGAGACATCTCCGGCGCATGAAAAGCCCGCCGGCGGGGCCAGCATAGCGAGCGGCGTGCCCCTGATAGAGTGCGCGCCTTATGACGCAACCCCCCGATCTCGCCGGCCGGCACATCGTGCTCGGCCTCTCCGGCGGCATCGCTTGCTACAAGTCGGCCGAGCTCGTGCGCGAGCTCACCCGCGCCGGCGCCAGCGTGCAGGTGGTGATGACGCCGGCGGCCGAGCAGTTCATCACCGCGGTGACGATGCAGGCCCTTTCCGGACGCCCCGTGGTGCGCAGCCAGTGGGACGAACGCCAGCCCAACGCGATGGCGCACATCAACTTGAGCCGCGAGGCCGACGCGATCCTCATCGCTCCTGCCAGCGCCGACCTGATCGCGCAGCTCGCGCAGGGCCGCGCCGATGAGCTGCTGAGCCTGCTGTGCCTGGCGCGCCCCTTCGCCTCCGGCCACGAGCGCGTGCCGCTGCTGCTGGCCCCGGCCATGAACCGCGAGATGTGGGCGCACCCGGCCACGCAGCGCAACGCCGCCCAGGTGGTGGCCGACGGCGCGGTGCTGCTGGGCCCGGCCCACGGTGACCAGGCCTGCGGCGAGATCGGCGACGGCCGCATGCTGGAAGCGGTGGAGCTGCGCGACGCGCTGATCGCCTTCTTCACCCCGAAGCTGTTGCAGGGCCGGAAGCTGCTGATCACCGCCGGCCCGACCTTTGAGCCCATCGACCCGGTGCGCGGGCTCACGAACCTCTCCAGCGGCAAGATGGGCTTCGCCATCGCGCGCGCGGCGCAGGAGGCGGGGGCGGAGGTCACGCTGGTGGCCGGCCCGGTGCACCTGGACACGCCGGCCGGCGTGCGCCGTATCGACGTGCGCACCGCGCAGCAGATGTTCGATGCCGTGCTGCCGCTGGCCGAGCAGCACGACGTCTTCGTGGCCACGGCCGCCGTGGCCGACTGGCGCCCGGCAGGGGTGTCGGACGCCAAGATCAAGAAGCAGGCCGACCGCGCCGTGCCGGGGCTGGAGCTGGTCGAGAACCCCGACATCCTGGCCGCGGTGGCGCGGCTGCCGCGTCCGCCTTACTGCGTGGGCTTCGCCGCCGAGAGTCACGACCTCGCCAGACACGCGCGAGAAAAACTCCGCCGCAAGAATGTGCCGCTGGTGGTGGGCAACCTGGGGCCCGCGACCTTCGGCCGCGACGACAACGCGCTGCTGCTGGTGGACGCGCAGGGTGACCGCGAAGTGCCCGCCGCCTCCAAGCGCACGCTGGCACAGGAGCTGGTGCGGGAGATCGCGCAGCGCCTCGGCGCCCGAAGCTGACCCAGCCGCCCAACCACTCCGTCATGCCCGCGCAGGCGGGCATCCACGTGTACCGAAACGTCGCCGGTGGAGCTGTTCTCCCGTGGTGGCATCCCGGCAGGCGTGGATGCCCGCCTGCGCGGGCATGACGGACTTGTTTTTGATCCGGAACACAGAACACCCATGACCACCATCGACCTGAAAGTCCTCGACCCCCGCGTGGCCGAGCGTTATGACGAGCTGGCGCCGAGCTACGCCACGCCGGGCAGCGCTGGGCTGGATCTGCGCGCCTGCGTGGACGTGCCGCTGGTGCTGCAGCCCGGCGACGCGGCGCTGATCCCCACCGGCATCGCCATCCATATCGGCGACCCCGGCCTCGCCGCGATGCTGCTGCCGCGCTCGGGCCTGGGCCACAAGCACGGCCTGGTGTTGGGCAACCTCGTCGGCCTCATCGACGCCGACTACCAGGGCCCGCTGATGGTGAGCTGCTGGAACCGCGGCAAGGAGCCCTTCACCGTGCAGCCGCTGGAGCGCATCGCGCAGATGGTGATCGTGCCGGTGGTGCAGGCGCGCTTTCGCCGCGTCGAGGAGTTCGGCGCCTCCGAGCGCGGCCAGGGCGGCTTCGGTTCCACAGGGCGGGCCTGAGCGCCAACTTCTGACGGTCCGCCCCGGGTTGGCTCGCATCAATGCGCCGACCGGACGGCCGATAAATGCCCCTCGCCAGCTACAGGCTGACGGCTTGCTGAAACGACCGCAAGCCGGCAATTTCTTCCTCCCAGACGTCGGACCGTAGTTCTTCCATGTCCAAGCCCAAAGCGGCTGCCCTGGCGGCGGTCCTCATCGTTGCCGGCCTGTCCGGCGCTTGGTGGTTCAACGGCCGCAAGGAGGCGTCGCCCGCCGCTTCGGCCAGCGCGGCCAGCGCGCCGGGCGCCGGCGCTTCGGCGGTGGCAGTGAGCATCACCAGCGTGGTGGCGCAGCAGCGCGACGTGCCGGTGCAGTTGCAGGCGCCGGGTACCGTCACGGCGCTGCGCAGCGTCGAAGTCAAGCCGCAGGTCGCCAGCGTGGTGACGCAGGTGCACGTGCGCGAAGGGCAGAACGTCAAGCGTGGCGAACTGCTGTTCACCCTGGACGCGCGCAATGACGAGGCCAACGTGGCGCGCGCGCAGGCGCAGCTGCTGCGCGACCAGGCCACCGCCGCCGATGCCCAGCGCCAGCTCGCGCGCAGCCTGGAGCTGCTGGAAAAGGGCTTCGTCTCGCAGGGCGCGGTGGACACCGCGCGCGCCCAGGCCGAGGCGCAGGCGGCACTGGTGGCGGCCGACCGTGCCGCGCTGGAGGCGGCCAAGGTGGCGCTGTCCTACAGCCGCATCGTGGCGCCGGGGGACGGGCGCATCGGCGCCGTCAACGTCTATCCGGGCACCACCGTGTCGCCCACCGGCACGGCGCTGCTCACGCTGACGCAGATCGATCCCATCGCCGTGTCCTTCAGCCTGCCGCAACGCGAACTGCCGGCGCTGCTGGAGCTGCTGGGCCAGGGCGGCGGCCAGGTGCAGGCGGCGCTGCCGGAAGGGCGCAAGCCGCGCATCGGCAAGCTGCAGTTCGTGGACAACGCGGTGGACCTGGCCTCGGGCACCGTGCGCGTGAAGGCGGTGTTCGACAACCCCGACCAGGCGCTGTGGCCCGGCGCCTTCGTGGACGTGAGCCTGACGGTGCGCACGCTGCGGGGCGTGGTCGTCGTGCCCCAGGCGGCCATCATCCAGGGCCCGCGCGGCGCCACGCTGTTCGTGGTCGAGCCCGAGGGCCTGGCGGCGCTGCGGCCGGTGCGCGTCATCCACTCCGCCGGCACCGATGCCGTGGTGGACGGCGTGCGCCCCGGCGAGCGCGTGGTGGTGGACGGCAAGCAGAACCTGCGTTCCGGCTCCCGCGTGACCGAGCGCAGCGTCGGCACGCCCACGGGCCCCGGCGGCGAAGGCGCCGGCGGTGCGGGTGGCGCCGGCAGCCAGCCCGGCGGCGGTGCCGGCCAGGGCAGCGGCAACGGATCTGGCGGCGGAGGCGG
>NZ_CALAOH010000234.1 GCF_937926365.1 uncultured Azohydromonas sp. | reverse complement strand
TTGCGGCGCCGCAGTTGTTCTGCATCGGCGTGAGTAACTTGGCAGAGTAGTGCTACGCGATCCGGCCCTACAGCGGTACGTAGGTACCCCGCGCAGTGCAGTGCTTCGCAGACCACCTGCGCCAGCAACTGCGTCACTGCGATGCGCTGCGCTACCAACCCGGCCAATAGAGCCCACGCCTGTTCCCCAGGACATTGCGTTCCGGGTTCGACACACTGCGCCGCCCTGGACGTGTTCCTGAGCGCTTCTGGCTTCGGCTTGTGAAGGCCTGCGCAGCGTCATGGCCGCAGTGAGGAGCACGAGCCCGTAAGGGCTTGCTGCGCCAGACACCACCGCCCTCCTCTACGCCCAACGGTGCTTCGTTCATGAAGAACACCGTGCGTACTTGTTTTCCCCATGTTCTGTTTTTGTGCATCAATTTTTTCTTGATCTACTTTTTTGAAAGTTATAAGCTTTTCCCGTGCCACGAGATCAACCTGGTGCTCTTGCAGTACCGGGTGAGTTAAGGAGAACCATGCCTGGAGTCCACCTCATCACTCACGCCCCGCCTGGCTGCGGCATGAGCAAGCCTTTTAGTCTCCTGAGCAACGAAATCATGCCGCGCGACGATGCATGCAACGGTGCCTCGACCCGATTTGCATGCCATGGCGGTGTGGATGCGATAGATGCCCTTGGCATCGACGCCACGGCCAGCGGCCTGACCGCTTGCTTCAACTTCGCCATCGACTGCCAGCCATCGCCGGTTGTCGACGGTGCTGGTTCTGCCGCCACGGCTCACTGAAAGGGAACAGAGAGGCAACCAACGATGGAAATGAATCGACAGAGCCTACAACGAACGCTGACCGTGCGTATCGACCGGGGCGCCGGTCCGAACAACTACGCGACGTACTCCGTACCCTGGCGTGAGAACCAGACGGTGCTTGACGTTGTCACCGAGGTACAGCGCACGCTCGAGCCCGCGCTGGCATACCGCTTCGCCTGCCGGGTCGGTGTCTGCGGCTCCTGCGCCATGACGGTCAAC
This sequence comes from uncultured Azohydromonas sp., assembly GCF_937926365.1. Lineage (GTDB taxonomy): Bacteria > Pseudomonadota > Gammaproteobacteria > Burkholderiales > Burkholderiaceae_C > Azohydromonas. The sequence goes on along the minus strand of NZ_CALAOH010000234.1, from coordinate 10,037 downwards.
GGAAAGCCGCGTTGGACATGCAGAACCCATGTGAGCCAGGTTCAGGAAGACGGCGTGATCGTGATCGAGCCGCTGCGCAACATGCCGCGGATCAAGGACCTCGTCGTCGACATGTCCGAGTTCTTCCAGAAATGGAAGAAGGCTGGCAACACCTTCGTGGGCACGGCAACGCGCAATGATCCGCCAGCCAACGTCTCGCCCCAGAGCAGCAAGCGGAAGAAGGCCGACGCCGCCATCGAGTGCATCAACTGTGGCGTGTGCTATGCCTCGTGCGACGTGGTGTCGTGGGACAAGGAGTACCTCGGACCCGCGGCGCTGAACCGGGCCTGGACCCTTTTCAACGACGAACGCCACGTGGACACGAAGGATGTGCTGCGCAAGGCCACGTCGGGCAGCGGTTGCAACTCCTGTCACAGCCAGGGCAGTTGCATGAAGCATTGCCCGGTGAGCCTGAGCCCCACAGGCAGCATCGCAGGGCTCAAGAAGAGCGCACTGATGCTGTTCCTCAAGGGGGGTTGACGATGGAGCAGCGTCTGTTTGCGCTTCAACGCCTCTCGGCGATGGTGATGGCGCCGTTCGTGCTCGTGCATCTGGCCGTGATCCTGTACGCGATCCGAGGCGGCCTGACGGCTGCAGAGGTTCTCGGCCGCACGCAAGGGAACCCGTGGTGGATCACGTTCTACTCGCTGTTTGTCATCAGCGTTGGCATTCACGTTCCGATCGGCATGAGGAACATCCTCATCGAGTGGGGACGTTTTGAGCGGCGCACCGCCACCGTCATTTGCATGCTTTTCGCTCTGGTGTTGCTGGCCATGGGACTGCGCGCCGTCATGGCAGTTGGAGGTCGGTGGTCATGAAATCAGCAAGGAATCACAAGGCGTACTGGGCATTCCTCGGGCACCGCCTGTCAGGACTGCTGCTGGGGCTGTTCTTGCCTGTGCACTTCTACGTGCTGGGCATGGCGTTGGAGGACAGCCAGCGGCTGGATCAGTTCCTGAAGCTCTCCGACATGGGAGCCGCCAAGTTCGGCGAGTGGGGCCTGGTGCTGCTGCTGTCCATTCACATGTGCTTCGGCCTGCGGCTGCTGGCGCTGGAGTTGTTGCCGTGGAGCACGACACGCGACGCGCGACTGTCGTGGATCAGTTGGGGTGGCGTGGCATCCCTGGCCGTTGGTGTGATTTTTCTGGTGCGGGTGGTGGCGTAAATGAACATCGAGCAACACAAGACCGACATCCTTATCCTGGGCACTGGCGGAGCGGGATTGTTCGCCGCGCTGCATGCCAAGAAGGCCAATCCGGCGCTGCGGGTGTCGGTGGCAGTCAAGGGCCTGCTGGGCAAGTGCGGTTGCACGCGCATGGTTCAGGGCGGCTACAACGTCGCGCTGTCCGCGGGCGACTCGGTGGAACGCCACTTCATGGACACCATCGAGGGCGGCAAGTGGCTGCCCAGGCAGGATCTGGCGTGGAGACTGGTCGAGGGCGCCGTCGAGCGTGTACGCGAGCTCGAGAACGAGATCGGCTGCTTCTTCGACCGCAACCCCGACGGTACCTTGCATCAGAAGGCCTTCGCCGGCCAGAGCTTCGACCGCACCGTGCACAAGGCCGACCTCACGGGCATCGAGATCATCAACCGGCTGATGGAGCAGGTGCGTGCGCTTGACGTCGAGGAGATGGAGGAGCACCGCGCCATCGAGCTGATTCCCGCCAGTGACGGCTCCGGCATCGCCGGTGTGCTGTTCATCGACATGCGCCGGGGCATCTACCGGTTCGTGCAGGCAAAGGCCGTGCTGCTGGCCACCGGAGCCGGTCCGACCATGTACCGCTACCACACCCCCTCGGGCGACAAGACCTGCGACGGCCTGGCCATGGCGCTGCGCTATGGGCTCAAGCTGCGCGACATGGAAATGGTGCAGTTCCACCCGACCGGCTTGCTCGGCGGGCCCGACACGCGCATGACGGGAACGGTGCTTGAGGAGGGGCTGCGCGGCGCTGGCGGCTACCTCATCAACGGCAAGGGCGAGCGCTTCATGACCAACTACGACAAGCGCGGAGAACGGGCCACGCGCGACGTCGTGAGCCGGGGCATCTACGCCGAAATGCGCGCCGGGCGCACTGGTCCCATGGGCGGCATCTACATCCAGATGAGCCACCTGGGGCCGGAGAAGGTGACCAAGACCTTCCCTGGCATGGTCAATCGCTGCAGGGACTGCGGCTTCGACCTCGCCGGGGGCCGGGTGGAGGTCGTGCCCACTGCGCACTACCTCATGGGCGGCGTCGAGTTCGACGTCGACTGCTCGACGGCCTCACCGGGATTGTTCGCTGCCGGCGAGGATTGCGGTGGCGTGCACGGAGCCAACCGCCTGGGTGGCAACGGCGTTGCCAATTCCACGGTGTTCGGTGGCATCGCTGGCGACTCCATGGCTGCCTACGTCGCCAAGTCCGGACAGTGGCGCGACCCGGACAAGCGCGTGATCCGGCGCGGCATCGAGCGGGCCGAATACCCGTTCTCTCGCCGGCCGGGCCCCATCCACGAGCTGCGCGACGCCCTGTCGCAGACCATGTGGAACGACGTGGGCGTGCTTCGGCATCGGGCAGCGATGGAACGCGGCCTCCAGTCCATTGCCTCGCACCGAGCGTCGCTGCTGGACATCGGGGTGGCCGACGGCGACCGCCGCTACAACGTGACGTGGCACGACTGGCAGAACCTGCAGAGCCTGGTCGACATCTCCAAGGTCATCGCGGTGTCGGCCCTGGCCCGCGAGAACAGCCGTGGTGCGCACTTCCGCGAGGACTTCCCCGAGCCTGGCGACTTGCATACGAGCTGCTACACCCGGGTGAGCTCGCAGGAGGAGGACATCCAGCTGGAAATGGTCCCCGTCAAGTTCGACATCGTGCGGCCAGGCACTTCACTCATCACCGGCGAAGCCGGCCAACCTCCCAAAGTTGCAGCGTAAAGGAAAGGTCAGATGAAGATCCCTATCAGTCGAGTCGAGGAGGCCGCGCTCGAGATCATGAAGCGCGCCGCCATCGAGATTCCGCCGGACTACAAGAAAGGTATCGATGACCTGCAAAGGACCGAAACGGGCAAGCTGCCGCGCTTCGTGATCCGTGCCATGCAGGACAACTGGGAGGCGGCCGACAAGGACCGCCGCCCGATGTGCGCCGACACCGGGCTGCCGCGCTACTACGTCAAGGTTGGCAACGAGGCGTCGGTCCAGCACGGCTTCGTCGCGGTGGAGCGCGCCTTGCGCCAGGCGACCGCCGATGCCACGCAGGCCATCCCGTTGCGCCCGAACCGGGTCCACCCGCTATGGCGCACCGACAACAACAACAACGTGGGCGTCAACTCGCCCGAGATCGAATGGTCCTTCGAGCCCGATGCCGACTGGATCGACATCACCACGGTGCACAAGGGCGGGCTGTTTGGTACCGACTACCGCATGCTGTTCCCCGGGGATGGTATCGACGGCATCAAGCGCTTCGTGCTGGATACCCTCATTGCGTTCGGCAAGCGCGGCCTGGCCTGCCAGCCCGCCATCGTCGGCATCGGTCTGGGTGGCTCCAAGGACACCTGCATGCAACTGGGCAAGCAGGCTGCGTGCTTGCGCACCGTGGGGGACCGCAACCCGGACGCTGGCATCGCCAAGTTGGAGCTCGAGCTGATGAAGCTGGGCAATTCCATCGGCATGGGTGCGATGGGATTCGTGGGCTCATCGATGGTCGTGGACTGCCACATCGAAGTGGGCCACACGCACACGGGTGGAATGCCCATCAGCCTCCACACGTTCTGCCTGTCCTCACGCCGTGCCACGGCTCGCATTCACGCCGATGGCCGGATCGAGTACCGCACGGACCCCCAATGGTTTACCCCCTACATGCGCCGGGAGACGATCGAATGGAACAACAGCGAACTGACGACGAACTGAAGGTATTCCACCTGAATGTTCCAGCCTCGACCGAGGACATCGCCAAGCTCGAGCTCGGCTCAGCCGTCTATCTCTCCGGCGTGGTCTACACCGCCCGCGAAGGCGTCTACAAGAAGGTGCTCGACGAGGGCGTGCCGCTGCCGCTGGACCTTGCCGCGGTCAGCAACGTGAACTTCCACTGCTCCCCTGCGGCTGCAGCGGACAACGAGGGCGGCTACAACGTGGGAGCCGTGACGGCCACCGCGAGCTTCCGCTTCTCCAAGTGGATTCCCAAGTGGATCGAGCGCGCGGGCTGCCGCATCTTCATCGGCAAGGGCGGCATGCCCGCCGAGGACTACAAGCGGGTCCTGGCCCCCGGCGGAGCCGTTTACCTCACGACCGTGGGCTACGGCACGGGTGCGCTGCTTGGACGCGGCATCAAGCGCGTGCAGGACGTCTACTGGCTCGACGAACTCGGCATCGCACAGGCGATGTGGATGTTCGAGGTGGACAACTTCGGTCCGTTCATCGTCGAGAGCGACCTGCAAGGCAACTCGCTGTTTGCACAGCATGGCGAGGAAATCAACGCCGGCATCGAGAAGCTCTACGCCGGCCTGAAGCCCCCTGCCCTGCACCGCTATGGCGAAACGGACGACCGCAAGAACGAAGTCATGTAAGGCGTCCACCGCACCGGGCCAACACGCGCCACTCTTGAATAGGAACCACCGATGATCATCGACTTTCGGATTCGGCCCCCACTGGGCGGCTTCCTCGACACGCTGATGTACGCCGCCGGAGAGCGTCGTGACGGTTTCACGCGCACCGTGGGGTTCGAGCCCTCGGCGGCGGCGCAGCAGCAGTCCATGAACCTGCTCATGCAGGAAATGGATGCGGCCGGCATCGACAAGGGCGTGGTCGTCGGCCGTCTGGCCGGCGTGCTGGGCAGTGTCTCGAACGAGGATGTCCGGCAGATCGTTGCGGACTATCCGCAGCGTTTCATCGGCGCTGCGTCGATCGACCCGACCTCCAGGACCGGAGCGTTCAAGACCATCGACGCGGCCATCGACAATGGGTTCAAGCTCATCAACATCGAACCGGGTTCATACCCCGTGCCGATGTACGCGGACGACCGGCGTCTCTATCCCATCTATGGGCACTGCGAGGACCGCGGGATTCCCGTCATCCTGATGGTGGGAGGGACTGCCGGCCCGGATCTGAGCTACTCGGATCCCATCCGCACCGACCGCGTGCTGGCCGATTTTCCGAAGCTCAATGTCGTCGTCGCGCATGGTGGCTGGCCCTGGGTCACGCAGATCCTCCATATCGCGTTCCGCCGCCCCAACCTGTACCTGTCTCCGGACATGTACTTCTCCCGGATGCCGGGATGGGAGGAGTACGTGAAGGCCGCCGACACCTTCCTTGCCGACCGGATGCTCTACGCCAGCTCGTTCCCGTTCTGTCCCGTCAAGGACTACAAGGCGTGGTTCGAGCAACTGCCGATCCGGCCCGCCAACCTGGAAAAGGTGATGGGGGATAACGCAAAGCGTCTGCTCAATCTGTAACAGCAACCCTTACGCTACCGGTCTGTCAAGCCCTACGCAAACAGGCCAACCCATGGACATCAAGACTCTCTACACGTTGATCGCTGTCGCTGATCGGGGCAGCTTTGCCGAAGCCGGCGTCGCGCTCAATCTGTCGCTGTCTGCCGTGAGCACGCAGATAAGGACGTTGGAGGAAGAGCTGAACACCACGCTCTTCGATCGCAGCCGACGGCCGCCCGTGCTCACGGAAGCGGGGCTGGACTTCACGCATCGGGCAAGGGAATTGATCGCCCACTGGGAAAGCATGAGCGAGGCCTTCAAGAAGGACGCCTCGGGCGGGTTGCTCAAGCTCGGGGCCGTCCACACGTGCGTTTCCGGCGCACTGCCATTGGCACTCAAGCATATGCAGGAAGCCGGACAGCGCCTTGACATCCATCTGACGACCGGACTCAGCCATGACCTGGAAAAAGCCGTTTTCCATCGGCAGTTGGACGCTGCCATCATCACGCAGCCTGAAGGCCCACGGGAAGACCTCGAGTTCCACCCTTTCGTCGAGGAGTCGCTGGTGGTGATCACGCATTGCACCACCAAGCCAGGCACCGACAAGGAGGTGCTTGAAAACACGCCCTATGTGCGCTTCAACCGTTCCGCGCGTGTCGGGTTCCAGATTCAACAGGAGATCATTCGGCGCAACATCGCTGTGCGTTCCATGATGGAAATCGACACGCTCGAAGGCGTGATAGCGATGGTGGCCAATGGGCTGGGGTCTTCCGTCGTCCCTTCGCGCCAAGTGGAAAACGAATTTCCCAAGAACGTTCGCACCAGCCCATTTGGCGATCCGCCGCTGACGCGCCGTCTCGGCGTCCTCGTCCCGCGCAACAGCCCCCGTGCACATCTTTCACAGATGCTATTGGAAGCATTGCGGACAGTTTCTTCTCAAGGCAAGCGCACCGTTGCCAAGCCTTCCAGAGCGCGAATGGCAGTGAGTGGTTGACGATTCATGGCCGCCCTGCGATTCACGCTGAGACAGATGGAAATATTTTCGTCGGTGGCCCGTTGCGGCTCAACCGCCAGTGCTGCCGAAGACGTCTCGTTGTCGCAGTCGGCTGTCAGTGCCGCCCTTAATGACCTGGAATCGGCACTGGGGCATCAACTCTTTGACCGCATCGGAAAAAAGCTTGTTCTCAATGCAGTCGGCAAAGCCTTGAGGTCACGCGCCGCAGATATATTGAATCTTGCACGAGGCATTGAGACGGATTTTCATGGCACCCATCCCACCAGCCACCTCAAGATCGCGGCAAGCACGACAATTGGCAACTACCTTATTCCAAAACTGCTGACGCAGTACGCAGACATTGAGCCGTCAAGGCAGGTCGACGTGCATATTGGCAATACCTCGGATGTTCTGCGCGCGGTATGCGAGTTCAAGGTTGATGCGGGTGTCATCGAAGGGCCCTGCAATACGCCTGGTGTCTCCCTTCGGAACTGGAAGAATGACGAACTGGTCGTCGTTGCATCTCGGCAGCATCCTTTGGCAATTTTTCAACGCACAACGGGTCAAGAGCTCGACTTGCCGACACTCCGGAAGGCCACATGGCTTGTGCGCGAGGAAGGTTCGGGTACCCGCGACGCTGTTCAAGATGCCCTGTCGAGTCATCTGGGCCGCGTCGACAACCTGCGTGTCCTGGGAAGCTCGGAGGCGATCAAGCGGTCCGTCATCCTGGGATTGGGCGTCAGTTGCTTGTCCCGATTGTTGATAGACGAGCAACTCCAGGCCGGCAGCCTCGTTGAACTGGCCACAGAACTGCCCGCCATTCAACGCTCGTTCCATATCGTCACCCATCGTGAGCGAAAAATGAACGAAGCCGCGGAGCGCTTCTTCGCGCTGCCCTGTCAAGGGTAGACGCCGACAAGATTAATCCAGTCAAGCCAATCATGCGCCGATGCAGATCGACGCAGGAGATATTTTGCCCATCTTCCTGAAAACAAGTAGATCTTATTGAATCAACAAGAATAAGTTGCTTCCTCCAAAGCAATAACAAATACAGTCGCCATACCGCCTTCCAAGGACCAGAGACGGCACAGAGCCAGGAACAGGAGACACCGATGAAATGCCTGACACACACGATTTCAGCCCATGCAGTTCAGCCGGGTGAGGATTTTCACGCCGCGGCATCGGATCGAAGCCTGGTCATGCCGCCGAACCCGCGGCGGCGTGTCGCCATTGGCGCCATAGCGCTCATGGCTGCGGCCTCTCTGGCGCCGGCGCCCACATGGGCGGCAGACTGGCCGGACAAGCCGGTCAAGATCGTTGTGCCGTTTGCAGCAGGTGGAGCGACTGATCTACTCGCACGCGCGCTGGGAGCTGAACTGGGAAAAATCTGGAGGCAGCCAATTCTTGTTGACAACCGCCCTGGAGCAGGGGGCGCGCTCGGAGCAGACGTGGTCGCGAAGTCTCCGGCGGATGGCTATACGTTGCTGCTTGCTTCCGGCAGCCAATTCACAGTCAATCAGTTCATATATCAGAAACTGCCGTACACCATCAAAAGTTTCGAGATGATCACCAAGGTAGCCGGTGGCCCCATGGTGGTTACCGTAAACACCAGCGTACCGGTCAGGAGTTTGAGGGAACTGCTCAGCCACGGGAAAGCCAATCCAGGACAACTGCATTTTGCTTCGGCGGGCAACGGCAGCCAGGTACATATGGCGGGTGAGGCCTTTGCAGACGCAAGCGGTCTTGATCTCGTGCATGTGCCGTACAAGGGTGAAGGGCCGGCGTACGCGGACCTCATGGGAGGTGCGGTGCAGATGGCAGTGGGCAACATCAATGCAATCTCTCCCTTGCTCAAAGGCGGACGGCTGCGCGCCTTGGCGGTGACCGGGAAGGAGCGTTCAGCACTCTTGCCAGAAGTGCCGACCGCGGCCGAGTCCGGGCTGTCGGGATTCGAATTCATCGGGTGGTTCGGACTGACAGCACCGACTGGAACGCCAAAGAGCCTTATCGACAAGATTTATGCCGATGTGCAGCAGGCATCGGAGCAACCCGGAATGAAGCGCTATCTCGCTGAACAAGGGATGACGCTTTCGGTCACCGGCCCGGATGCCATGAAAACCGACATTACCAGCGAGTCTGCCCGCTGGAAGGAGTTGATTGCCAAACGAAAGATCAACGCCAACTGAGCGATCGAGCCTTGCACATCTCTTGACAAAGGCCCCATGAGCCCGCGACGAATTGGCGCTTCCTTGCGTTCTCTGCCAAGTGCGGTGCTCTCGGCAAATGGGCCTTTTTCAAATCTCGGCAGTCAGCGCTTCCCATGCCCTGCCAACTGTCCATCGGCAGTTCGAGTGTCCATAGCCTCATGCTCCATCCTCAAAATTCAAACCACAAAACCATGAGCCTCTGACTTGACCGTCAGTTGCCTCAATAGGCCTTCCAGTCCGGATTGAATTTCATGTTTGACTCTCAGCAGCCAGCAGGCAAATATTCCGTGTGGACGCAAGACTGCAGGCGGTCTCCTTGGATTTTCACGTCATGAGTTTTTTATTGACGGCCTTGACCATAACAGGTGCGTACACGGTCTTTGGAATGACAGGCTTTGGTGCAGCAATGGTCGCGATGCCCGCGCTTGTCCAGTTCAAGCCATTGGCGCATGCGGTGCCGCTGATGCTGTTGCTGGACTTGGCGGCCACGCTGATGGTCGGCAGCCGCAGCTGGCGCAATGTGGTTTTTCCGGAATTGCTGAGCCTGGTACCGTGCATGGTGGTCGGCGTTATTCTAGGAGCAGCAGCCCTGAGTTATATGGATACAAAACCCCTGCTACTGTGCCTGGGAGTGTTTGTGATCTGCAATGCCGTTTGGAGTCTGCGTTCAACTGATGGACAGACAAATCAAGCCAGCGCTGGATGGAGCATTCCATCAGGTGTGATCGGTGGCATATTTGGTTCAGCGTTTGGCACAGGTGGACCGATCTACACCATTTACTTGGTCCGCAGGATTACCGACATGGCCAGCTTTCGTGCCACCATTGCTGTCGTGATACTGATCAGTGCCTTGTTGCGCACTGCCGTTTTTGGTGCGACTGGCCTACTGTCCGACAGCACGTTGCTCTTGAGCATCTTGTCGCTTTCCCCTTTCTGCATTGCAGGTGTTTTTGCCGGCTCAGCGTTGAGGCGCAGAGTTGCGCCTCACCGAATCCGAAAGCTTGTACTGTCTCTACTGTTTGTCGGCGGATCCGCTGTAATTGTACGGGCGCTGCATTCATAAATTCGACCGAAGTTTTTGCAGCGCCAAGTGCAGCGGATCTGGCCAACCGGTGCGCAATCCACCTGTCGTTGTGCAACCAAGGTCGGCTTCAGCTCTTGGCAGTGCGCCAGTGAAACTGGGCGTGGAACGGTCTTGCGCCAGCTGGTTTTCATCTGCACTGCAACTTTGAAGGAGAAAGTTTCCATAGGAGCCAATTGGGGCGACTCTCTCGAAGAGAGTCCGGATTAAGTCATCCACAATAAATTATTTAACTCAGAATGCCATTTTGTAGAATGTCCCGAAGTTGTCCAAGATATGACAAACATCACGCTCCAACTCCTGCGCGGTG
>NZ_CALAOH010000233.1 GCF_937926365.1 uncultured Azohydromonas sp. | reverse complement strand
AGCTTGGCGATGATCGCCTCGGTTTCGTGGATGGCGGTGTCGAGGGTGTCGAGAACAGCCGCAATTATCGGTTGCGCATTCGTCTCGGCGATCGGTACGTCGATATTCAAGTAATCCTGAATCCGAATGCCTTTGACCGTCGAACCCACGGCCAGTGCTTCGGCTCTTGGTTGAACGAACTGCAGCAGCTTGAGCAGATAGGCGACCGACACGCCTGCTGCTAGGAAAAGAGCCTTCACATCCTGATTGATTGCAATGGGTACGGATGGCATAGCGGCACGTCCGACCGCCATGCGCGTGCAGACTAATGGCGTACCTGCAGGAATCACATTGCTCGCACTGGCATTCAGGCCTGCAAGCGAAATGTGCTCTTGAGTATCCGTGATGACTCCCGCTTGTTCTGGAAAGTCCTTTACAGATGCCCAAGGGATGTTCCCCTTCCAATATGAAGGCACTTGCCGAGGCGGCGTGCCGCCTCCGACGTGATCACTGACAGCGGTACGGAGCGGGCGAGGAGTGTAGGCCTTCTCAGACATACCCCAACCCCTTGAAAAATCCCTCCAGCGCCTTCGCCGCCGCATCGCGCTTGCCCTCGATCTCGGTCAGCGTCACCCGGTACTTGTCCCACCAGTTCTCGAACGCGGCGACGATGGCCTTGCGCTGGGCGGCGATGTAGCGCTCGACGATGGCGCGCATGTCGTCGTGCAGGATGGTCAGCAGCAGCTCGGCGGCCTGCTCGGGTGACAGGCCATCGACGGCGGCGTTGATGTGCGCCGCAAAGCTGTCCTTCTTGGCCTTCAGGGCCTTCTTCACGGCGGCGAGCTCCTTCTTCCAGGCCTTCAGCTGGGCTTCGTCGACGGCGTTCTCGTCGTCGGCATCATCCTCCGCTTCGGCAGCTTCGCCATCCTCGCCGTCGGCATCCTTCGCGGACTTGGGATCAGCCGCCTTGATCTGGCTGTCCAGCTCGGCCTTCCTGGCCTCCAGTTCGTTGATGGCCTCCACGAAGTCGCCCATCAGGAACTTGACCAGCTTGTGCTCCAGCGGGCTTTCCTTGCTGGCCTTGTCTTCCAGCGCGGTGACGATGCTGGTGCGCCAGGCATCGGCCACGCCCTTGGCGCCACGCGCCATCAGGGTGAGGAAGTCGTACTTGGTCTGGACCCAGAAGCCGGCGACGATGCCGCGCACCTGGAAGGGGTCGAGCAGGCCGATGGCCTCCAGGCTCTGGCTGAAGCTGGCCAGCAGGTCGTTGCGCAGGGCGACGAGACTGGCGGGGTTGTCCATCTGACCGGCCAGTGCCGTGATGCGGCCGCTGTGCGCCTGCCACCATTGCTCGAAGGCTTCACGGATGGCGGCTTCCTTGGCATTGATGCCGGCGTTGCCTTCGATGGCGGGCTTGAGGTCCTGGCGCCTGGTCAGCCCGGGCTTGAAGTCGAAGTACTTCGCATCGCGCTCGACGAACAGATCCAGCGGGTCCAGCCCGTGGGCCTGGAACAGCGCGGCCTTGTCGGCCACTTCGGCCTTGGGCACGCCACCGACCAGATGCGCGCGCACGTCGTGCGGCTCGGGCGGTGGGGCGTTGTCGGCGTAGCGGCGGATGTTGAGGTTGTAGTCGTTGGCCTTGAGCGTGGCGTTGTCGACGATGGCCGAAAAGCCGGGCACTTCCTTGAATTCGTCGAAGGTGGTGACGATCTTCTCGATGTGCTCGGGCAGCAGGAAGTTCTGCGCCCGGCCTTCGAAGTACTCGCGGTCGGCATTGATGAACAGCACCTTGCCCTGGCGTTCCTTCGGCTTGCCGCTGACGCGCTGCGCGCCGTTCTGCACCTGCTGGCGCAGCACCAGGATGCAGGCGGGGATGCCGGTGCCGTAGAAGAGGTTGGGGGCAAGGCCGATCACCGCTTCGAGCAGGTCTTCCTCGATGATGCCGGCGCGGATGGTCTTTTCCTCGCCGCCACGGAACAGCACGCCGTGCGGCATGACGGTGGCGATCATGCCGCCGTCGCGGGTGACGGCGATCATGTGCTGCAGGAACATCAGATCGGCCTTCTTGGCGCCCAGCGGCACCTGGCCGAAGCGGAAGCGCTCGGGGAACTTCGGCGCCCAGGCGGGCGTGCCGTCGGCGTTCTTCTCGGTGTTGCCCCAGTTGATCGAGAAGGGGGGATTGGTGAGCACGCGGTCGAAGCGCCTCAGCTCTCCATTCTCGATATGTCTGGGATCGGCGAGGGTGTCCTCGTTCTGCAGGTCGGCGGTGCTGATGCCGTGCAGCAGCATGTTCATCTTGGCGATGGACCACACCGTGCCGTTGAACTCCTGGCCGAAGAGGTTGGCCTTGCGGCCATCACCTCCGTGCTCATCGATGTATTCCTTGGACAGGATCAACATGCCGCCGGACCCAACACATGGGTCATAGATATCGTGATGTTGCTGCGGCTTGATGAGCTGAACCATCATCCGCACCACCGAACGTGGCGTGTAGAACTCGCCACCCTTCTTGCCGGCCGAGTCGGCAAACTCGCCGATCAGGTATTCGTAGGCGGCGCCCAGCAGGTCGGGGAACTCGAAGTCCTCGTTGCGCAGCCGGTAGGTGCCGAAGTGCGTGATCAGCTGGCGCAGCTTGATGTCGGGGATCTTGCTCTGGCCGACCTTGCGGGTGAAGTCGATGTGCTCCAGCACCCCGTCGAGGCTGGCGTTGACACTCTCGATACCCGCCAGCGCCTTGTTGAGGTAGTCGCCGACGTTCTGGTGAGCCTCGTTGAGCAGGTAGTCGTAACGCGAATGCGGGGGCACCCAGAATGAATCCTTCTTGTACCAGTTCCGGTTTTCTGCGAACGCCCGGGCTTCGGCTTCGGTCTTACCGTTGGTCAGTTCGAGCTGGATGACTTCCTCGCGGCGTTGTTCGAAGACGTCCGAGCAGCGCTTGAGGAACAGCATCCCGAAGATGTATTCCTTGAACTCGGAGGCATCCATCTTGCCGCGCAGGATGTCGGCGGCTTTGAAGAGGTGGCGCTCAAGCTGGGGTAACGTCAGTGGCATGATTCAGGTGTTCCTGGTAATTGCATGGAGCGCCATCTGCTGCAGGCGCTCGCGGACTACATCTGCCCGATCCGGGTCTTCGACCAGGCCCGGCAGGCTGTTGTTGAAATCGTCATTCGCCAGCAGCCCGGCGAACGTTTGCCCCACCGCCCGCCTGAGCGGTTCCGAGGCAGCGGCGAGCTCCTCCACGAGTTCGGGGCGGCCATCCACGACCTGGATTACGTCCTCCAGATCGTGGCTCGCCAGGAAGTCGCCTTTGCCGCGACTCATGAAAGCCTCAAGCTTGGTGGCGACAAATGCGGGCGCGGAGACGAGCCGGATGGTTATTCCGTTACCCAGCTCAAACGGGGAGGCCGTTGAGAGTGCCTCCTCATACCAGCGATTGGTAAAGCCGAGGACGGCGCCAGCAGTAGGCATGAGGTCGAATAGAACGCCCGACTCGCGGTGCAGCCAGCGGCAGATGACTCCACTGGCGGCATCACGGACGAACCCGCGCTGCTCCAGCTGTTCTTCCACGCGATAGAACTGCGGGAGTGTTTCGGCATGGACGATGGCATCCACGTCCATGGTGGGACGGATTCCTTCCACAAATGGGTCGGTAAGCAGCAGTCCGGCCGTGGAACCCCCTACAAACACAACCTGCTCGCACAGATCGCCCAAGGCGAGTGCGATCGCCTGGAGGTGGGGAAGATTGGGGTCAGGCCGCGGCATCGTGAGGCTTCAGAGCATCGGCCAACAGGTTTGCCGCAAGCTCCCGCTCGCGGGCCCGCCCCATACGCAAGGCATCGAGTAGCGCCAGGAGGCGATGCAAGGCCGGGTCCGCCAAGGCTGCCTGGGGCGCCGTGCGATAGATCGGGGAGATCGATGGGCCCCGCGCATTGCCTTGGGGATGCGCCCAGACGGGTGGGTCGCCCTCGCTGTGCAACAGGCTGACAAGCGGTTCCGCGCCATACGCCGTGGGCACACCCCGCTTCACAGGCCCGATCTCCGCCGGGAAGGCATAACG
>NZ_CALAOH010000232.1 GCF_937926365.1 uncultured Azohydromonas sp. | reverse complement strand
GGCCGAGCGCACCGAGGTGCCGTTCGAGGCCGGCGTGCCGCTGCAGCCCGGCGCCGCGCGTGGCGCGCGCACGGCGCCGGCCGCGGGGAGGGGCCGATGACGCGGCTGAACTTCGTGCTGCTGGCCGCACTGGTGGGCAGCTGCATGTACATGGTGAAGATCACCTATGAAGGGCGCCAGCTGTTCACGGCGCTGGACCGCGCCCGCACCGAGGAGCGCCAGCACGAGCGCGACTTCAAGCGGCTGCAGGCCGAGCGCGAGGCGCAGGCCACCTCCGGGCGCGTGGAACAGGTCGCGCGCGAGCGGCTGTCCATGCGCACGGCCACGCCGGCCGTGACCTTCTACGTGGACGCCGCGGCGTCAGAGGTGCGGCGATGAGCGCGCTCAACCCGCGCGCCGGCGGCGGGAGCGTGCGCAGCGTCAACTACGCCACCAGCCCGCTGCTGGCGTCCAAGACGCCGCCGTGGCGCTCGCGGCTGCTGGTGGCGATGGTGGGCATCGGCTTCACGGCGCTGCTGGCGCGCGCGGCCTACGTGCAGGTCATCGGCACCGACTTCTTCCAGCAGCAGGGCGAGAAGCGCTACGTGCACACGCTGCAGATGCCCGCCAGCCGCGGCCGCATCCTCGACCGCAACGGCGCGCTGCTGGCCACCAGCGTGGCCGCGCCCTCGGTGTGGGCCATCCCCAAGGATCTCAACCCCGACTCCACCCCGGCGCAGCGCGCGGAACTGGCGCGGGCGCTGGGCATGAACCCGGCCGACCTGGAGAAGCGGCTGCAGGACAACCCCAATTTCGTGTGGCTGCGCCGACAGGTCGAGGACGAGACCTGGGCCAAGGTCAAGGCGCTCAACCTCAAGGGCGTGCACCAGGTCTCGGAGTTCAAGCGCCGCTACCCCGAGGGCGAGGCCGCCGCGCACGTGGTGGGCTTCACGGGCGTGGAGCAGACCGGGCAGGAGGGCATCGAGCTGGCCTTCCAGCGCGAGCTGCAGGGCAAGGACGGCTCGCGCGAGGTGGTCAAGGACCGGCTCGGCCGCGTGATCGAGGACGTGGGCCAGCAGCTCGATCCCATCGACGGGCGCGACATCGCGCTGTCCATCGACGCCAAGGTGCAGTTCTTCGCCTACCAGCGCATCCGCGACGCGGTGGCCGAGCACAAGGCCAAGGCCGGCAGCGTGGTCGTGCTCGACGTGGAGACGGGCGAGGTGCTGGCGCTGGCCAACTACCCCAGCTACGACCCGGGTGATCGCGGCAAGCTCACCGGCAACCAGCTGCGCAACCGCGCGCTCACCGACACCTTCGAGCCCGGCTCGACGATGAAGCCCTTCATCGCCGCGCAGGCCCTGGAAACCGGGCGCGTGCGCGCCGACACGCCCGTGGTCACCGCCGCAGGCAGCCTGGTCATCGGCGGGCGCACCATCCGCGACGCGCATTCGCACCCGGTGCTCACGGTGGCCGAGGTGATCCAAAAGTCCAGCAACGTCGGCGCGGCGCGGCTGGCGATGCAGATGCCCCCGCGCGAGATGTGGGAGCTCTATTCCAACCTGGGCTTCGGCCACAAGCCGCAGCTCAAGTTCCCCGGCACCGTCACCGGGCGGCTGCGTCCGTGGAAGACCTGGAAGCCCATCGAGCAGGCGACCATGTCCTACGGCTATGGTCTGTCGGCCTCGCTGCTGCAGATCGCGCAGGCCTACACCGCGTTCGCGCGCGACGGCGAGGTGGTGCCGGTGTCGATGTTCAAGCAGGACATGCCGCCGCCGGGGCTGCGCGTGTTCAAGCCTGAGACTGCGAGGGAAGTGCGCAAGATGCTGCAGATGGCCGCCGGCCCGGGCGGCACCGGCCCGCTGGCTCAGACCATCGGCTACTCGGTGGGCGGCAAGAGCGGCACCGCGCACAAGCAGGAAGGCGGCGGTTACGCCAGCAACAAGTACCGCTCCTGGTTCGTGGGCCTGGCGCCCGTGGACAAGCCGCGCGTGATCGTGGCGGTGATGGTGGACGAGCCCAGTGCCGGCAAGTACTTCGGCGGCACGGTGGCCGCCCCGGTGTTCAGCCAGGTGGTGCAACACACGCTGCGGCTGAAGAACATCGAGCCCGACCTGGAGGTCAAGCCCCAGATCGTCACCAAGGCCGTGCCGGCCGAGCCGGAGAGCTTCTGATGGCCGCCGCATGGATGCACCGGGCCGCTGCGCCCGCAACGGACGATTGCAAGGTGACGGCGCACCCGCGCACGCCGCCAGGGAGGGGGAAGCGATGGCAGTGACTGAGCTGGCCGACGCCGACGCGGCCGCGCGGTGGCTGCGCGAGCGCGCCACGGGCACGCTGCGCAGCGACAGCCGACAAGTACGCCCGGGCGACGCCTTCATGGCTTGGCCGGGCGCGGCGCACGACGCGCGCCGCTTCGTGGCCGGCGCGCTGGAAGCCGGCGCCGGCGCCTGCCTCGTGGCCGCCGAGGGCGTCGAGGCCTTCGGCTTCGACGACGCACGCATCGCGGCACTGCCCGGGCTCAAGGCGGCCGCGGGCCTGGTGGCCGCCTCCTTTTTCGGCACGCCCGGCGCGGCGCTGGAGCTGATCGCCGCCACCGGCACCAACGGCAAGACCTCCACGAGCTGGTGGACCGCGCAGGCGCTCACCGCGCTGTCGCGGCGCTGCGGCCTGGTGGGCACGCTGGGCATCGGCGAGCCGCCGCGCGCGGGCACGCGCGAGGGCGCGGCCATCGAGTTCACGGGCCTGACCACGCCCGACCCGGTGAGCTTCCACGCGGCGCTGCGCCGCTTCGCGGACGCGGGCTTCCAGGCCTGCGCGCTGGAAGCCTCCTCCATCGGGCTGGTGGAGCAGCGCCTGGCCGGCGCGCGCATCGCGGTGGCGCAGTTCACCAACTTCACGCGCGACCACCTCGACTTCCACGGCGACATGCAGGCCTACTGGGACTGCAAGCGCGCGCTCTTCGACTGGCCGGGGCTGCGTGCCGCGGCCATCAACCTCGACGACCCGCAGGGCTCGGTGCTGGCGCAGGAACTGGCCGCGCGCGGCGATCTCGAGCTCTGGACGTACTCGCTGCAGCAGCCCGCGCGGCTGCGTGCCGAGGGCCTGCGCTACGAGAACGGCGGCCTGGCCTTCGACCTGTACGAAGGAGGGCGCTCGCACGCCGTGCGCAGCCGCCTCATCGGCGACTACAACGCCAGCAACCTGCTGGCGGTGCTGGGCGCGTTGCGCGCGCTGGGCGTGCCGATGGCCGAAGCCGCGGCCGTGGTGCCGCTGCTCACGCCCGTGCCGGGGCGCATGCAGCAGGTGCGCGCCGAAACCGGCGCCCAGGCGCCGGAGGTGGTGGTGGACTACGCCCACACGCCCGATGCGCTGGAAAAGGCGCTCACCGCGCTGCGGCCGCTGGCGCGCGCGCGCGGCGGGCGGCTGTGGTGCGTGTTCGGTTGCGGGGGCGACCGGGACGCCACGAAGCGCCCGCTGATGGGCGCGATCGCACAACGTCTTGCGGATGACGTGGTGCTGACAAGCGACAATCCGCGGTCCGAGCCGCCGGGGGCCATCCTGGCGCAGATCGCAGCCGGGCTTCCCCACGGGGCCCAGGCCGCGGTCATCGAGGATCGCCGTGAGGCCATCCTCGACGCGGTGCGCTCGGCCGACCCCGCCGACGTGCTGCTCATCGCCGGCAAGGGACACGAGGACTACCAGGACATCGGCGGCCGCAAGCTGCCCTTCTCCGATATCGACGAGGCGCTGAACGCGTTGCGGACGCGAAAGGCGCAGCCATGACTCATCCAACTGCTTTCCATTTGACTTCGGCAGCGCGGCACGGCCGCGTTGCGGCGTCGAGCGCCCTCCACGGGAGGCGCGCATGACGATGCTGACCTTGCGCGAGGCCCAGGCGCTGCTGCCCGGCTCCACCCTGGTGGGTGCGCCGGACACGGCGCTTTCGCGCGTGCACACCGACACGCGCAGCCTGCAGCCGGGCGACCTGTTCGTCGCGCTGCGCGGCGAGCGCTTCGACGGCCATGACCACCTGGGCGCCGCGCGCGGCGCCGGCGCCGTGGCGGCCATCGCCCAGCGCGGCCTGGCCGAGGCCGGTTTGCCCGGGCTGCTGGTGGACGACACCCTGGCGGCGCTGCAGACGCTGGCCGCCGGCTGGCGCGCGCGTTTCGCCGCGCTGCCGCTGATCGCCGTCACCGGCAGCAACGGCAAGACCACCGTCACGCAGATGGCGGCGGCCATCCTGCGGGCCTGGCTCGCCGATGCGGCGCTGGCCACGGCGGGCAACTTCAACAACCACATCGGGCTGCCGCTGACGCTGCTGCGGCTGCGCCCCGGCCACCAGGCGGCCGTGGCCGAGCTGGGCATGAACCACCCCGGCGAGATCGCCGAGCTCGCGCGCATCGCACAGCCGACGGTGGCGCTGGTCAACAACGCGCAGCGCGAGCACCAGGAGTTCATGGCCTCGGTGGAGGCGGTGGCGCGCGAGAACGGCAGCGTGATCCAGGCGCTGGGCGCCGACGGCTGCGCGGTGTTCCCGGCCGACGACGCCTTCAGCGGCCTGTGGGCCGAGCTGGCCGGCGCGCGGCGCGTGCTGCGCTTCGGCCCGGGCGGCGAGGTGCAGGGCCAGGCGCAGTGGCTGAGCGACCACTGGTCGGTGGCGCTGGACACGCCGCTGGGCTCGGCGCGCCTCGTGCTGCGCATGCCCGGCGAGCACAACGTGCGCAACGCGCTGGCCGCTGCGGCCTGCGCGCTGGCCGCGGGCGCGCCGCTGGCGGCGGTGGTGCAGGGGCTGGAGGCCTTCCAGCCGGTGGCCGGCCGCTCGCAATTGAAGAAGCTGCTGCGCGGCGGCCGCGAGTTGCCGCTGGTGGACGACAGCTACAACGCCAACCCCGACTCCGTGCGCGCCGCCATCGAGGTGCTGGCCGCGCTGCCCGCGCCGCGGGCGCTGCTGTTGGGCGACATGGGCGAGGTGGGCGAGCAGGGGCCGGCCTTCCACCGCGAGGTGGGCGCGCTGGCGGCGCAGCGCGGCATCGAGACCTTCTGGTGCGCGGGCACGCTGTGCGCGCACGCGGCCGAGGCCTATGGCGCCGGCGCGCGCCACTTCGCCACGGTGGACGAGCTCGCCGCGGCGCTGCCGCAGCTGGGCGAGGCCGCTTCGGTGCTGGTGAAGGGCTCGCGCTTCATGCGCATGGAGCGCGTGCTGCCGCTGCTGGGGGAGGTGCGCTGATGCTGCTCCTGCTCACGCAATGGCTGGCCGAGCTGTATCCGGAGCGCCTGGGTTTCCTGCGCGTGTTCCAGTACCTGACGCTGCGCGCGCTGCTGGCGGCGATGACGGCGCTGCTCATCGGCATCGGCTTCGGCCCGCTGGTCATCCGCAAGCTCGCCGAGCTCAAGATCGGCCAGCCCATCCGCGAGTACGGCGTCGCGGCGCACATGGTCAAGAGCGGCACGCCCACCATGGGCGGCGTGCTGATCCTGCTGGGCATCGCCGTGTCCACGCTGCTGTGGTTCGACTGGGCCAACCGCTTCGTGTGGATCGTGATGATCGTCACCTTCGGCTTCGGTGCCATCGGCTGGGTCGATGACTGGCGCAAGGTGGTGCGCAAGGACCCGGAGGGCATGCGCTCGCGCGAGAAGTAC
This sequence comes from uncultured Azohydromonas sp., assembly GCF_937926365.1. Lineage (GTDB taxonomy): Bacteria > Pseudomonadota > Gammaproteobacteria > Burkholderiales > Burkholderiaceae_C > Azohydromonas. The sequence continues at coordinate 23,594 of NZ_CALAOH010000232.1, read as the reverse complement.
TTCTGGCAGTCCGTGATCGGGCTGGTGGCGGCGCTGTACCTGGCCTTCAGCGTCAGCGAGACCTCGGCGATGCGCGTGATCGAGCTGTTCATGCGCTGGGTGGGCAGCGGCTTCTCCAACGATCTGCCGCCCAAGGCCGACCTGATCGTGCCCTTCTTCAAGAGCGTGAGCTACCCGCTGGGGGTGTTCGGCTTCATCGCGCTGACCTACGTGGTGATCGTGGGCGCCTCCAACGCGGTGAACCTCACCGACGGCCTGGACGGGCTGGCGATCATGCCGGTGGTGATGGTGGGCGCGTCGCTGGGCGTGTTCGCCTATGTCACGGGCAGCGCGGTGTACAGCCGCTACCTGCTGTTCCCCTACATCCCCGGCGCCGGCGAGCTGCTGGTGTTCACCTCGGCCATGGCCGGGGCGGGGCTGGCCTTCCTGTGGTTCAACGCGCACCCGGCCGAGGTGTTCATGGGCGACGTGGGCGCGCTGGCGCTGGGCGGGGCGCTGGGCACCATCGCCGTGATCACGCGCCAGGAGATCGTGCTGGCGGTCATGGGCGGCGTGTTCGTGGTCGAGGCGCTGTCGGTCATGGCCCAGGTGGCGTGGTTCAAGTACACCAAGAAGCGCTTCGGCGTGGGGCGGCGCATCTTCCTCATGGCGCCGCTGCACCACCACTTCGAGAAGTCCGGGTGGAAGGAGACGCAGGTCGTCATCCGGTTCTGGATCATCACCATGCTGCTGTGCCTGCTGGGGCTGGCCACGCTGAAGCTGCGCTGAGACACGGCCATGAGCTCCACCGCTTCCACTTCTCCCATGGTTGACCTGCAGGGCGTGCAGGTGCTGGTGCTGGGCCTGGGCGACTCGGGCCTGGCGATGGCGCGCTGGTGCGCTGCGCAGGGCGCGCGGGTGCGCGTCTGGGACTCGCGCGCCGAGCCGCCGCAGGCCGCGGCGCTCAGGGCCGAGTGGCCCGAGGTGCCCGTGTTCTGCGGCGAGCTGGTGCCGGCGGAGCAGCTGCAGGGGCTGCAGCTGCTGCTCAAGAGCCCGGGGCTGTCGCCGCAGGATGCGCGCATCGAACCGCTGATCACCGCCGCGCGCGCCATCGGCGTGCGCATCGAGGGCGAGCTGGGCCTGTTCGCGCGCGCGCTGGCCGCGCTCAAGGAGCGCCACGGCTACGCGCCGCGGGTGGTGGCCATCACCGGCACCAACGGCAAGACCACCGTCACCTCGTTGACCTCGCTGCTGCTGCGCCGCTGCGAACTGCGCGTGGCCACCGCCGGCAACATCGGTCCGACGCTGCTGGACACGCTGTCGCAGGCGCTGGCGCAGGAGACCTTCCCGCAGCCGCGGGCCGAGGCCGCCGGCGCCGCCGAGACGGCCGAGGCCACCGTCGCGGCACCGGCGCAGGACGGCGAGGGCGCCGCCGCCGAGGCCACCGCGTCCGCCGCCGTGGACCTGTCCGCGCCCGATGCGCCGTCGCTGCCGCCCCCACCGCCGCCCGCGCCGGTGTTCTCGCACCTGCCCGAGGCCTGGGTGCTGGAGCTCTCCAGCTTCCAGCTCGATGGCGTGCAGGGCTTCGAGCCCGATGCGGCGGTGGTGCTCAACGTGACGCAGGACCACCTGGACTGGCATGGCGACATGGCGGCCTACGCCCGCGCCAAGGCCGCCATCTACGGCCGCGATGCGGTGATGGTCGTCAACCGCGACGACCCGGCGGTGGAGGCCATGGTGCCGCCGCCCACGGTGGTCAAGGCCGCGGTGCGCGGCGGGCGTCCGCGTGTGGTCTCGCGCCGCGTCGTGCGCTTCGGGCTGGATGTGCCGCGCGTTCCCGGCGACTTCGGCCTGATCGAGGAGCGCGGGGTGGCCTGGCTGGTGCGCGCGCAAGGCGACGAGCAGCCGGTGGGCCCGCGCCGCCGCCGCGACGAGCAGCCCGAGATCCGGCTGCAGCGCCTGATGCCGGCGGATGCGCTGCGCATCCGCGGCCGCCACAACGCCGCCAACGCGCTGGCCGCGCTGGCGCTGGCCAGCGCCGTCGGCTGCCCGATGGGCCCGATGCTGCACGGCCTGCGCGAGTACCGCGGCGAGCCGCACCGCGTGGAGCCGGTGGGCATGGTCGGCGGCGTGGAGGCCTTCGACGACAGCAAGGGCACCAACGTCGGCGCCACGGTAGCCGCGCTCAACGGCCTGGGCTCGGACCGCGACCCGGCCAAGCTGCTGGTGATCCTGGGCGGCGACGGCAAGGGCCAGGATTTCACGCCGCTGGCCGAGCCCGTGGCGCGTTACGCGCGCGGCGTGGCCCTCATCGGCCGCGACGCGCCGGCGCTGCAGGAGGCGCTGGCCGCCGCCGGGGTGCCGATGCAGCGCTTCGACACCCTGGAGGACGCCACCGCCTGGTGCTTCGCTCAGGCGCGCGAGGGCGACGCCGTGCTGCTGAGCCCGGCCTGCGCGAGCCTGGACATGTTCCGCAACTACGCGCACCGCGCCGAAGTGTTCGTGGCCGCGGTGGCCGCGCTGGCCACCGAGCGAGGGGAGTCGCTGTGAAGGCCCTGCTGAGCCGCCTGCGGGGAGCGCGCGCAGCGGCGCGCGAGTACTCGTTGCCCGTGCGCGACTTCGTGCGCACCGCGCCGGCGCAGCCCGCGCGGCTCTCGGGCTTCGACCAGGGCCTGCTGTGGGTCACGATCGGGCTGCTGGCGCTGGGGTTGGTGATGGTCTATTCGGCCACCGTGGCATTGCCCGACAACCCGCGCTTCGCGCGCTACACGCCCACGTACTTCCTGGTGCGGCACCTGGCCGCGCTGGGCATCGGCTTCGTGGCCGCGCTGCTGGTGGTGCAGGTGCCGGTGGCGCAGTGGGAGAAGTGGGCGCCCTACCTGTTCGTGGGCTCGCTGGTGGGCCTGGTGGTGGTGCTGATCCCGCACGTGGGCCTGTCGGTCAACGGCGCGCGGCGCTGGATCCCGCTGGGGATCATGAACTTCCAGCCCAGCGAGGCGGCCAAGGTCGGCATCGCCATGTACGCCGCGAGCTACATGGTGCGCAAGATGGACATCAAGGAGCGCTTCTTCAAGGCGGTGCTGCCGATGGCCGTGGCGCTGGGCGTGATCGGCGTGCTGCTGCTGGCCGAGCCCGACATGGGCGCCTTCATCGTGATCGCCGCCGTGGCGCTGGGCATCCTGTTCCTGGGCGGCGTCAACGGCCGCATGTTCTTCCTCAGCGTGGCGGTGCTGGTGGGCGCCTTCGTGCTGATGATCGTGTTCAGCGAATTCCGTCGCCAGCGCATCTTTGCCTACCTGGACCCGTGGAACCCGGAGTACGCGCAGGGCAAGGCCTACCAGCTCACGCACTCGCTCATCGCGCTGGGCCGCGGTGAGCTCACCGGCCAGGGCCTGGGCAACAGCGTGGAGAAGCTGCACTACCTGCCCGAGGCGCACACCGACTTCCTGCTGGCGGTGGTGGGCGAGGAGCTGGGCTTCGTGGGCGTGGCGTTCGTGGTGTGCGCCTTCTTCTGGCTCACGCGGCGCATCTTCCACATCGGCCGCCAGGCCATCGCGCTGGACCGCGTCTTCGCCGGGCTGATGACGCAGGGCGTCGGCATCTGGATGGGCGGCCAGGCCTTCATCAACATGGGCGTGAACCTGGGGCTGCTGCCCACCAAGGGCCTGACGCTGCCGCTCATGAGCTACGGCGGCTCGGCCATCCTGATGAATCTCGTGGCGCTGGCGCTGGTGATGCGGGTGGACATCGAGAACCGCGCGCTGATGCGGGGAGGCCGCGCATGAGCCGCCACCTCGTGATCATGGCGGCGGGCACCGGCGGGCACGTGATCCCCGGCCTGGCCGTGGCGCGCGAGATGCAGCAGCGCGGCTGGAGCGTGAGCTGGCTGGGCACGCCCGCGGGCATGGAGAACAAGCTCGTTCCGCCTTCGGGCATCACGCTGGACCGCATCGGCTTCAGCGGCCTGCGCGGCAAGGGGCTGGTGCACACGCTCACCGGCGGCATGCGGCTGCTCAAGGCCTTCATCGAATGCCTGGGCATCCTGCGCCGGCGGCGCGCCGATGCGGTGCTGGGCATGGGCGGCTACGTCTGCTTCCCCGGCGGCATGATGGCCGCGGCGCTGGGCAAGCCGCTGGTGCTGGTCAACGCCGACGCGGCGCTGCTGCTGAGCAACAAGGCGCTGCTGCCGGTGGCCGACGGCGTGGCCTTCGGCTTCGACGGCCAGGCCGCCACGCAGGTGAAGCACGCCACCGTCACCGGCAACCCGGTGCGTGCCGAGATCGAGGCGCTGCCCGCGCCCGAAGCACGCTTCGCCGCTCGCCAGGGGCCGCTGCGGCTGCTGGTGGTGGGCGGCAGCCTGGGCGCCAAGGTGCTCAACGAGACGCTGCCCGCGGCGCTGGCGCTGATGGACCCGGCGCAGCGTCCGCTGGTGACGCAGCAGACCGGCACCGCCCACATCGACAGCGTGCGCGCCGCCTACGCCCAGGCCGGCGTGCAGGCCGAGCTGTTGCCCTTCATCGACGACATGGCCCAGCGCCTGGCGGACTGCGACGTGGTGCTGTGCCGCGCCGGCGCGGTGACGGTGAGCGAGCTCTGTGCCGCGGGCGTGGCCAGCATCCTGGTGCCGCTGATCGTCAGCACCACCTCCCACCAGCGCGACAACGCTGCCTACATGGCGCAGCACGGTGCCGCCATCCACCTGCCGCAGTCCGAGCTCTCCCCCCAGGCGCTGGCGCAGCGCCTGGCAGGGCTGGAGCGCCCGCAACTGCTGGCCATGGCGCGGCAGGCCCGCGCCCTGGCCCGGCCGCGCGCCGCCGCGCGCGTGGCCGACACCATCGAAAAGCTCGTCAAGACATGAAACACGCCGTCAAGCACATCCATTTCGTCGGCATCGGCGGCGCCGGCATGAGCGGCATCGCCGAGATCCTGCACAACCTGGGCTACGTGGTCTCGGGCTCGGACCAGTCCGAAAGCGTCACCACGCGGCGCCTGGCGGAGCTGGGCATCCGCGTCTTCATCGGCCACGAGGCCGCGCAGATCCAGGGCGCCCAGGCGGTGGTGACCTCCACCGCCGTGCGCGGCGACAACCCCGAGGTCATTGCCGCGCGCGCGAAACGCGTGCCCGTGGTGCCGCGGGCCTTGATGCTGGCCGAGCTGATGCGATTGAAAGCCGGCATCGCCATCGCCGGCACGCATGGCAAGACCACCACCACCTCGCTGGTCACCAGCGTGCTGGCCGAGGCCGGGCTCGACCCCACTTTCGTCATCGGCGGCAAGCTCAACAGCGCCGGCGCCAACTCGGCGCTGGGCAAGGGCGAGCACATCGTGGTGGAGGCCGACGAGAGCGATGCTTCCTTCCTCAACCTCAGCCCGGTGCTGTCGGTGGTCACCAACATCGACGCCGACCACATGGACACCTACGGCCACGACTTCGCGCGGCTCAAGGGCGCCTTCGTCGAGTTCCTGCACCGCATGCCTTTCTACGGCGCGGCGGTGCTGTGCGGCGACGACCCCGGCGTGCGCTCGATCATGCCGATGGTCTCGCGCCCGGTGGTGAGCTACGGCATGGGTGAGGACGCGCAGGTGCGCGCGGTGGACGTGCAGGCGCTGCCCGGCGGGCAGATGCGCTTCACGGTGCGCCGGCGCAACGGCGAGAAGCTGCCGGACCTGCGCATCACGCTCAACCTGCCCGGCGAGCACAACGTGCGCAACGCGCTGGCGGCCATCGCCATCGCGACGGAGCTGGAGATTCCCGACGCGCCCATCGCCGCGGCGCTGGCCAAGTTCGGTGGCGTGGGCCGGCGCTTCCAGCGCTATGGCGACTTGCTGGGCGCACAGGGCCGTTTCACGCTCATCGACGATTACGGCCACCACCCGGTGGAGATGGACGCCGTGCTGTCGGCCGCGCGCGGCGCCTTCCCCGGACGGCGCCTGGTGCTGGCCTTCCAGCCGCACCGCTACACGCGCACGCGCGACTGCTTCGAGGACTTCGTGAAGGTCATGGGGCAGGCCGACGCCGTGCTGCTGACCGAGGTGTATGCCGCGGGCGAGAGCCCGATCGTGGCCGCCGACGGCCGCAGCCTGGCGCGCGCGCTGCGCGTGGCGGGCAAGGTGGATCCGGTGTTCGTGGACGACGTGGGGGCGCTGCCGCAGGCCATCGCCGACTTCGTGCGCGAAGGCGACGTGGTGATCTCCATGGGCGCGGGCTCCATCGGCGCGGTGCCGGGGCGCCTGGTCGAGATGCTGCCGCGCGGCGAATGAGATCGGCAAGGGAGGGGCGGACATGAACGTGAAATCACTGGGCAAGGTGGCGGTGCTCATGGGCGGCGAATCCGCCGAGCGCGAGATCTCGCTGCTGTCGGGCAACGGCGTGCTGCAGGCGCTGTTGTCGCAGGGCGTGGACGCGCACGCCTTCGACCCGGGTCAGCGGCCGCTGGCCGAGCTCAAGAGCGAGGGCTTCAGCCGCTGCTTCATCGCGCTGCACGGGCGCCATGGCGAGGACGGCACGGTGCAGGGCGCGCTGGAGCTGCTGGGTATTCCCTACACCGGCTCGGGCGTAATGGCCAGCGCCATCGCCATGGACAAGGTGATGACCAAGCGCGTGTGGAGCGCCGAAGGGCTGCCCATGCCGCGCCAGGCGGTGCTGCGGCGCCAGGACTGCAGCCCCGAGCGGCTGGCGGCGGTGGTGGCCGAGCTGGGCCTGCCGCTGATCGTCAAGCCGCCGCACGAGGGCAGCTCCATCGGCATGACCAAGGTGGAGCAGGCCTCGCAGCTGGCCGCCGCGGTGGAGCTCGCGGCGCACCACGACAGCGTGGTGCTGTGCGAGGAATTCATCGAAGGCGCGGAGCTGACCTGCCCGGTGCTGGGCGAGGGCGACGCGGCGCAGGCGCTGCCCGTGATCCGCATCGTGCCGCCGGCCGCCGGCTACGACTACAACAACAAGTACTTCACCGACGAGGTGAAGTACCTCGTGCCCAGCGGGCTGGACGCCGCGCTGGAGGCCCGGATCCAGCAGATCGTGCTGCGCGCGTACCGCGTGCTGGGCTGCCGCGGCTGGGGCCGCGCCGACCTGATGCTGCGCAAGAGCGACGGCGAGCCCTTTCTGCTGGAGATGAACACCTCGCCGGGCATGACCGGGCACTCGCTGGTGCCGATGTCCGCGCGCGCCGCGGGCATCAGCTACGAGCAGTTGTGCCTGCGGCTGCTGACGCAGGCGGCGCTGGACGGCGGCGCGCGGGGCTGAAGGGGACGGGACGCACGACCATGGTTGCCCGAGCAATGGTCCCGCTGCCGCCCGACGTGCGGCTCACGAACGCGGTGGCCAGCCTGATCTACACGCTGGTGGTGCTGGGGCTGTTGGCCGCGGCGGCGCACTGGGCGTCGCGGCTGCCGCTGTTCGCGCTGCGCGTGATCAGCGTCGAAGGCGAGATCGAGCGCAGCACCCCGGTGCAGCTGCGCAACGAGGCCGTGCCGCAGCTGCGGGGCAACTTCTTCACGCTGGACCTGCAGTCCGCGCGCGAGGCCTTCGAGGCCCTGCCCTGGGTGCGCCAGGCGGTGCTGCACCGGGTCTTCCCCAACCGGCTGGAGGTGCGGCTGCTGGAGCATCGCGCCGCGGCGATCTGGGACGGCGGCGAGGAAGGTGGGGACCGGCTCGTGAGCACGCAGGGCGAGATTTTCGAGGCCAACGTCGGCGACGTGGAGGACGAGGGTCTGCCCGTCTTCGAAGGCCCCGAGGATGGCGCCGCGCGCATGCTGGGGATGCACGCGCGGCTGGCGCCGGTGTTCGAGCCGCTGGGCGGCATCCGGCGGCTCAAGCTCAGCGCGCGCGGCTCCTGGAGCGTGGACGTCGGTGGCAGCGGCAGCGGTGCCGCGCACGTGGAACTGGGCCGCGGCAACGACGTGGACGTCGCCGCGCGCAGCGAGCGCTTCGTGCGCACGCTGGCGCAGGTCACGGCCCACTACGAGCGGCCCCTGCAATATGCCGACCTGCGCCACAAGGACGGCTACGTGGTGAAGTTGAAGGGCATCTCGACCACGCTGTCCGCGACGGCAGCGAAGAAATCCAAATAGAGGGCAGGCAGGCAATGGCCAAGGAATACAAGGATCTGGTGGTCGGGCTGGACATCGGCACCGCCAAGGTGATGGCGGTGGTGGCCGAGGTGCTGCCCGGCGGGGAGCTTCGCGTGGCGGGGCTGGGAGTGGCCTCCTCGCATGGGCTCAAGCGTGGCGTGGTGGTCAACATCGACGCCACCGTGCAGAGCATCCAGCAGGCGCTCAAGGAGGCCGAGATGATGGCCGACTGCAAGATCAGCCGCGTCTACACCGGCATCACCGGCAGCCACATCCGCGGGCAGAACTCCACCGGCATGGTGATCGTGCGCGACAAGGAGGTCACGCCGGTGGACGTGGCGCGGGTGGTGGAGACGGCCAAGGCCATCAACATCCCCAACGACCAGAAGGTGCTGCTGGTCGAGCCGCAGGAGTTCGTGATCGACGGCCACGAGGTCAAGGAGCCCATCGGCATGAGCGGCGGGCGCCTGGAAGTGAAGGTGCACATCGTTACCGGCGCACAGAGCGCGGCGGAGAACATCGTCAAGTGCGTGCGCCGCTGCGGGCTGGAGGTGGAGCAGCTCATGCTCAACCCCAGCGCTTCCAGCGCGGCGGTGCTCACCGAGGACGAGCGCGCGCTGGGCGTGGCGCTGGTGGACATCGGTGCGGGCACCACCGACGTGGCCATCTTCACCGGCGGCTCGATCCGCCACACGGCCGTGATCCCGATCGCGGGCGACCTCATCACCAGCGACATCGCCATGGCGCTGCGCACGCCGACCAAGGACGCCGAGGAGATCAAGGTCGAGTTCGGCGTGGCCAAGCAGCTGCTGGCGGACCCGGCCGAGCAGGTCGAGGTGCCGGGCCTGGGCGACCGCGGCCCGCGCATGCTCTCGCGCCAGGCGCTGGCCGGCGTGATCGAGCCGCGCGTGGAGGAGATCTTTTCGCTGGTGCACCAGGTCATCCGCGACAGCGGCTACGAGGAATTGCTCTCCAGCGGCATCGTCATCACCGGCGGCAGCGCCGTGATGCCGGGCATGGTGGAGTTGGGCGAAGACATCTTTCTGAAACCCGTGCGCAAGGGGCTGCCGACCTATCACGGCGCCCTGCATGACATGGTGGCCAACCCCCGGTCGGCCACCGTGATGGGTTTGCTGGAGGAGGCACGCTTGGCCAGGGCACGCGGCATCAAGGCCGCGGCGCAGGCCGGTAGCGTGAAAACAATGTTTGGTCGCGCACGCGACTGGTTTCTCGGGAATTTTTGACGCTGGGCTATCGCAGGCAACCCGGCTGTGTCAACCTAGGAACAATTGCACATCAGGAGGTGCAAACCATGGCTATCGAGATGATCGAAGAATTCGACCAGGGCACCCAGATCCGCGTGATCGGGGTCGGTGGAGGCGGCGGCAACGCCGTGGACCACATGATTGCCCAGGGTGTTCAAGGCGTGGAGTTCGTGGTCGCCAACACCGATGCGCAGGCACTCAATCGCTCGGCGGCGCAGCACACCATCCAGCTCGGCACGAGCGGGCTGGGGGCGGGCGGGCGCCCTGACAAGGGCCAGGCCGCCGCCGAGGAGGCGGTGGACCGCATCAAGCAGACGCTCGAAGGCGCGCACATGGTCTTCATCACCGCCGGCATGGGCGGCGGCACGGGCACCGGCGCGGCGCCCGTGATCGCGCGCGCGGCCAAGGAGATGGGCATCCTCACCGTGGGCGTGGTCACCAAGCCCTTCGAATTCGAGGGTGCGCGCCGCATGAAGCAGGCCGACGCCGGCGTCAACGAGCTCGAAGCCAACGTGGACAGCCTCATCGTCGTGCTCAACGAGAAGCTGCTGGAGACGCTCGGCGACGACGTGACGCAAGACGAGGCCTTCGCGCAGGCCAACGACGTGCTGCGCAACGCCGTGGGCGGTATCAGCGACATCATCCACATCCCCGGCCTGGTCAACGTCGACTTCGAGGACGTCAAGACCGTCATGAGCGAGCCGGGCAAAGCCATGATGGGCACGGCCACCGCCAGCGGCCCGGACCGCGCCAACAAGGCCGCCGACGCCGCCGTGGCCTGCCCGCTGCTCGAAGGCATCGACCTCTCCGGCGCGCGTGGCGTGCTGGTGCTCATCGCCGCGAGCAAGGCCACCTTCAAGCTGGCCGAGTCGCGCAACGCCATGAACACCATCCGCCGCTACGCCGCGGAGGACGCGCATGTGATCTACGGCACCGCCTACGACGAGAGCCTGGGCGACAGGCTGCGCGTGACCGTCATCGCCACCGGCCTGAGCCCGAGCAAGCGCGCGCAGGCCGCCATCAGCGTGGTGCACAGCAACGCCCGCACCGGCACCGACAACCTGCCCGTGCTCAACAACCTGGCCGCCCCGGCCGGTGGCGCCGCCGGCAACGCCGACTACACCGTGCCCAGCGTCTGGCGTCACGGCCGCAGCGCCGCGGCCAAGGTGGACGCGTTGGCGAGCAACGGCATGGACGAGATCGAGATCCCGGCCTACCTGCGCAAGCAGGCGGACTGAGCGTCCCAGGCTTTCCACTCCTGAACCTGCCTGCAAACCGGGCCGCCGCGAGGCGGCCCTTTTGCTTGGCGGCTCCCTCGGGCTCGCGGCCTCGTGGCTTCATGCCCGCTTCGCGCTTCTTTGCTTTTCTTTGCTTGGCCCCTGCACCGTCCGGCCACCGGGCTTCAAGGACAATTCGCGCCATGCTCAAGCAACGCACCCTCAAGTCGCTCACCCGCGCCGTCGGCGTGGGCCTGCACGGCGGTCACAAGGTCGAGCTCACGCTGCGCCCCGCGGCGCCGGACACGGGCATCGTGTTCCGCCGCATCGACCTGCCGGTGCCGGTGGACATCCCGGTCAACGCGCAGGCGGTGTGCGACACGCGGCTGGCTTCGACCATCTCCCCGGGCGGCGACCCGGGTGCGCCCAAGGTGCACACCATCGAACACGTGATGTCGGCCTGCTGCGGGCTGGGCATCGACAACCTGCAGATCGACATCACCAACGAGGAGGTGCCGATCCTCGACGGCTCGGCCGCGAGCTTCGTGTTCCTGCTGCAGAGCGCCGGCGTGGTGGAGCAGGACGCGCCCAAGCGCTTCATCCGCGTGCTCAAGCCGGTGGAGGTGCGCGAAGGCGAGGGCGCCGCGCTGAAGTGGGCCCGGCTGGAGCCCTACCACGGCTACCGGCTGAGCTTCGAGATCGAGTTCAACCACCCGGCGGTGGACTCCACCGGGCAGCGCGTGGAGTTCGACCTGGGCTCCGGGCGCTACCAGCGCGACATCGCGCGCGCCCGCACCTTCGGCTTCGCCAAGGACGTGGACGCCATGCGCGCGCGCGGCCTGAGCCTGGGCGGCAGCATGGACAACGCCATCGTCGTGGACGACACCCGCGTGCTCAATGCCGAGGGGCTGCGCTACGACGACGAGTTCGTCAAGCACAAGATCCTCGACGCCATGGGCGACCTCTACATCGCCGGGCACCCGCTGCTGGCGGCCTACAGCGCCTACAAGAGCGGCCACGCGCTGAACAACAAGCTGCTGCGCGCGCTGCTGGCCGACCCGTCGGCCTGGGAGATCGTGACCTTCGCGGACGAGCGCCAGGCGCCGCAGGGCTTCACGCAACCCGTGCGGGCCTGGTGACCGGCGCCCGCGACCGCGCATGCTGATCTTCCGCCTCGTCTTCGGGCTGCTGCTGGTGGCCGGGCTGCTGTGCTTCGCGATGTACATCGGCACCCGCGACGTGCGCTGGCGCCGCCGCGGGTTGGTGATCGTGAAATGGACCGTGCTGGCCGGCCTGGGTTTCTTCGGCGTCATCGCGCTGGAGCGGCTGGCGCTGCTGCTGTAGCGGCGCTCCGGGTGTTGGACATAGTTCACAGCGCGGGCGACTTCCAGCCGCTGGTTGTGGCTGGACGTTGCGGGGGCAGGCACCGGGTTGCATCCTGAATCGTGACCAAAGCCGGTGGCCCGATGCTGCCGGCCCATGACGACGTCTTCCCCCTCATCCTCAATGACTTGCCTGCTCGGCGCCGGGGCGGCCGTGCTGATGGCTCTCGGCATGGTCGCCTGCGGCGGCAGCGAGCCCGACGACGAAGCGGCGTCCGGCAACCCCGCCACGCTCAGTTCCTCGGCCTCCGCGGAAACCGTGGTCGAGATGCACGCGGCGCTCTCCGCGGCATTGGCCGAGATCACCCCGGCAGTTGCCACGGAAAGCGCCATGGCCGTGGTGGCTGGCAGCAACTGTGGCCTGGGCAACTTCCAGGCTGAATTGATGCAGCGCATCAACGCGTACCGGGCCCGTGGCGCGAGTTGCGGCGGCTACGGCAGCTTCGCGCCCACCACGGCGCTGACCTGGAACGACAGGCTGCAAGGCGCCGCGGCGCGCCACTCGAAGGACATGGCCTCGCGCAACTTCTTCAGCCACACCGGCTCCGATGGCAGCAACGCCGGCACGCGCATCACGCAGGCCGGCTACACCTGGAGCACCTGGGGCGAGAACATCGCCGCGGGCTACGGCACCGTGCAGGTCGTGGTGGACGGCTGGATGGCCAGCCCCGGCCACTGCGCCAACCTCATGAAGCCCGCCTTCAAGCACGTGGGCGTGGCCTGCGTCAGCAACGGCGCCAGCACCTACCGCATGTACTGGACCATGGATCTGGCGGCGCCGCGCTGAGCCGGCGCCGCGGCGCGCGGCAGCGATGCCGATGAGGACGCAACCGGAGGACGCCGGCACGCCGCCATCACCTGCGATGGCTTCCAGCCCGACAAAACGAGGGAGGAGGCCTGCCATGACGACGCCCGCATCCGTTGCCCGGTGCGCGCAGCGCAGGCGCGGCGGCGTGCTGGGTGGGCTGGTGATGTCGGCGGTGAAGCGCTCGCTGGGCGCCAAGGACTGGGGCCAGTCCATCGCCGGCCATGGCGGCTACATGGACCGGCTGGACTCCATCACCTTCGCCGCGCCGGTGTTCTTCCACGTCGTGCGCTACGGGTGGACGCCGTAGCGGCGAGGAGCGCGTTCGGACCGGGCCCTTCGATAAGCTCAGGGCGAACGGGGCAGGGTGCTCAGTACGCCCGCCCCTTGCGATACAGCGCGTGCTGGCGCCGCTCCAGCGCGCCGCCCGCACCGGCCATGGCCGCCAGCGAGGTGCCGGCGTGGGCATGCGCGATGGCGATGCCAAGTGCGTCGGCCGCGTCGGGGCCGGGCGGGGAGGGCAGGCCCAGCAGACGCATCACCATGTGCTGCACCTGCTCCTTGCGCGCGTGGCCGCTGCCCACGATGGCCTTCTTCATTTGCAGCGCGGTGTACTCCGACACCGGCAGGTCGCCCGCCACCAGCGCCGCCAGCGCCGCGCCGCGCGCCTGGCCCAGCAGCAGCGTGCTCTGCGGATTGACGTTGACGAACACGATCTCGACGGCGGCGCAGGTGGGCGCGTAGCGCGACTGCACCTCGCGCACACCCTCGAAGATGATCTTCAGCCGCCCGGGCAGATCGCCGCGCGCGGCGTCCTTGGTGCGGATCGTGCCGCTGGCGACGTAGCTCAGGTGCGGGCCGTCGGCCTCGATGACGCCGAAGCCCGTGGTCTGCAGGCCGGGGTCGATGCCGAGGATGCGCATGGGGTCTGACAATTCCCTCGTCATGCCCGCGAAGGCGGGCATCCACGCGGGTCGGGCTGCTGCCCGGTGTTCGTGGATACCCGCCTGCGCGGGTGTGACGGGGTCTTTCGGTTGCGACGGCGAATCGGAATCAGCCGATCAGTGACGGAAGTGGCGCGTGCCGGTGAACACCATCGCGATGCCGCGCTCGTCGGCGGCGGCGATCACCTCGTCGTCACGCACGCTGCCGCCGGGCTGGATCACGCAGCCCGCGCCGGCATCCACCACCACGTCCAGGCCGTCGCGGAACGGGAAGAAGGCGTCGCTGGCCACGGCCGAGCCCTGCAGCGTGAGCTTGGCGTTCTCGGCCTTGATGCTGGCGATGCGCGCGCTGTCGATGCGGCTCATCTGGCCCGCGCCCACGCCCAGCGTCATGCCGCCGCCGCAGAACACGATGGCGTTGCTCTTGACGAACTTGGCCACCTTCCAGGCGAAGAGCAGGTCCTGCATCTGCTGCTCGGTGGGCTTGAGCTTGGTCACGACCTTGAGGTCGGCCGGATCGAAGTCGCGGTTGTCGGCGGTCTGCAGCAGCAGTCCGCTGCCCACGCGCTTGGCGTCCATGAAGTTCAGGCCCTGGTCCCAGGGCTTGTCGCCGCCCGGGGGCAGGTCGATGTGCAGCAGCCGGGTGTTGACCTTGCTCGCGAACACGGCGCGCGCCTCCTCGGTGAAGCCCGGGGCGATCAGCACCTCCACGAACTGCTTGGCCACCAGCTCCGCGCCGGCCTTATCCAGCGGGCGGTTGAAGGCGATGATGCCGCCGAAGGCCGAGGTGGGGTCGGTCTTGAAGGCCTTGGCGTAGGCCTCGGCCACGTCCGCGCCGACCGCCACGCCGCAGGGGTTGGCGTGCTTGACGATCACGCAGGCCGGGACGTCGCTGAAGCTCTTGACGCACTCCCAGGCCGCATCGGCGTCGGCGATGTTGTTGTACGAGAGCTCCTTGCCCTGCAGCTGCTTGGCCGTGGCCAGCGAGCCGGGCGCGGGGTAGAGGTCGCGGTAGAAGGCGGCCTGCTGGTGCGAGTTCTCGCCGTAGCGCAGGTCCTGCAGCTTGATGAAGCGGCCGTTGGTCTGGCCGGGGAAGAGGTTCTGCTTGGGCTGCTGCCCTTCCGCGCCCAGCTCCAGCGAGGACAGGTAGTCGCTGATGGCGCCGTCGTACTGCGAGATGCGGTTGAAGGCGTCCACGGACAGCTTGAAGCGCGTGGCGCGGCTGACCCTGCCGTCGGCCTTGAGCTCGGCCAGCACCTGGGCGTACTGCGAGGCGTCGGTGAGCACCGCCACGTCGTTCCAGTTCTTGGCGGCGGAGCGCACCATGGCCGGGCCGCCGATGTCGATGTTCTCGATCGCGTCCTCCAGCGTGCAGCCGGGCTTGGCCACGGTGGCCTCGAACGGATAGAGGTTCACCACCAGCAGCTCGATGGTGTCGATGCCGTGCTCCTGGAGCGCCGCCATGTGCGCCGGCACGTCGCGGCGGGCCAGCAGGCCGCCGTGCACGCGCGGGTGCAGCGTCTTGACGCGGCCGTCGAGCATCTCGGGGAATCCGGTGACTTCGGCCACCTCGGTGACGGGCAGGCCCGCGTCGGCCAGGAGCTTGGCGGTGCCGCCGGTGGACAGCAGCTTCACGCCGACGGCGTGCAGCTCACGGGCGAATTCGACGATGCCGGTCTTGTCGGAGACGGAGATGAGGGCGGTGGTCATGATTGGAGTGGGATAAGAGGAAACGTTTTCCGTTCGCCCTGAGCTTTTGTCGAAGGGCTTGCGGCCCGGTGGTGCGGCAGGGCTTCGACAGGCTCAGCCCGAACGGGGTCTTAGTTGGAGGACGACGGCGAGGACGGCGACCCCAGCAGCTTGTGCTCCAGCAGCTTGCGCCGCAGCGTGTTGCGGTTGATGCCCAGCCACTCGGCGGCCTTGCTCTGGTTGCCGGCGGCGTGCTGCATCACCACCTCCAGCAGCGGCTTCTCGACGATGGCGATGATCATTTCGTGGACGGAATGGGGCTGCGCGCCGTCGAGGTCCCGGAAGTACTCCTCCAGGCTCTCGCGGACAGTGGCCTCGATCTGTTGCTTGCTCATGCGGAGAGTTCGAGTCGTTCGTCGTTGGCCGCCAGCGGCAGGCGCTCGTGCTGCGCGGCGAGCTCGTCGAACCACTCGCCCACGGCCTGCAACTGCTGCTCGCAGCGCTCAATCAAGTTCATGCGGGCGCGGAAGTCCTCGCCGCCGGGCAGGGCGCGCACGGCCCAGCCGATGTGCTTGCGCGCGCTGCGCACGCCGCTGTATTCGCCGTAGAGGCCGTAGTGGTCCTGCAGGTGCTCCAGCAGCCAGGCGCGTACCTCGCGCACCGTGGGCGGCGCCAGCAGCTCGCCGGTGGCGAGGTAGTGCGCCACCTCGCGGAAGATCCACGGCCGCCCCTGCGCGGCGCGGCCGATCATCAGCGCGTCGGCCTTCGTGTAGTCCAGCACCTGCCGGGCCTTGAGCGGCGAGTCGATGTCGCCGTTGGCCACCACCGGGATGTTGAGCGCCGCCTTGACCGCGGCCACCGTGTCGTACTCGGCCTGGCCCTTGTAGCCCTGCTCGCGCGTGCGGCCGTGCACGGTGAGCATGGCGATGCCGGCGCTCTCGGCCGCGCGCGCCAGGCGCAGCGCGTTCTTCTCGGCCTCGCACCAGCCGGTGCGCATCTTCAGCGTCACGGGCACGTTGCGCGGGGCGCAGGCAGCGACCACGGCTTCGACGATCGCAAGGGCCAGCGGCTCGTCCTGCATCAGCGCCGATCCGGCCCAGACGTTGCACACCTTCTTGGCCGGGCAGCCCATGTTGATGTCGATGACCTGGGCGCCGCGGTCGATGTTGTAGAGCGCGGCCTCGGCCATCTGCGCCGGGTCCACGCCGGCGATCTGCACCGCGATGGGCTCGACCTCGCCGGCGTGGTCGGCGCGGCGCGAGGTCTTGAGCGAATTCCACAGCTCCCGCTTGGAGGTGACCATCTCGCTGACCGCGTAGCCCGCGCCCAGCCGCTTGCACAGCTGGCGGAACGGGCGGTCCGTCACACCTGCCATAGGGGCGACGAACAGCGTATTCGGCAGCGTGATCGCTCCGAGTTTCATGGGGCAGGTGGGGGGAGGTGCTGAAAAAGGAGGCAGGAGTATAGCGGCGGCGCTCGTCCCGCCCGCCGGTGCCGGCGCGGCGCGGCACCGGGCGCAGGCCTGCCGGGGTGGTCGAGAAGGCAACCAGGGGCGCTTCGGGGGCTGCCCATAATGGGCCGATGGAAGTGTGGATGCAGAAGGTCCTGGAGGCCCTGGCGCTGCCCGAGTTCGGGCTGAGCACGGTGTTCATCGTGGCGCTGGTGTCGGCCACGCTGCTGCCGCTGGGCTCGGAGCCGGCGGTGTTCGGGCTGGTGAAGCTGGAGCCGTCGCTGTTCTGGCACGCGGTGCTGGTGGCCACCGCCGGCAACACGCTGGGCGGGGCCATCAGCTGGTGGATGGGCTATGGCGCGGAAGTGGTCGTGGAGCACGCTCGCCACAAGCCCACCGAGCACCGGGTGCTGGGCTGGCTGGAGCGCTTCGGCCCCAAGGCCTGCCTGCTGAGCTGGCTGCCCGTGGTGGGCGACCCGCTGTGCGCCGTCGCCGGCTGGCTGAAGCTCCCGTTCTGGCCCTGCATGCTCTACATGGCGATCGGGAAGTTCGGCCGCTACCTGGTGATGACGGCGGCGCTGCTGTGGTGGTTTCCGGGGCGGTTCACGCCGTGAGGCCGGCCGCCGCGCTCCGCCGCATGAGCCTGTGTGCCAGCGGGCTCGCCGGCCGCATGGCGATGCGTTCGGCGCACAGCCCGCGCGCCAGCGCCTGGTCGCCCGCGCGCAGCGCCGCCTCGACCAGCGTCAGGTCCAGCAGGTCGCGCTGCGCGTGGCTGCCGCCGAAGCGGTGCGCGCGGTGGCGCACCGGGCGCAGCAGCGCGACGCACTGCGCGTAGTCGCCGTCGCCGAAGGCCATCACCGCGCGCGTGGCCGCGCCGCCCACCTCGCGGAGGAAGCCCGCGTTGTCATCACCCAGCGCCAGCGCCGCGTCCTGTGCCTGCAGCAGCCGCCGCTGCTCGTCCGCGCGGCCGGCGCCGGTGAAGGCCAGCATCGCGTGTAGATCGTTGAAGGCGTAGAGGCTCTGGCGCACCAGCGGGGCCCAGCGGTCGGCCAGCGGTTGCCAGCGCTCGCCCACGTCCAGCCCGCGCAACTGCAGCCGCCACAGCATGGCGCTGGCGTCGATCAGGTCCAGCACCTGCGGCAGCCCCGAGCCGGCAATGGCCTCGTCGTACAGGCGCAGCACTTCGTCGTGGTGGTCCAGCTCCAGGTGGAAGAGGGCCAGGTGCCACCAGTTGTGCACGCCCAGGAAACTGCCCAGCGCCCAACTCGCCGAGTTCGGCTCCAGCCAGGCGATGCCGTCGGCCGGGCGGTTGCGCATCTCCAGCGTGTGCGCCACCGCGTGCCAGGCCCAGCTGTCGCGCGGCTGCAGCTCCACGGCGCGCTTGCCCTGGGCCTCGGCCTGCGCGTAGTCGCCGGTTTCCTCCAGCCCGAAGGCGTGCATGCCCAGCACGGCGTGGTAGCCGGGCAGCGTGGCGTCCCACGCCGGCAGGGCGCGCGCGATGCGGTCGCGCAGCATGCGCGAGTCGCCGGTGAAGAAATCCACCTGATGCCCGGCCTGCAGCGCCAGGGCGTCGCGCGGGTAGCGCAGCGACAGGTCCTCCAGCGCGCGGGCGGCCTCGTGCCAGCGCCCGTGCGCGAGCAGCCCGGCAGCCTGCAGGTGCAGTCGCTCGCGCTCGGTGCCCGGCAGCGCGGCGCCGGCCTCGCAGGCGGCGCGGGCCACGGGCAGGCCTTCGGGCTCGGTGCCCAGCAAATACACCCACGCCTTGAAGGCATGGGCCATGGTCATCTCGGGCGCGGCCTGCAGCGCGCGCTCGATGCTGGCGGCCGGGTCGCCCGTCAGGCAGCGCAGTTCGTGCGATGCCTGCTCGAAGGCGTCCAGGGCGGCGGCCGTGGCGCCGGTGAGGGCATGGCCAGTGGCGTCTTGCAAGGTCGTCATGGAGGGTCTCCTTCGTGCTTCGGGGTGACGCGCCGCGGGTCCGGGGGCGGGCTCACAATCCGGCGACGGCGCCAATGTGCGCGCGAGCGCCCCCAGGCACCGCAGGCATTCGTGCAACAAAGCGGACGTTCATGCCATGGCCGACTCCCTGGCCCCGATCACCGTGGCCCTGCTGGCCACGCCCGACAGCACCGCCTCCACGCTGTTCGGTTTCTTCGACTGCCTGGCCGGCACCCGGCGCGACTGGAGCCTGCTGCACGGCGAGCCCGAAGCCACGTCGCCTTTCCGGCCGCTGCTGGTGAGCCGGCACTGTGAAACCTTCACCGCCGCCAACGGCGTGCGCATCACGCCCGACGCGGCGCTGGCGGACTGCCCGGCGCCGCAGGTGCTGTGCATCACGGACCTGGCCGTGCCGCCGGGCGAACCGGTGGCGCAGCGCTACGACGCGGAAGTGCGCTGGGTGCGCGAGGCGCATGCGGCCGGCGCGCTGGTGGCCAGCGCCTGCTCCGGCGCGGTGCTGCTGGCCTGCACCGGGCTGCTCGACGGGCTGGAGGCCACCTCGCACTGGGCCTACTGCGACGCGCTGCGGCGGCTGTATCCGCGCACGCGCTGGCATCCGGAGCGCGGGCTGGTGGCGGCGGGCGAGCGCATCCTCATGGCCGGCAGCGGCGTGGCCTGGCACCTGCTGGTGCTGGCGCTGATCGCGCGCTTCGCCGGGCCGCAGGAGGCGATGCGCGTGGCGCGCATCAACCTGATGGACCCGGGCCAGACCCCGCCCGTGGCCTACGCCTCGCTCACCCGCGGCGGCTGCGCGGCCGACCCGCTGGTGGCGCGCTGCCAGGCCTGGGTGGCGATGAACTACGCCTGCGAGTCGCCGGTGGGGCACATGGTGGCGCTGTCGGGCCTGGCCGAGCGCACCTTCAAGCGCCGCTTCACACAGGCCACCGGCATGACGCCGCTGGAGTACGTGCACACGCTGCGGCTGGAGGAGGCCAAGCAGATGCTGGAGTCCGGCGACGCGCCGGTGGAGGCGGTGGCGCTGGAAGTGGGCTACCAGGACGCCAGCTTCTTCGGCCGCCTGTTCCGGCGCCACGTGGGGCTCACGCCCGCGCAGTACCGCCGCCGCTTCGGCCCGCTCTCGCGCCGGCTGCACGATCTGCAAGGCCCGCCGCCGGGCGGCCTGCCCCGGCTTTCTTCCCGTACCCTGCCGCAATGAACAGCAAGACCCCCGCCTACGACCTCCTGGCCGCCGCCAACCGGCGCCTCTACCGCCTGGACCATCTTTCTTCCATCGCCTGGTGGGACCAGGCGGCCGTGATGCCGCCCAAGGGCAGCGAGGCGCGCGCGGCGGCGCTGGCCGAGCTGGGCGTGCTCACCCACGGCCTGCGCTGCGACCCGGCGCGCAGGGAACAGATCGAGCGCGCCGAGCAGGAGCCGCTGGACGACGAGCAGCGCGCCAACCTGCGCGAGATCCGGCGCGAGTTCGAGCTCGCCACCGCGCTGCCGGCCGAACTGGTGGAGGCGCGGCAGATCGCAGGCTCGCGCTGCGAGCATGCCTGGCGCAGCCAGCGCCCGGCCAACGACTGGCCCGGCTTCGCCGAGAACCTGCGCGAGGTGGTGCGCATCGCGCGCGAGGAGGCCGAGCTGCTGTCGCAACATTTCGGTTGCTCGCGCTACGACGCGCTGATGCAGCGCTACGAGCCCGGCATGAGCAACGCCGAGCTGGAGCGGCTGTTCGGCAACCTCTCGGCCTGGCTGCCCGACCTGGTGACGCGCGTGCGCGAGAAGCAGGCGAGCGAGCGCGTGATCCAGCCCCAAGGCCCCTTCAGCGTGGCGGCGCAGCGCACGCTGTGCGAGCGCGTGATGCGGCTGCTGGGCTTCGACTTCGAGGCCGGGCGGCTGGACGTGAGCGCACACCCCTTCTCCGGCGGCGTGCCCGAGGACGTGCGGCTGACCACGCGCTACCGCGAGGACGAGTTCCTCACCAGCCTGATGGGCACCATCCACGAGACCGGCCATGGCCGCTACGAGCAGAACCTGCCGCGTCCCTGGCTGGGCCAGCCGCTGGCGCAGGCACGCTCGATGGCGATCCACGAAAGCCAGAGCCTGAGTTTCGAGATGCAGCTCGGCCGGCACCCGGGTTTCGTCGCGCTGCTGGCGCCCTGGCTGGCGGAAGCCTTCGGCGCGCAGCCGGCCTTCGAAGTGCGGAACCTGCAGCGGCTGGTGACGCGCGTGGAGCCGGGCTTGATCCGCGTGGATGCCGACGAGCTGACCTACCCGGCGCATGTGCTGCTGCGCTGGCGCATCGAGCGCGCGCTGATCGAGGGCGAGATCGAGGTCGGCGACATCCCGGCGCTGTGGGACGAGCAGATGCTGGCGCTGCTGGGCCTGGACACGCGCGGCAACTACCGCGACGGCCCGATGCAGGACGTGCACTGGACCGACGGCTCCTTCGGCTACTTCCCCTGCTACACGCTGGGCGCGATGTACGCGGCGCAGTGGTTCGCGTCGCTGCGCAAGGCGCGGCCGGAACTGGATGCCGAAATCGCCCGTGGTGAATTCGGGCCGATATTCGACTGGCTGCGCGAAAACATCTGGCAATCCGCCAGCCGCTGGACCACCGCCGAATTGACCTTGCGGGCCAGCGGCGGGGCGCTGGACCCGGTGCATCTGCGTGAGCATCTGGAGCGGCGGTATTTGGGCTGAGGCTTGGCGGTGCGGGGCGTTCAAAACGCCTCGCACCGTCCCTGCCGGAACCACTCCGCCACGAAATCCACCGCCACGCGCACCTTGCGCGGCAGCGGGCGCTGGTCGGGAAAGACCAGATACACCGGCGTCGAGGGCAGCTCATGCTCGGCCAGCACCCTGACCAACTCGCCGGCGGCCACCTCGCGCTGCACCAGGAAGGCCGGCAGCTTGGCGAAGCCGTCGCCCAGCAGCGTCAGGCGCTTCATCAGCGGGTAGTTGTTGACGCGCAGCCAGTGCCGCACGTCCACCACCTCCTGCTCGCCATCGCGCATGAACAGCCACTGCTCGTCGCCCTTGAAGTGGCTGTTGCTCAGGCAGGGCAGCTGCGCCAGGTCGCGCGGGTGGCGCGGCGTGCCGTGGCGGCGCAGCGCGGCCGGTGAGCCCAGCACCCAGTCGTGCAGCACCGCCAGCGGCTTGGCGATCAGCCGCGAGTCCAGGCTGCGCGTGAAGCGCACCGCCAGGTCGATGCCCTCGGCCACCAGGTCGTGCTGCTGCGTGCTCAGGTCCAGCTCCACCTCCAGCTCCGGGTAGGCCTGCCGCAGCGCCAGCAGCAGCTCGGCCATGAACTCCATGCCGAAAGTGGTGGGCACGCTCATGCGCACCCGGCCGCGCACCTCCGTGCGCAGGTTCGACACCGCGCGCTCCGCCTCGCTCAGCGTCTCGCGCAGGCGTTGGCAGTACTCCAGGTACATGGCGCCGGTCTCGGTCGCCTGCAGCCGCCGCGTCGTGCGGTGCAGCAGCTTGGCACCCAGCGCCCGCTCCAGCGCCGCCACCTGCTTGCTCACGTAGGCCTTGGAGCAGCCCATCTGCTCCGCGGCGCGCGTGAAGCTGCCGCACTCCGCCACGGCCAGGAAGGCCATCGCCCATTCGAAACGGGGCTCGATTGTTTCCACTGGGTTGACTCTCAGTTCACTCCTGGGCTGTCTACAGCGCGGGCATGCCTCTATAGATTTGCGTAAACCCTGATGCAACTCAGGGCAAGACGCTGAAACCGCTGCCGCCAGGAGGAAGTTATGACTTTATTGTTTACTGCCATGAACCACCGGTATACCCCGGCGCGGGCGCTGCCACGCCTGGCGCTGGCCGCGGCGCTGGTGATGGCCGCCGGCGCGGCGCAGGCCGGCCGGCTGGGCGTGTTCACCTCCGACGCCAAGGGCTTCGACACCCACACCTTCTATTACGACGACGGGCAGGAGGTGGTGCTGATCGACACCCAGTTCGTGCCCGAGTTGACGCAGGCCATGGTGCGCCAGGTGCGGCAGGAGACGAAGTCGCCCATCACCCGCGTCATCGTCACGCACCCCAACCCGGACAAGTTCAACGGCCTGGCCTGGCTGCACCAGCAGGGCGTGGCCTCCATCAGCAGCGCCGGGGTGGCCGAGGCGCTGCCGGCGGTGCATGCCTACAAAAAGGCCTTCTGGACCCAGACCATGAAGGCCTTCACGCCGGAGAGCTACCCGGCCTACGCCGACATCCAGCAGCGCTTCAGCGGCGCGCAGCACACGCTCAAGCTCAAGTCGGGCGAGACGCTGACGCTGTTCGCGCTGCGCAACCCGGGCGTGGCGACGCAGCAGGTGGCGGTGCGCATCGACGCCACCGGCGACCTGGTGGTGGGCGACCTGGTGCACCACAAGGCGCATGCCTGGCTCGAAGGCGGCCTGGTCAACGGCCGGCCCACGCCGCGCATCGATCGCTGGATCGCCGCCCTGGACGAGTTGCCGCCGCTGTCGGCGGGGCATCCGCAGGCCAAGGTGTACGGCGGGCGCGGCGAGTTCGCGCCGGTGGCCGAGGCGGTGCGCGCGCAGCAGGACTACCTGCGCCGCAGCCGCCAGGTGGTGCAGGACTACGTAGCCGGCCTGGGCCCGCGCAGCCGCGAACTGAGCGACGCCAAGGCCGCCTCGGCGCACCACGAGGCGCTGGAGCAGCGCGTGGCCGCCGCCTTCCCCGACTACAAGCTGCCGTACATGGTGCGCTACTCGGTGTATGGCCTGGCCCAGGCCAGCGTGGACAGCGCGCGCGTCAGCACCGCGGCGGTGGCGCCGTGAGCCCCGGCCTGCCGCGCACCGCGCCGCGTCCGCTGCGCGCTCGCGCGCTGCCGGGGTGGGTGGCG
>NZ_CALAOH010000231.1 GCF_937926365.1 uncultured Azohydromonas sp. | reverse complement strand
GCGCAAGCTGCCCGCGCACCCGGCCTACCTGGAGGCGCGGCGCGTGCTCAGCGCCAACGCGCGCGAGCTCGGCGCCGAAGCCGAGCCAGCGCTCGCACCGCCCGAAGCCACGCAGCCTGCAGCACCGACCACCGTCGCGGCGAGCGTGGCACTGCCGCCGATGCGCAAGGCGCAGCAGTGGTGAACGACGATCCGGCCACAGCGCCGCTGCTGTCGCCTCAGATCCCGCGCGAGCACCCGCTGGTCACGCGCGACTACTCGCTCTTCACGCCGGCCATCCATGAGATGGCTGCCACCATCGGCGGCTGGATCGACGACCAGGTGGACGGCGCCACCATCTTCGGCCCCTCGCGCTTCGGCAAGTCCAGCGCCGTGGACCACTGGCTGCAGCGGCTGCTGTCCGAGCGCTACGGTCACCACCTGCCCCTCGTGGTGTGGAGCCACACCGACTGCGGCAGCGCGCACTCCGTGGGCAGCTTTTACGCGCAGCTGCTGGCGGCCAGCCGCCATCCGCTGGCCACGGCCAAGCGCAGTCCGCTGGACCGCCAGCACATGCTCGTCGAGCGCTGGATGGCCCTGGCGGCCCGAAGGCGGCGGACGCTTCGTGGTGCTGGTCATCGACGAGGCGCAGGGCATGACGCAGCGCGAGTGGCTGTGGCTGGTGGAACTGCACAGCCTGCTGGAGAAGCAGCGCACGCGGCTGTGCGTGTTCTCGGTGGCGTCGCTGCAGTTCTTCGACGAGCCCATGGGCATGGCGCTCTCGGGCGGCGCGCACGTGGCCGCACGCTTCATGCTCGACGCACGTCCCTTCCACGGCGTACGCAGCGTTGAGGAGCTGGCCTACGTGATGTCGGGCTACGACGACGGCACCGAATGGCCCGCGGGCTCGGGGCTGTCCTACACCGCCGGTATCGCGCCACAGGCCTGGGGCGAAGGATTGCGCATGCGCGACCAGGCCGGCGCGCTCATGGCCGCCATGCAGGAGGAGCTGCCCGCGCGCTACGCCGGCCCGAGCGAGTACCCGATGAAGACCGTGGCGCAGGCCTGCCGCCACGCGCTGCTGCGCCTGGGCGGCGGCGCGCGGCTGCGCGAGGTGACCTCGGCTGCGTCCTGGCGCGCCATCGTGCAGGGCTGCGGGCACCGCAACCTCATGGCCATGGTGTCGGCAGCAGCCCCCCGGCTGCGCTCGCATGCGCGGCCTGTCTCGCCATGAGCGGCATCGCGCAGCTGACCTGGCACCCAGGCAGCATCCCGCCCTACGCCTCGCTGTGGCACACGCTGCGCCGGGTGGCCTGTCTCAACCGGCTGCGCATGATGGACCTGGGGCGGCTCGTACCTGCAGTCTCGGTCAGGCACGGCCCCGTGCCGGACCTGCTGCACAACGACGACGATGCCATCGACACGCAGGCGCTGGAGCGGCTGCTGGGCGAGGCACCGCAGGCCCTGGCCTGGTCGCACATGGGCCGCGCGGCGCCTTGGATGCGCTTCCTCTTCACGCCAGGCATGCGTGTGTGCCCGGCCTGCCTGGCCGACGGTTACCACAGCGCTCTGCTGTCGTTGCGGCTGCTGGGCGCCTGTCCGATCCACGGCCTGCCGTTGCGCAGCCATTGCCACTGCGGCCGCGGCTTCAGCGCCCGGTTCACGGCGCGGGACTGCCTCAGCGCCGCTTGTTGTCCCTGCGGCAGGTTCGTCTTCTTCACCTCCGAGACCTGCCGGCGTCCCACGCTGCGCCCCGGTGCAACCATGGCCCTGGACCCAGCCGTGCGCTGGCTGCGGCAGTGCGCCCGCATCGCCATGCTGCAGCACCCTGACCAGGCACAGCAGCATGACGGCGACGCCACGTGGCTGCGCTCCATCTGCGTGTGGTGCAGCGCGCTGGACATCGACTACCCGGAGTGCTTCCTGCAACCACCGGCACAGCCGGCCTACACGGCCAGGGTCTGCAAGGGCCGCGCAGCCGCCAGGCCCACCAAGCACGGTACGCGCACCGCCAAGCCGCCTGAGCGCAGCCTGGACGCCACGCCGCTGCGTCTGGTCTACCGCGCCATGGCGCGCCACCTGCGCCGCCATGTCGTCGTGGGACGCAGCAAGCGCTGGGTCACCAAGTTCATGCAGTCGGGCAACGTTCTGGAGATTGCCCGCATGCTCGCCGGCCAGCCACGTGCCGTGCTGTCGCTGGCCGAGCTCATGTGGGCCCGGCAAGTCGAGGAGCACGTCGAGGAACGGCGTTGGCCGTACCGGCAGATGCCCACGGAGCAGCCGATGCGGGTGCTGCGCGACCAGCAGCTGGCGTTCGACCCAGCCGGGCAGGCAAGGTCCGTATACGCACAGATCGATGAATCCCAGCGCCGCTGGCTCGATGAGCATGCCGCCGCCTGGGTACTGTCAACGCTCTGGAGCCATGCACTGAGCCGCGCCGTCATGATGGCCTACACCGGCGTTGCCGACTGGGAACGCAACTGCTGCAGCACCTTGGCGCTGTGCACAGGAGCCGCCACCATTGATGCCGACTCTCGCGCGTGCTTCGTGGGCATTGCCGCTGCCGGCACCGTGATGGGCGTGCCGCCGCGGTCTGACAAGCTCCAGCGCCGGCACATGGTCACGCAAGCCCAGGACACCGTGCTTCGCGCCTGCCAGGGGCCTTGCCTGACCTGGTCCGACCGGGACGGTTGGTTCGTCGCGCCTTCGCGCTCGCCTGCGCACGGCGCCTTCAAGCGCCATCGGCTGCTGGGTATTGCCCAAGCACGGCCGCACTTCTGGCTCTTCACGTCGGCGGACGGCATCGTTGTCGCCAGGCATTGCCAAGTCGCGATGCAGGCCCTGGGCAGCACGCCCGCACAAGCCATGGAGGCGCTGCGCGCTGCTGTGCGCAACCACATCAAGGTCTACGGCAGTGCCGACCATGAGCCGCGCCGGCATGTGATGCCCGTGACACCGCGGCCCGTGGAGCTGTCTGGCACCCAGCGGCTGCACGAGGAGATGCTGCGCATTCGCGAGAGGCGGGGCTTCTGGTCCGCCAGCAGCTGGCTCATAACCGAGTTCTTCCTCAACGACGCAGGACTCAACATCAGCGCGGCCCGACACCACGAGCGGGAGTCGTTGTTCGCATGGGTGGATGCGGCTGTGCGGCAGTCACCACGGCACCCGTGGAATGTCCGCGCCTGATGCCAATCGACGCCATGCAGGAGATAAGCCGTCTTATCGCTGTAGCGTTGTTGCAGGGGCAAACTCACCATGCGTAGAACACGCCACACCCCGGCCACGGCCAACGAGCTGCCCGACGCCGCCGCACTGGCGGCGTTGCGTGCCTGGCACGAGGGGCTGCCCACGCGCGCAGCCGTGGAGCAGTACCTGCCGCAGTCGCTGGGCGATGGCGCATCAGCGCGTGGAGTGCTGGGGGACATCCGCCGGCAGCTGCAGCACCTGGCACGCGCACGACAGCGGCCGGACTTGGCCCAGGTCTTCGACGTGGAGCACCGCGGCGACGCCGCCCACGCCCGTGCCGTGGCGCGGGCCATCGAGATCCTGCGTGAACTGCCGCCGGCGCAGCCGCTCATCGGCGACCGCGTCGAGCACTGGCTGAGCGTGCGTGTTGCCGCGGCGCTGAAGGCCGCGGGCATCGACACGCTGGCGGCGCTGACGCTGCGCGTGCCGCGGCGCCGGCGCTGGTGGGCGACCATCCCAGGGCTGGGCGCCGCGGGCGCACGTCAGGTGGAGGCCTTCTTCGCCACGCATCCCGAGCTCACCGAGCGGGCTCGCGCCCTGGTCGTGGTGCGCACCACGGATGTGCAGCCGTGGGAGCACATCGTGGTGCCGCAGGATCTCGACGGCTCGCTCGGGCGCTTCCGCGCCCCGCGCCAGAGCTGCGCGCTCGATGCCCGCGACGACTATGCCGCGGTGCAGGCCTGGCTGGACCGGCACGAGGCACAGGCCACACAGCGCGCGTACCGCAAGGAAGCCGAGAGGTTGATCCTTTGGTCGGTGCTGGAGCGCGGCAAGGCGCTGTCGTCGCTGGCCGTCGAGGACGCTTCCGCATACCGCGCGTTCCTGCGTCGGCCTGCGCCGGTGGCGCGCTGGGTTGGGCCGCCACGGCCGCGCCACTCTGCGGAGTGGCGGCCCTTCGCTGGAGCGCTGTCGGCGCGCTCCATCAAGTACACGCTCTCGGTGCTGGGCGCGCTGTTCCGGTGGCTGGTCGAGCAGCACTACGTGCTGGCCAACCCCTTCGCCGGACTGAAGGTGCGCGGGGCCTCGACCATCGCGCCGCTGGACGTCGGGCGCGGCTTCTCGCAGCCGGAGTGGCGGCTGCTGCGCGTCATCGCCGATGGGCTGGAATGGTCCTACGGCTGGAGCGCGCCGGCGGGGCAGCGCCTGCGATTCGTGCTGGACTTCGCCTACGCCACGGGACTGCGTGCCAGCGAGCTGGTAGGCGCCACGCTGGGCGCCATCGAGACCGACGCGCGGCAGGAGTCGTGGCTGCACCTCGTGGGCAAGGGCGCCAAGGCCGGCAAGGTGGCCCTGCCGCCGCTGGCCCTCACCGCGCTGGAGCGCTACCTGGTGCAGC
Source organism: uncultured Azohydromonas sp. (assembly GCF_937926365.1). Lineage (GTDB taxonomy): Bacteria > Pseudomonadota > Gammaproteobacteria > Burkholderiales > Burkholderiaceae_C > Azohydromonas. The sequence goes on along the minus strand of NZ_CALAOH010000231.1, from coordinate 24,597 downwards.
GGGGGCTGCCCGTGACGCCCGCACGCTGGGCGCCCGACACGCCGCTGGTGGGGCGCCTGGCCAACGAGGCCAGTGGCGGCATCACGGCGACGCGTCTGTGGGCGCTGATGCGGCGCTTCTTCGCCACCGCGGCCAGTGTGATCGAGGGCGACAATCCGCAGCTGGCGGAGAAGCTGCGCCGTGCCAGCCCGCACTGGACAAGGCATACACACGCCACCCATGCCCTGGAGCGCGGCGCCGAGCTCACCACCGTGCGCGACAACCTGCGCCACGCCTCGATCGCCACCACCTCGACCTACCTGCACGGCGACGACACCAAGCGCGCACGGGAGATGGCCGAGGCCTTCGGCGTCCCGCCGCCGTGACCGGCCGCAAGCCGTTGGAGTTGCCTTGGAAGCTCAACGGGCGTACGTTGACCCGTTGCCTTGGACGGCGGAGCCCCTATAGCAACAACTTTAGTTGGCGCATAGGAACAACTTTAGTTGTGGGAACGCCGCTCGGCATGCACCAGGCTTGCACAGGAATGCAACTATCGAGATAACTTTTCTTATCGCTATAGCATGCTGGGGTGGACAAACTTGCACCTCACAAAATGAGCGACACCCCGGCGTCGGCCGACGCCCTGCCCGACGCCGCCGCGCTGGCCGCGCTGCGTGCGTGGCACGAAGGGCTTTCGGCGCGCTCAGCCGTCGAGCAGTACCTGCCGCATGCCCTGGTTGATGGCGCATCGGCGCGCGGCGTGCTCGGGGGCATCCGGCGCCAGCTGCAGCGCCTGGCGCGCTCGCGCCAGCGGCCCGACCTGGCCGAAACCTTCGCCATGGAGCACCGTGGCGACGCGGCCCACGCCCGCGCCGTGGCGCAGGCCATCGAGACACTGCGCGCGCTGCCCCCGCCGCAGCCGCTCATCGGTGACCGGGTGGAGCGGTGGCTGCCCGCGCGCATTGCCGCCGCGCTGCAGGCTGCGGGCATCGACACGCTGGCGGCGCTGACGCTGCGCGTGCCGCGGCGCCGGCGCTGGTGGACGGCCGTGCCCGGGCTGGGCGCCATGGGCGCGCGTCAGCTGGAGGACTTTTTCGCCGCGCACCCCGCGCTCACCGAGCGCGCCCGCGCGCTGGTGGCGGCGCCGGCCACGGACGTACAGCCCTGGGAGCGCATCGCGCTGCCGCAGGAACTCGACGGCTCACAGGGGCGTTTCCGCGCTCCGCGCGAGAGCTGCGCGCTCGACGCCCGCGACGACTACGCCGCCGTGCAGGCCTGGCTGGAGCGCCATGAGTCCGAGGCCACGCGACGCGCCTACCGCAAGGAGGCGGAGCGGCTGATCCTGTGGGCGGTGCTGGAGCGCGGCAAGGCGCTGTCGTCACTGGCCACCGAGGACGCCACCGCCTACCGCGCGTTTCTGCGCCGGCCCATGCCCGCGGCGCGATGGATCGGGCCGCCACGGCCCCGGCGCTCGCCAGAATGGAAACCCTTTGCCGGAGCACTGTCGGCGCGCTCCATCAAGTACACGGTGTCGGTGCTGGGGGCGCTGTTTCGCTGGCTGGTCGAGCAGCGCTACGTGCTGGCCAACCCCTTTGCGGGCATGAAGGTGCGCGGTGCGTCATCGACGGCGCCGCTGGACACCGCACGCGGCTTCTCTCTGCCTGAGTGGCGGCTGCTGCGCGTCATCGCCGACGGCCTGGAGTGGTCCTACGGCTGGAGCGTGCCGGCCGCGCAGCGGCTGCGCTTCGTGCTGGACTTCGCCTATGCCACGGGCTTGCGCGCGAGCGAACTGGTGGGCGCCACGCTGGGCGCCATCGAGACCGACGCACGGCAGGAGTCGTGGCTGCACCTCGTGGGCAAGGGCGCCAAGGCCGGCAAGGTGGCCCTGCCGCCGCTGGCCCTCACCGCCCTGGAGCGCTACCTGGTGCAGCGTGGGCTGCCCGTGACGCCCACGCGCTGGATGCCCGACACGCCGCTGGTGGGCCGCCTGGCCGACGAGGCCGGTGGCATCACGACGGCGCGCCTGTGGGCGCTGATGCGGCGCTTCTTCGCCACGGCCGCCGGCAGCATCGAAGGCGACAACCCGCAGCTGGCCGAGAAGCTGCGCCGGGCCAGCCCGCACTGGACAAGACATACCCACGCCTCGCACGCCCTCGAGCTTGGCGCCGAGCTCACCACCGTCAGGGACAACCTGCGCCACGCCTCGATCTCCACCACCTCGACCTACCTGCACCGCGACGACACCAAGCGCGCACGCGAGATGGCGGCGGCCTTCAGTAGCCCGCAGAGCTGAGCAGCGCTGCACGCGGTACCGTCGGTTGAGGAACGCAGCCCAAGACAAGGCTGACGCAGCCTTGTTGAGGCGGCACCTACCCAGCGGAGCTCATGACGTGGACGCCTCGAGGGCGGTGGCCACCACCAGTTGCACTCCGGCCTCGGCCAGCAGGGCAGGAAAGGGGTGCGGGGGCGTACGGTCCGTGTAGAGGCGGTCGAGCTGCGACAGGCGGGCCAGCTCCACCATGGCGGGACGGCCGAACTTGCTGTGGTCCGCCACCATCCACACCTCGCGCGACTGCTCCAGGATCGCGCGCGCGACCTTGACCTCGCGGTAGTCGTAGTCCCTAAGCGTGCCGTCGGGCTCGATGCCGGAGATGCCGACCAGGCCAATGTCCACGCGGAACTGGCGCATGAAGTCCACCGCGGCCTCGCCCACGATGCCGCGATCGCTGCCGCGCACATGCCCGCCCACGAGGATCACCTCGCAGCCCGGGCTGTCGGCCAGGATCGCGGCGACGTTGAGGTTGTTGGTGATCACGCGCAAACCCCGGTGCGCCCGCAGCTCCCGCGCCACGGCCTCGGTGGTGGTGCCTATGTTGATGATGAGCGAGCTGCCTTCGGGCACCGCGCTCGCCACGGCCTGCGCGATGCGCTGCTTGGCCTGCTCGTGCAGCCTCTGTCGCTGGCGGTAGGCAATGTTCTCGGTGGTGGAGCCCGGCACCCGCACGCCGCCGTGGAAGCGCGCCACCAGCCCCGCATCGGCAAGCAGCCTCACGTCACGCCGAACCGTCTGCAGCGTCACGCCGAACCGCTCGGCCAGTGCCTCGACGCTGGCGCTGCCGCGTCCCTGCACCTCCTGCAGCAGGGCGGCTTGGCGCGGATTGGGACTGAAAGAGCTCACCACGCGGGCGAGCTTAGGCCGCCCTGGCCTCGGGCTGGAGAGGACATGTCCGCTTGAAAACGAACCAAACCGGAACTAAAACGAAAAAACAGGAATACGAACGAAGACAACAGAACATCGTTCACCAGGAGACAAGACTTGAACGACGTCCGCGCCCGGCCCGAGTCGGCTGCGTTGCCTGATCACGCCACCTGCGACGTGCTGGTGGTGGGCGGCGGCATCAACGGCGCGGGCATCGCGCGCGACCTGGCGGGCCGAGGGCTGCGCGTGCTGCTGTGCGAGCAGGACGACCTGGCACAGCACACCTCGTCCGCCTCCACCAAGCTGGTACATGGCGGGCTGCGCTACCTGGAGTACCGGGAATTCGCGCTGGTGCGCAAGGCGCTGGCCGAGCGTGAAGTGCTGCTGCGCTCGGCACCGCACATCATGTGGCCGCTGCGCTTCGTGATGCCGCACGTGCCGGCGATGCGGCCCGCCTGGCTGATCCGCGCCGGGCTTTTCCTCTACGACCACCTGGCGCGGCGCGAGCTGCTGCCCGCTTCGCAGGTGGTTGACCTGCGCCACCATCCCGCCGGCACCGCGCTGCAGCCGCAGTACGTGCGCGGCTTCGTCTACTCGGACGGCTGGGTGGACGATGCGCGGCTGGTGCTGCTGTGCGCGGTGGACGCGGCCGCGCGGGGCGCGCGCGTGCTCACCCGCTGGCGCTGCGCCGATGCACGGCGCGAGGCGCAGGGCTGGCAAGCCACCTTGCAGGCCATGGACGGCACGGTGCAGCAGGTACGGGCACGGGCGCTGGTCAACGCCGCGGGCCCCTGGGCCGCGGCGTTCCTGGCGCAGCAGGCGCACGGCGTGCGCAGGGTGCTGCGACTGGTCAAGGGCAGCCACATCGTCGTGCCACGCCTCTTCGGCCACGACCACGCCTACGTGCTCCAGAACGAGGACCGCCGCATCATCTTCGCCATTCCCTACGAGGAGGACTTCACGCTCATCGGCACCACCGATGTCGAGCTTGACGGGCCGCCGGGGCCGGTGCGCATCGAGCCGTCCGAGATCCAGTACCTGTGCACGCAGGCCAGCCGCTACCTGGCGCAGCCGGTGCAGCCGGCGCAGGTCGTGTGGACCTTCTCCGGCGTGCGGCCGCTGCTCGATGACGAGGCTGCCAACGCGTCGGCCATCACCCGGGACTACCTGCTGGAACTCGACACCGCCGCGGCCCCGCTGCTCAACGTCTGGGGCGGCAAGATCACCACGTTCCGCAAGCTCGCCCAGGAGGCCGCGGACCGGCTGGCACCTGCGCTGGGCTGCCGTGCCGGCGCATGGACCGCGCAAGCCTTCCTGCCGGGCGGCGACCTGTCGGAGTTCATCGGCGCGCAGGCGCTCCACAGCCGGGACACGCAGGCCGACATGCGCGCCTTCGACGCGGCACTGGCGCGGCGCTGGCCCGATCTGCCCGCGCCCGTGCGCCAGCGCTGGGCGCGGCTCTACGGTGCCCGCGTGGCACTGCTGCTCGACGATGGCGCGGCCGCGCCGCAACTCGGCACCGAGGTGGCCGCGGGCCTGTACGAGGTGGAGCTGGACTACCTGCATCGCCACGAATGGGCCCGCAGCGCCGAGGACGTGCTGTGGCGGCGTACCAAGCTCGGCCTGCACCAGACCGTGGCCGAGCGCGAGGCGGTGCGGCACTGGTGCGAGCAGCGCTGGCGCCCGCTGCCGGCTGCACCGGACGTCACGCGCGCGGAGGGCGCATGGAACTGAGGCTCGAAGGCGTCGCCCACCGGGTAGGAGCACAGGACTTCCTGTACCCGCTGGACCTGGCGCTGCGCCCCGGGACGCTGACGGTACTGCTGGGCGCGACGCAGGCCGGCAAGACCACGCTGATGCGGCTCATGGCGGGGCTGGACCGTCCCACACGGGGCCGCGTGCACGTGGACGGGCGCGACGTCACCGGCGTACCGGTGCGCCAGCGCAACGTGTCCATGGTCTACCAGCAGTTCATCAATTACCCCTCGCTGACGGTGTTCGACAACATTGCCTCGCCGCTGCGGCTGCGCGGCACGCCACGCCAGGAGACGGCGCGCCGCGTGCAGGCGATCGCACAATGGCTGCACATCGAGCCTTTCCTGCAGCGCCTACCCGAACAGCTCTCGGGCGGGCAGCAGCAGCGCGTGGCCCTGGCGCGGGCGCTGGCCAAGCAGGCGTCGCTGGTGCTGCTCGACGAGCCGCTGGTGAACCTGGACTACAAGCTGCGCGAGGGCCTGCGCGAGGAGCTGGGCGCGCTGTTCTCCACGGGTGACGCCACCGTGGTGTACGCCACCACCGAGCCCGGCGAGGCGCTGCTGCTGGGCGGGTGGACGGCAGTGCTCGACGCCGGGGAACTGCTGCAGTACGGCCCCACGGCCGAGGTGTTCCACCGGCCGGCCTCGCTGCGTGTGGCGCGCGCCTTCAGCGACCCCCCGATGAACCTCATGGCCGCCCAGGCGGCGAACCTGGGCGTGCAGCTGGCCAGCGGGCTGCAGCTGTCGGTACCGCTGCCGCCGCAGGCCGCGGCGCGCCTGGTGGGCCGGCTCACGCTGGGCGTCCGCGCCAACGCGTTGCGGCTGCAGCCGCGCGAGGGCGACGTGGCACTGCCCGGGTGCGTGGAACTGGCCGAGATCGCCGGTTCCTACACCTTCGTGCACGTGGACACCGCGGTGGGCGAGCTGGTGGCGCAGCTCAGCGGCGTGCACGCCCTGGCGCTGGGCGAGGCCGTGGAGCTGTACCTGCAGCCGGCGCAGGCGTATCTCTTCGACGGCGACGGCACGCTGCTGCGCGCGCCGCAGGAGCCCTGAGATGGCACGCATCGAACTGGAGCTGGCGCACTCGTACCGGCCGGACCCCAGGACCGACGAGGACTGGGCGCTGCTGCCACTGAAGCTCGCGCTGCGCGACGGCGGCGCCTACGCGCTGCTGGGACCGTCGGGCTGCGGCAAGACGACGATGCTCAACATCATCTCCGGGCTGCTCGTGCCCTCGCACGGCAGCGTGCGCTTCGACGGCCACGACGTCACGCATGCCAGCCCCCAGCAGCGCAACATCGCGCAGGTGTTCCAGTTCCCCGTCATCTACGACACGATGACCGTGGCACAGAACCTGGCGTTCCCGCTGCGCAACCGCGGCGTGCCGGCGCAGCGCATCCGCGCGCGCGTGGGCCAGATCGCGGAGATGCTGGAGCTCAGCGCGCAGCTCGATCGCCGTGCCGCGGGGCTGTCGGCCGATGCCAAGCAGAAGATCTCGCTGGGCCGCGGCCTGGTGCGCGAGGACGTCTCGGCGGTGTTGTTCGACGAGCCGCTCACCGTGATCGACCCCCAGTTGAAGTGGCAACTGCGGCGCAAGCTCAAGCAGGTGCACCGCGAGCTCAAGCTCACGCTGGTCTACGTCACGCACGACCAGGTCGAGGCGCTGACCTTCGCCGAGGAAGTGGTGGTGATGACGCGCGGCCGCGCGGTGCAGACCGGCACGGCCCGGGAGCTCTTCGAGCGGCCGCGCCACAGCTTCGTGGGGCACTTCATCGGCTCGCCGGGCATGAACTTCATGCCCGCGCGCTGGAGCGAGGGCTGGATCGAGGTGAGCGGGCAACGGCTGGGCCCGGTGTCCGAGGCCACCGCGCTGGCGCAGGCGCTCGAGTTCACGCTGGGCGTGCGCCCCGAGCACGTGCGCCTGGCCGGGCCCGGCACCCCCGGCGCGCTGCCGCTGCCCGTGCGGCAGGTTCAGGACCTCGGCACCTCCTGGCTGGTCACGGCCGCAGGCGAGGGGAGCACCGCGGTGCGCATGCGGCTGCCGCGCGAACTTGCCGCGCCGCGGGCCGGCGAGACGGTCTGGCTGCAGCTGCTGGGGCCGCACACCTGCTTCTACAAGGACGAGGAGCTCATCGAATGAAGCCCGTCAACCAGAGGGCCTGGCTGCTGATCCTGCCCGTGGTCCTGTGCGTCGCCTTCTCCGCGGTGCTGCCGCTGATGACGGTGGTGAACTACTCGGTACAGGACATCATCTCGCCGGAGCGGCGCGTCTTCGTCGGTACCGAGTGGTTCGCCAGTGTCATGCGCGACGAGGAACTGCACAGTGCGCTGTGGCGCCAGCTGGGCTTCTCGCTGGCCGTGCTGCTGGTGGAGATCCCGCTGGGCATCCTGCTGGCGTTGTGCATGCCCGCCACGGGCTGGCGCGCATCGGCCGTGCTCGTGGTGGTGGCGCTGTCGCTGCTGATCCCGTGGAACGTGGTCGGCACGATCTGGCAGATCTACGGCCGCTCCGACATCGGGCTGCTGGGCGCGGCGCTGGCACGCCTGGGCGTGGACTACAGCTACACCGGCAGCGCCACCGACGCCTGGCTCACCGTGCTGGTGATGGACGTGTGGCACTGGACCCCGCTGGTGGCGCTGCTGTGCTTCGCCGGCTTGCGCTCCATCCCCGATGCCTACTACCAGGCCGCGCGCATCGACGGCGCCAGCCGCCTGGCCGTGTTCCGCTACATCCAGCTGCCCAAGCTGCGCGGGGTGCTCATGATCGCGGTGCTGCTGCGCTTCATGGACAGCTTCATGATCTACACCGAGCCCTTCGTGCTCACCGGCGGCGGGCCGGGCAACGCCACCACGTTCCTGAGCCAGTACCTCACGCAAAAGGCCGTGGGCCAGTTCGACCTCGGACCGGCCGCGGCGTTCTCGCTGATCTACTTCCTCATCATCCTGCTGCTGTGCTTCGTCCTCTACAACTGGATGCAGCGCGTGGGCAGCGCCGAGAAGGCGGAGGGCCTCCATGGCTAGCGTCGACGCCCTGCAACCGAGCGCCCGCGCGCGCGCCCATGCGCGGCTGCTGAGCCGCCTGCGCCTGCACCCCCGCACGCTGTTCCTGCTCGCCTACCTGGTGTTTGCCGTGCTGCCCATCTACTGGATGGTCAACATGAGCTTCAAGACCAACGCCGAGATCCTCTCCAGCTTCTCGGTGCTGCCACGGGAGTTCACGCTGGAGAACTACCGCACCATCTTCACCGACCCGTCGTGGTACTCGGGCTACATCAACAGCCTGATCTACGTGGCGCTGAACACCGTCATTTCCGTCACGGTGGCGCTGCCCGCGGCGTACGCCTTCAGCCGCTACAGCTTCCTGGGCGACAAGCACGTCTTCTTCTGGTTGCTCACCAACCGCATGACGCCGCCGGCGGTGTTCCTGCTGCCGTTCTTCCAGCTCTACACGACGCTGGGACTGATGGACACGCACCTGGCGGTGGCGCTGGCGCACCTGGTGTTCAACGTGCCGCTGGCGGTGTGGATCCTGGAGGGCTTCATGAGCGGCATCCCGCGCGAGATCGACGAGACCGCCTACATCGACGGCTACTCGTTCCCGCGCTTCTTCCTGACCATCTTCCTGCCGCTGATCAAGGCCGGCGTGGGCGTGGCCGCCTTCTTCTGCTTCATGTTCAGCTGGGTGGAGCTGCTGCTGGCGCGCACGCTCACCAGCGTCGATGCCAAGCCCATCGTCGCCACCATGACGCGCACCGTCAGCGCCTCGGGCATGGACTGGGCAGTGCTGGCGGCCGCCGGCACGCTCACCATCGTGCCCGGGGCGATCGTGATCTGGTTCGTGCGCCACTACATCGCCCGCGGCTTCGCCATGGGCCGGGTCTGAAGCCGGGAGCCGCCCATGTTCGACTGGATGGTCTGGACTACGCCGGTGGCGGCTTTCTTCGGCGCCATCGCCGTGCTGCTGGCCGGCATGACGCTATGGGAGATCCGGTCGCCCACCACGCTGCGCAAGGGCTTCCTGCCCATCGCCACCACGCGCGGCGACCGGCTCTTCATCGGGCTGCTGACGGCGGCCTACATCAACCTGGGCTTCGTCGGCGTGGCAGGGCGCCTGCAGCAGTGGCTCAAGCTCGACAGCGAGCCCAGCGTGTGGATCAGCTTCGTGCTGTCGATGGCGGTGCTGGTGCTGATCATGCGCCGCGGCTGAAGCCGCGCACGGCTTTGCGACGGTCCTGCAGCCCTTTCGCACCCCGGGCCGCAGGGCCAGCGATCCTGACCAAGGGGCGCCACGGAAAACAAGGAGACGACCATGAGACTGCGCTACTCCGCACTGGCCCTGGCGGCCTGCACCGCGCTGACAGGCCAGGCGCTGGCCGGCGAGGCCGAGGCCAAGCGATGGATCGACAGCGAGTTCCAGCCCTCCACGCTGACCAAGGAGCAGCAGATGGCGGAGCTGAAATGGTTCATCGAGGCGGCCGACAAGCTCAAGGCCAAGGGCGTCAAGGAAATCAGCGTGGTGTCGGAGACCATCACCACGCACGAGTACGAGTCCAAGACGCTGGCCAGGGCGTTCGAGGAGATCACCGGCATCCGCGTCAAGCACGACCTGATCCAGGAAGGCGACGTGGTGGAGAAGCTGCAGACCTCGATGCAGTCGGGCAAGAGCATCTACGACGGCTGGATCAGCGACTCCGACCTCATCGGCACCCATTACCGCTACGGCAAGGTCATGAACCTCACCGACTACATGGCGGGCAAGGGGCGCGAGTGGACCAACCCGGGCCTGGACCTCAAGGACTTCATCGGCACCAAGTTCACCACCGCCCCGGACGGCAAGCTCTACCAGCTGCCCGACCAGCAGTTCGCCAACCTCTACTGGTTCCGTGCCGACTTGTTCGCGCGCCAGGACCTCAAGGACAAGTTCAAGGCCAAGTACGGCTACGAGCTGGGCGTGCCGCTGAACTGGAGCGCCTACGAGGACATTGCCGACTTCTTCACCAACGACGTGAAGACCATCGACGGCAAGCCGATCTACGGGCACATGGACTACGGCAAGAAGGACCCCAGCCTGGGCTGGCGCTTCACCGACGCGTGGCTGTCCATGGCCGGCTCGGCCGACATCGGCACGCCCAACGGCCTGCCCATCGACGAGTGGGGCATCCGGGTGGCGGACGACAAGTGCACGCCCGTGGGCGCGAGCGTGGCCCGCGGCGGCGCGGCCAACTCGCCCGCGGCGGTGTACGCGCTGACCAAGTACGTGGACTGGATGAAGAAGTACGCGCCCAAGGAAGCCATGGGCATGACCTTCGGCGAGGCCGGGCCGGTACCGGCCCAGGGGCAGATCGCCCAGCAGATCTTCTGGTACACCGCCTTCACCGCGGACATGACCAAGCCGGGGCTGCCGGTGGTGAACGCCGACGGCACGCCCAAGTGGCGCATGGCGCCCGGACCCAACGGCCCGTACTGGAAGCAGGGCATGCAAAACGGCTACCAGGACGTGGGCTCCTGGACGTTCTTCTCCGGCCATGACGAGAACCGCACGGCCGCGGCCTGGCTGTACGCGCAGTTCGTCACCGCCAAGACCACCTCGCTGAAGAAGACGCTGGTGGGGCTCACGCCGATCCGCGAGTCCGACATCCAGAGCAAGGCCATGACGGACATGGCTCCGAAGCTGGGCGGGCTGGTCGAGTTCTACCGCTCGCCGGCGCGCGTGGCGTGGTCGCCCACGGGCACGAACGTGCCCGACTACCCCAAGCTCGCCCAGCTGTGGTGGAAGAACGTGGCCACCGCCGTCACCGGCGAGAAGACGCCGCAGGCGGCGATGGACAACCTGGCCGCGGAGATGGACCAGGTGATGGCGCGGCTGGAGCGCGCGGGCATGGCCAAGTGCGCGCCCAAGCTCAATCCCAAGGGTGACCCGGCCAAGTACCTGAGCACCAAGGCCGCGCCCTGGGCCAAGCTCGACAACGAGAAGCCCAAGGGCCAGACCATCGCCTACGACACCCTGCTGGCCGCGTGGAAGGCAGGCAAGGAGCGCTGAGCAGCGCCAGCGCCGCCGCACGGCTGCAGCCGTGCGTGCGGCTGAACGTTTGAGAAGCAGGAGGTCACCATGGACAGCCGGTCCCCCAGCCCGAACCTCTACAACGAGGACCTTGCCCCCGCCAAGGAACGGCACTGGGGCGCCTTCTCGATCTTCAACGTCTGGACCTCCGACGTGCACAGCCTCTGGGGTTACTACCTCGCGGCGAGCCTGTTCCTGCTGTGCGGCAGCTTTGCGAACTTCCTGCTCGCCATCGGGCTGTCGTCCCTGGTGATCTTCTTCCTCATGAATCTCATCGGCTACGCCGGCGAGAAGACCGGCGTGCCGTACCCGGTGCTGGCCCGCGCCAGCTTCGGCGTCTGGGGCGCCAACCTGGCGGCCCTCGTGCGCGCGGTGGTCGCCTGCTTCTGGTACGGGGCGCAGACGGCTGCGGCTTCCAGCGCGCTGGTGGCGCTGCTGGTGCGCAACGAGTCGATGCTCGCCTTCCACCGCGAGGTGCACGTGCTGGGCCACTCGGGCCTGGAATTCATCTGCTACGTGCTGGTCTGGGCGCTGCAGCTGCTGATCATCCAGAGGGGTATGGAGACCGTGCGCAGGTTCCAGGACTGGGCCGGCCCGGCGGTGTGGATCGCCATGCTGGTGCTGGCCGTCGGGCTGATCGTCAAGGCCGGAGGCTTCAGCCTGAGCCACGGCATCCCCATGGAGGTGCTGCTGGAAAAGACCAAGGACGCCGGCGTCACCGGCGAGCCGGGCTCCTTCTGGGCGCTGATGGCCGTGGGCGCCACCTGGATCACCTACTTCGCCGCCCTGTACCTCAATTTCTGCGACTTCTCGCGCTACGCCAAGGACAAGGCCGCGGTGCGCAGGGGCAACCTCTGGGGGCTTCCCATCAACCTGGTCGCCTTCTCGCTGGTGGCCGGTGTGACGACGATCGCGGCCTTCCAGGTCTACGGCGAGGTGCTGCTGCACCCCGAGCAGATCTCGGCCAAGTTCGACAGCTGGGTGCTGGCCGGCATCGCCGCGCTGACCTTCATGGTGGCCACGCTGGGCATCAACGTGGTGGCCAACTTCGTCTCGGCGGCCTTCGACGTCAGCAATGTCTTCCCGCGGCGCATCAACTTCAAGAAGGGGGGCTACATCGCGGCGGCCATTGCGCTCGTGCTCTACCCGTTCTCCCCCTGGGAGAGCGGCGCGGCGCACTTCGTCAACGCCATCGGAGCCACCATGGGCCCGCTGCTGGGCGTCATCCTGGTCGACTACTACCTCGTGGCCAAGGGCCGCATCGACGTGCAGGCCCTGTACGACGAGCACGGCCGCTACCGCTACGAGGGCGGATGGAACATCAATGCGCTGGCGGCCACCGGTGTGGGAGCCGTGTTCTCGACGCTGCTGCCCACCTTCACGAAGCTGCTGCCGGCATGGTGGGGAACGTATGGCTGGTTCTTCGGCGTGGTGATCGCGGGCGGCACGTACTGGTTGCTCGCCACGGTGCGCCCGGCTCGCTCGGGCGCTGGCCTCGCGCCCACGGCCTGAGGGGCCCAACCTTCGCTGTCCGCCGGGTCACAGCGCTCACACGGCAAGCATGTCGGCGCGACCCCAGCCAACACGGCACATGGCGACATCGAAGCTTCCTGTTGCGCTGCCGGCGCACTGGTACGCCGAGGACGATTGGCGCGGCACCCTCATCCACGCCGTGGACCGGAAGGGCCACATCCTGGCCTCGGTCACGGTCAACGAAACCGTGCGCGGCTACCTGATCGGCGTGCAGGCGGTGCCTGCGTTCCATGGCAAGGCCAAGCGCTACATGCGTCGTGGCTGGCGCCTGCGGCTCTACCGGGACGCGCTGGCGGCGCTGATGTCGGCCTGGCGCGGCTTGCAGCGAGCCGACTTGCGGGAACCGGTTCTCCATGGCGCCGCACGGCAGCCTCCTGGAGACAACGCCGCGTCGCCAGGAATGCCTGCCGGCACGCAGCGGCGGTCCTGATGGCCAGCGCCATCCGCTGGTTCGCGTGCAGCGCAAAACCACTGCCGCGCCCCGGTGGACGATGATGGCGCTGGCCGTGCAGGCGCGGATCGCGGCTTGGCAAGCCTTGAAGTTCCCTCGCCACACGGGCATCGGCCGGTGTCCACCGTCTTGGAGGCGGCATCCCGCAGGCGTGGATGCCGCCTTTCACCGACACGGCGAGGGAACGTCCAGGCACGCTCACGAAGGCAAATCAGATTGCCGTCATCGGCTCGATGACCGTGCGCACCTCGGTGACCTTGCTCGCCGGGAAGCCGCTGATGCGAGCGTGCTCGTGCACCGCCGCCTCGTTCTCGGCGAGGTAGACGCAGAAGGTCTTGTCGTCCACGACGTAGGACTGCACCCACTGCACCTTGCCGCCGAGTTCGGCCAGCGCGGCATTGGAGGTGGCCGAGGCTTCCTTGAACTGCTGGCCGGTGAGAGAGCCCACGCCGGGGATATCTCGTTCGATCAGATAGCGCTTCATGGTGTGATTCTTTCGAAGTCCCGCAGCGGTGGATGGACCTGGCGATCGCGCTGCGGGCGGGCGACCGTTTGGCGTTGCGCACTGCAAGTTGCGCGGGGTCAAAAGGCTGGCCCGTGAAGTGGGTTGGCCTTGGAACGAAGCGTAGGCGGCAGGGGCCGCGACGTCCTTGGCGCGGGCTGATCAATTCCTGATCTTTCCTGCCATGCACCGTGCCGCGCCACCGACATCGAACGCCTGCCTCACGCGCACCCATGCCCGCGCCCTCGTGGCCGTTTGCCATCGCCTTCGTTCTTGCCTCACGGCAGCTGGGCGACCAGCATTCGAGCTTTCCGTGGAGCCTTCGCATGCAGCCTCGAATCACCGTCATCACGCTGGGCGTCGACAACCTGGAGGCAGCGCTGCGCTTCTACCGGGACGGGCTCGGCTTTCACTCCGAAGGCCTGGTCGGGCAGGAGTTCGAGCACGGCGCCGTGGCCTTCTTCGACCTGCAGCCGGGCCTGCGCCTGGCGCTCTGGCCCCGGGCGAGCATCGCGCACGACTGCGGCCTGCCCCAGACTCCCCGCAGCCCGACGGAGCTGACGCTCGGCCACAACGTCGCCTCCAGAGAGGAAGTGGACCGCGTCATGAGCCAGGCACAAGCGGCGGGCGCCACGATCGTGAAGGCCGCGCAGGCAACCTTCTGGGGTGGCTACGCCGGCTACTTCCAGGATCCGGACGGCCATCTGTGGGAGGCGGTATGGAACCCGGCCTTCAGCGACGGCTGAAAAGTGGCTACTGCAAGGGCGTGAAGAACGGAACGTCCTTGTCCTTGACCATCCACACGACAAACTTCGCGGGCCGGGTGGCGCTGGCATTGCGGCCGACCAGGTGCACGTCGGAAGGAGCTTCGTAGAAAGTCTGTCCCTCGGTCAGCGCGACTTCCTTGCCACCCTTGACGCCCATCACGATGGAGCCTTCGAGCACGTAGACGAAGGCATGCGCATCGTGGCGGTGAACGGGGTCCGATGCGCCCGGCGCGTAGTCCACCGTGATCATCAGCGCTTCCTTGCCGGGGATGTTCTCCAGCGCCTGGGTCATCAGCGTTGCGACGGCAATGTCCGGGGATGCCACGGCTTGTTGAGTGGCCAGCGCGGCGCATGCCAGGCACAGCAGCGACACGATCTTCCTGAGTTTGGGCATGGGTGTTCCTTGCCTGGGGTTCGACACGACGGAGACGGGCTCGCTCTTGCGCACTTGCGCGCCAGGGCTCAGGCCGCGGCGGCCTGAGCCGCCAGCCAGCTCTCCAGCGACGTGGTACCGATGCGCGCGCCCGGCCCGGGGGTCAGCGACTCATCGCTCAGGCGGGAGCCGAAGTACGGCGCGTCGTCGTCGGTGAGCACCTCGCGGGTGTCCTTGGCGGCGCGCAGCACGTGGCGGACCAGTTCGTCCAGCGGGATGGCCTGCGGGCCTGCCACCTCGCACAGGCCGTTGAGTGGCGGCCGGGACACGACCTCGGCCAGCGCGTGGGCCACGTCCAGCGCGGCGATAGGTTGCAGCGTGGCGGACGACACCCGTACCGCCTGGCCGCTGGTGCTGGTATCCGCGATGGGCTTCAAAAACTCGAAGAACTGCGTCGCCCGCACGATGGTGAAGGGGACCTTGCCGTTCCTGATGAGCGACTCCTGCGCCACCTTGGCGCGCAGGTAGCCGTTGTCGGGCAGGCGTTCGCTGCCCACGACGGAGAGGGCGACGTGGTGGCGCACGCCAGCCTGCGCTTCGGCGGCCAGCAGGTTGCGGGTAGAGGACTGGAAGAAGGCCAGTACGGCATCACTCTCGAACGAGGGCGAGTTGGATACGTCCACGACGACCTCGGCGCCGGCCAGGGCCTGGGGCAGCCCTTCGCCGGTGACGGCGTTGACGCCCGTCGAAGGCGACGCCGCCGTCACTTCGTGGCCAGCTTGCCGGAGCAAGACGGCGAGGTTTTTCCCGATGAGGCCGCTGCCTCCGATGATCACGACTTTCATGCCGAGCCCTTCGATGTGCTGGGTGGAACCGGGACGGCAAGCCCGTGCTGCCATCCATGCCCCTGAAGACGTTGGGCATCGGTGCGTTGTGACAGCCCGTGCCATGAATTTCTTGCCCGTGCCAGGCAAAGCCCGGGAGCCGGCTCATGCCATTTTTCAGGGCGGCAAGAGAGCAAAGCTCCACAGAGATGACGCCATGGACCGGTTGAAGGATCGAAGATCACTTTGCAGCGGTGAACTCGCAGAAGACCCACCGGCGATACCCAGTGCCCCATCCGGGTTGCCGCGAAGCGGTCGCAGCAGGGTTCTTCTGCGCGGGCCAACCGAGCCCATGGCCCGATTGCCGGGCTCTCAGGTCAGGCTGCCGACCCAGTTCTCCAACAACAGGCCAGGTATCCGCTCGAATTCACCGAGGTTGTTGGTGACCAGGGTCAACCCTTCGCTGCGTGCGTGGGCCGCGATGTGCAAGTCGTTGATGCCAATGGGTCGCCCGGCTTTCTCCAACGCAGAGCGGATGGCGCCATAGTGTGCAGAGGCCTTGGCAGAGTAGGGCAGCACTTCGAGCAGGCTGGCGAACTCTTCCACCACTGCAAGGTTTTGCGCGACCTTGGCACTCTTCTCGGCACCGTGGTAAAGCTCGCTCAGGGTGATGGACGAGATGGCCATGCGACCGGCGTTCTCGTTGAATACGCCCATCACCTCGATCGGACGCCGCTTGATGACGTAGATGACGATGTTGGTGTCGAGCAGGTACTTCAGCATCGCGGCGTCGATGTCAGTCAGAAGACTTCGCGTTCGGCCTGCTGCTGGGTAGCACGCTCGGCCATGAAGTCCTCGGACACCCGCGGCCCGTTCAAGAAGAACTCGTCCCAGGTGTGACCCACCGGCGAGATGATGCGGTCCACGCCGCGGGCGCGCACCTGAACCTTCTTGACGCCTTCTGGCAGGCGCACATCCGCCGGCAGACGCACGGCCTGAGATCGGTTGTTGGTGAAGACGGACGAGATGCTCATCGCAGACCTCCGAATGGGATATACCAAAAGTATATGCCATTTCCCGGTGACTCCACCGGTGAACAGTGGAATTCCAGCGAGCGGCCCACTTCTGATGACAGCTTGTGGCCGGGGCTTTCTGTTTGGCTATGCACCACAGATTTGCCATCGAAGGCGGCCGCTCGAGGCCACGATGGCTGGCGCGGCCGCGAGCGCTCATCAGCCCGCTGTACCCGCTTTACAAGGAGGCCTGGCAGCTGCAGGCGAGCGACATGTTGCTCATCTACGTGGTCTACATGGGCGGGGCGCTGTGCGCGCTGCTGCTGGCCGGGCGCCTGCCCGACCGCGCGGGCTTCCGCCCCGTGCTGCAGGGCGGCCTGGCGCTGGCGCTGCTGGGCAACCTCATCAGCCTGCTGGCGTGTGGGACCGCGCCAGCCTGGGCCTTGGGCGCATCGTGGCGGGGGTGGCCTCCAGCGTCGTGTGACCAGCGCCAGCTCGGGCCTGTCCGCCTTGTCGCGCCCCGGCCAGCTGCAGCGCATGGCGATGGTCAACAGCCTCTTGATCGCCTTCGGCTTCGGCAGGCGCTGGGGACATCAGCGGCCGGCATGCAGCAGACCATCACCTTGTACGTGCTCGGCCTCGCGCTGGTTGTGCTCGCCGTTGCACGTGGCGCAGCCCGTTCGTGCACAGCCAGGCATCTCAGCCTGCAGGGACGCCGTCAGGGTCTCGACGTACCGCGCTTCTGATAGGTGCCCACGAGCTCGGCCTGCGCCAGCACATGGCCCTGCATCGCCTGCTCCAGTGCCGCCTTGGTCGGTTGCGGCAGCGCGGGTAGCACCGCGTCGAGGGCATAGAGCTTGAAGAAGTAGCGGTGGCGTCCGATGGGCGGGCACGGGCCGCCGTAGCCGCTGCGCTGCCAGTCGTTGAGCCCTTCGTGGGCGCCCTGGGGCGCTGCGCCGCCTTCGGGCAGTCCGCTCGTGTCGGGCGGGATGTTGTAGAGCACCCAGTGCACCCACGTGCGCTGCGGGGCGGCGGGATCGGGCGCATCCGGGTCGTCCACCACCAGCGCCAGGCTCCGGGTCCCGGAGGGCAGGCCGCTCCAGGCCAGCGCGGGCGCGCGGTCCTGTCCTTCGCAGGTATGGACGGCGGGGATCTCGCCATGGGCGGGGAAAGCGGGGGAGCTCAGGTCCATGGGCCCTCCTGTGGTGAGGCAAGCCCGCATGGAAACGCCGATCGTGCCCCGGTGCAAGCTGTCTTGTGCAACACGACCACTGGGCCGTGGTATCGAGCCTCCTCGGCTGGGGACGAGCATGCCGGACATCGCGTCGGTGTGCAGGCATCCGTTGTCCCTGCAGTGCATGCAATATATGACGATCATCATATTTCGCGCTACACTGCCGCCATGGACCGCCGACCCACCCGCAAGGAACTGACCCACGAGCGCATCGTCGAGACGGCTGCGCGCGCCATCCGCCGCGCTGGTTTCCAGGGCGTGGGCGTGGCCGACATCATGAAGGAGGCCGGCCTGACGCACGGCGGCTTCTACGCACACTTCGACTCGCGCGACGCGTTGCTGGTGGAAGCGCTGGAGCACGCCGGGCGCGACAGCGCGGCGCGCATCGCTCAGGCTACGGTGCCGCGTTGCTCGCGCGGCGCCAGTCCTTTGCGCGCGCTGGTGGAGAGCTACCTGTCCGAAGCACACCTGTGCGCTGTCGATGAGGGTTGCCCGGTGGCCGCGCTGGCCAGCGAGATGCCGCACCAGGCACCCCAGGTACGCGAGGCCGCGGCTCAGCGCGTGCACGCCCTCATCGCCCTGGTGCAGCAAGCACTGCCCGCCACGGTGCCCAAGGGCAGCGCCGAGGCCGTTGCCAGCCAGATGATCGGCGCGCTGCAGCTCGCGCGCGCCCTGGGCGACAACGCGCAGGGCAGGGCCTTGCTGTCGCGCACCCGCCAGGCGCTGCTGGCCCAGTTCAACGCCGTCCCGCCCTCGGCAGACGCCATGAGCTGAAACACTTTCCCGCCACCGCAGCCGGTGGCGCCTACCGGTTGCCCTGAAATATGATGATCATCATATTGATGGGCTGCTTTCTCCCTCCCGTCCCAAGGACTTGCCATGAAACTCGACAACGCCACCGTCCTCATCACCGGCGCCAACCGCGGCCTGGGCCTCGCGTTCGCGCGGCATGCGCTCTTGCGCGGTGCACGCCGCGTGCTCGCCGGCGCCCGCGACCCGCACAGCGTGACGCTGCCCGGCGTCGAGCCTGTGCGGCTGGACGTGACGCGGGCCGAGGACGTGGCCGCCGCGGCGCAGCGGCATGGCGACGTCACGCTGCTGATCAACAACGCCGGCGTCGCCGAGCTCGGGGCGTTCCTGGCCGAAGGCAGCGAGGCGTCGGCGCGCCGGCAGATGGAGGTCAATTACTTCGGCCCGTTGCGGCTGAGCCGGGCTTTCGCCCCGGTGCTGGCGGCCCAGGGCGGCGGCGCGCTGCTCAACGTGCTGTCCGTCGCGAGCTGGGTGCACAGCATGGAACTGGGCGTGTACGGCGCGACCAAGGCCGCGGCCTGGGCGCTGACCAACGGCCTGCGCCACGAGCTGCGCCCGCAGGGCACGCAGGTGCTGGCGCTGCACATGGGTTTCGTGGACACCGACATGACCCGCGGGATCGAGGTTCCGAAGTCCAGCGCCGACGACATCGTGCGCCGCGCCTTCGATGCCCTGGAGGGCGGTGCCGAGGAGGTGCTGGCCGACGAGCTCACGCGCGCGGTCAAGCAGGGGCTCTCGGCCGAGCCCGGCATCTACCTGCAGCCGCGCTGACATCTACAGCCTGGGCTGGCCCTGGGCCTTCTACCTGAACCTGCCGCTTCTACGCGCTCATCGGCGCGTGGTTCCTCACGGTGCCGGGCCTGGAGAGCGGGTACCTCACGCAGTGGCTGCCGGGGCTGCTGCTCAGCGGCCTGGGCGTGGGCATGGTGCTGCCTTCGCGCACGGCGGCCGCGGTGAGCCGGCTGCCGTCCGGTCACTACGCGGTGAACCAGGCGACGCGCCAGATAGGCTCGGTGATCGGCGTGGCGCTAACAGTGCTGCTGGTGGGCCAAGCCGGCATGCAGCATGGCGACTTCTCGGGGCTGTACGTCCGGCACATCCTGCTGGCGCTGGTTGGCACAGCTGCACCAAGAGGTCCACGCCTGCCCAGGCCGTTCACAAGCGGGGCCGGTGGGCTTGCGCATGGCAGCGCCATCACTGCTGGAGCGGGTCATGCGTGAGCAGCGTCAACGCGCCGGCTGCGTACTGCGTTGAGCAGGCAAGGGTGACAGAACAAGCAGCGGGGACTGCGCTGGCGCCTGAGACGACGACGTGCAAGGAGGATGCAATTGAACAAGGGCAAGGACGGTGCGGTCGCTGCAGTGACGCTGGCGCTGGCCATCGTGTCGGCCGTCGGGCTGGCGGCCATGGGCGTCGCAGGCGAAGACCACGTGGCTGGGGTGGCGGCCTCGGCCACAGCGCAGCGCTGAGCAGCATGGGAATTCCGCAGCGCTGCCCATGAGGCACGGTGCCTTCAGCACTGCAGATGCGCACGCCCGGCGAGCGAGTCCGGCCGGATCTCGGCCCACGCGTCGCGCCAGGCGGTCTTGTCCTTGCCTTCCCATGGCACTGCCCGCAATCTATTTAACATAATCTCTATTGACGCGTGGATAACACTCAAGCAGCCAGAGCGCGCAGTCGCTGGTCAGGGAGCCAACTTGCGCAGCCTACGTGGCTGCTTCACCCGCTGGACAGCCGCGGAGCGAGAACTCCCTGTTGCAGAACACCGGCCCAGCCTGGCGTGCCGTAGCTATTGCCCGCCGCCCCGGCGCACACCCGTGTCCCGCACCACTTCGCCGTCTTCCTTGGTCAAGGGTGGCAGCGTCGGCACTGGCAGCAGCTCCAGCACCTTTTCCGAAGGACGGCACAGCGCGGTGCCCAGCGGCGTCACGACCAGTGGCCGGTTCATGAGGATCGGGTGTTGCACGATGAAGTCCAGCAATTGCTCGTCGCTCCACTTCGGGTCGTCCAGTCCCAGCTCCGCATAGGGCGTGCCCTTCTCGCGCAGCAGCGCGCGCACGCCCTGGCCCGTGGCAGCCACGAGGTCGCGCAGTTGCTCCTTCGAGGGTGGCGTCTTCAGGTACTCGACGACAGTGGGTTCGATGCCGGCGTGGCGGATGAGTGCCAGCGTGTTGCGCGAGGTGCCGCAGGCCGGGTTGTGGTAGATCGTGACGTTGTTCATCGGCGGCATTGTCTGCCGGCGCCGGGCAGGCTGCCAGTCAGCCGTGCCTTGCACATCCCCCAGGGGTGCTTGCACGCTCGCCGGCGCTATCCGCCATGCCACGACGGCGACGTTCCCATGGAGGGGCCGGACAAGGGCCGGGAAAAGAGTTGCGCATTCAACTGCACCATGACCGGCAAGGCTTCTGGAGGTGGCCCGGCGCCACACCGAGCGGTCGCAAGGTGCCTGGGCCGCAACGGAGGGCGCTGCCCCTGTCCCAGCCTGCGCATTCACCTTGAGGCAAACTGCTGCTTTTGGAAGGACTGCCGTGAGCGATCAACTCTCCATCGCCGGAACGGCATTGGAATACTTCCATGTCTGCGCGTTCTTCAACAGCCGCGACGAGGAGTACGACGTGCTCGCGCCCTTCTTTGCGCAAGGGGTGCGGCAAGGCGAGAAGAACGTCCATATCGTCGACCCCTGCCTGATGGACGAACACCGCGCGCGGCTGTCGGCGGCCGGAATCGATACATCCCGGTGCGAGGCCTGCGGGCTGCTTGAAATCCTCCCCTGGCGCAAGGCCTACCTGGACGAGCATGGCGCCTTCGACAAGGACCGCATGCTGGCCACACTGGATGCGATGACGACCTCGGTCCCCGATGGGGCTTACAGGCGCTTGCGGATCATGGGCAACATGGCCTGGGCGCTTCACGGGGGCGCTGCCACGCCCGAGAAACTCATCGAGTACGAAGCCGAGGTCAATGACGTGCTGTCGCGCAACCGCCAGCCGGCTGTGTGCGTGTACGACGTGTCCAAGCTCAGTGGCGCGATGATGATGGACCTGCTTCGCACCCATCCGTTGACGATCGTCGGTGGCGTCGTGCAGGAGAACCCGTTCTACACCCCTCCCGCCCAGATGCTGCAGGAACTGCGTGCCCGTGAGCAACCCGCCCCATCCGCCGCCTGAAGCTGGGCAGCAGCGCGACCGCTCGGACGCTCCTGGGCATCGTGGCGAACCTGCACCGTCCCAGGAGGTGCTGCGCGACCTGATGGGCCTGCTGGCCCTGCCGGCGCTGTGGGCAGGCAGGGACGGCGAAACCATCCTGGATCTCATGACCCAGGCGGTCGAGCGCATCGTGCCGCTCACGGTGTCCTGCGTGCAGGTCCCCATCCTGCCTTCGCAACCGGCCACGAGAGTGCTGCGGGTCAACGGGCGCGCCCTGGACGATGCACAGGCCCTTGCGTGGGCGCCTTTCGTGCAGGCCTGCAATGGCATGGCACACCACATGGACAAGTCGACGCTGCAGGACACGCCGCTGGGGCCGCTGCGCGTGATTCGTCTGTACCTGGGCTCGGGATTGCGCGGCGGCAGCATCTGGTTCGCCTCTCGTGACGAGGGTTTCCCGTCGCTGGCCCACAGTGCGATCCTGCGCGCTGCGGTATCGCTGGCCACGACCGGGCTGCACACCGCCCGGCTGAACCACGAACGCGAACAGGCCAGCCGTGCCAAGGACGAGTTCCTGGCCATGCTCGGACACGAGCTCAGAAACCCGCTGGCGCCCATCGTCACGGCCTTGCAGCTGATGCGGCGGCACAGCGATCAGCCACCCTCGCGGGAACAGGAAATCATCGAGCGCCAGGTCAACCACCTGACGCGCCTGGTTGACGATCTGATGGATGTCACCCGCATCACGCGTGGGCGGGTGGAGCTACAGCCGCAAGCAGTCGAGATACAAGCTGTCCTGGCCGAGGCGATCGAGGGCGTGAGCCCCTTGGTGGAACAGCGCCGGCACCAGCTGATACTGGAGGCCGCGCAGACGCCGGCCATGGTCATGGGCGACCCTGCGCGGTTGCGGCAGGTGTTTGTCAACCTGCTCACCAACGCCGCCAAGTACACCGATGCCGGCGGCCATATCGGGGTTCGGCTGGTCTGCTGCACCCATGCCGTGGAAATCGCCATCCAGGACGACGGCATCGGGATCGAGGCGAAGCTGCTGCCGCTCGTGTTCAACCTTTTCGAGCAGGGCACCACCACCATCGAGCGTTCGCAGGGTGGGCTGGGTATCGGGTTGGCCATCGTCAAGAACCTCGTTGACCTGCACCATGGCTCGGTAACGGCACACAGCGATGGAACCGGTCGTGGCTCGACCTTCACCGTGAGACTGCCACTGCACACGGACGTCGCGCCGCCGCTGCCGGCAGGCCGCCCGGTCATGGAGGCAGCGCAAGGCGGTCGCAGGCTGCGCCTGATGCTGGTTGACGACAACGCCGATGCCGTGCAAATGATGCACGACGCACTGGTCGCGCACGGCTTCGAAGTGGCCACCGCACCGGACCCGGTCGAAGCACTGAAGTTGTCTGCCGGCTTCGATCCTGACGTGGCCATACTCGACATCGGCTTGCCGGTGATGGATGGCTACGAGCTCGCGCACGAGCTGCGTCAAGTCAGCGGCATCAGCGACAAGCCCAGGCTCATTGCCTTGACGGGATACGGTCAGCCGAAGGATCGTGCGCGGGCAGCCGCTGCAGGGTTCGAATCGCACTTCGTGAAACCTGTCCATACGTCCACGCTGATTGCCGCCATCGAGGCGCTGTGTCGTCCCGGGCAGCCTCCAGTCCCCAGGGGCGATCACCGACGTGAACTACCGTGATCAGCCCTGGCGGATGCTGCCGGCCCCGCTGCGCACGGCTTCGAAAGCTTCAACCGCTGCTCCGAATCGAATCCGGTTGCGCATGCATATTCCTTAATATCATCGGCTTCATGGTAGGCACGTCCTTGGTTCACCGACTGCGCGTCAGACGACGTACCAGGCCCGTTCAATGGCCGCGACCTTGACCGGCCGCACGATGAAGCACAGCAGGTTGCTGTCGGGGCGCTACGGCCCCATCCGGCAGGCCAGTTCGGTGGGATCCCGGACCGTCGAGGCGCTAGGAGGCGCCACATGCCGCCTGGGGCCGTTCAGTGAACGGGGGCAGCCTGCTCCAGAATCTCGTTGAGCTCCCATGCGGACACTGCAGTGGCCGGTGGCACATCGGTCACCGCGACACCGATCCTGGCGACTCGCGTCATCAGATTGAGCTCGCCGATAGCCATGCCCAGCACCAGCTGCGAAGCCAGTGATCCCGGGATGCCATGGTCCATGTCGGTCACGGCCGTGGTGGGCACGAAGCAGGCAATGTCGAAGGCTCCAGGCTCGGACGAGCTGGGCTTGGCCAGGTACCGCACGGCACTGACGGGCACCTGCTTGTCGGCGATCTCCATGGCGCCAAAGTTCTCGGCCGCTTCTCGTGGAATCGGTGGCTTGAAGGCACAGGTCTTCAGCCCAGCCGGCAGCAGCGGGGCAGCGGCCACGAGCTCCAGCACCGCATCCATGCCTTCGGGGTCGCAGCCGCAGCTCACAGCCAGCAGGATGGCGCTGCCGCCGTCTGCCGGAACCTGCTCGATCTCCACTGACAGGCGATGGTCAAGCTCCTTGGCAGCATCGTCGAGCACCGGCACAAAGTCAGTGGCCTTGTCCACGGCCAGCTCCCAGTCGGGCGTGGCAGGTTCAAGCTCAAGCGGAGCACGCAGGACATCGGCATGCGACAGCACCGTGTCCCAGAAACTGCGCGCCTTCTCGTGATTCATGGCTTCTCCAGTCACTTCAGCGCGGGGGCGCCGTGAGCGCTTGAGCATACGTCCGCTGGAGCGCGCCGCGCAGGGCCCCGCTCACGTTCTCGTGCTGGCCGCAGTCGCACCACAGGCCGGGTGGATACTGCGCCATCGGGGATTGAGGAGTACCCTGTCTCGCAGCAGCGCAAAAGCCTGCCCGGGCTTGCTCGGACCACGCCTCGCGTCATTTGCCTCTGATGAATTTCAAGTGGGTTGCCGGGCATGAGGGTTGACCGCACTGAAGT
>NZ_CALAOH010000230.1 GCF_937926365.1 uncultured Azohydromonas sp. | reverse complement strand
TGCCGGCGCCATAGCGCACATATTGGCTGGTGCTCAGGGTGAAATAACCCCATTCATTGGAAATCTTGGTCCAGGTGCCGGAGGACGTGGGCGTCACCGCGGCTGCGGATTCCAAAGTGCCGTGGGTTTCGCCGAGGGCCGCGGTACTG
Organism: uncultured Azohydromonas sp.; assembly: GCF_937926365.1. Taxonomy (GTDB): domain Bacteria; phylum Pseudomonadota; class Gammaproteobacteria; order Burkholderiales; family Burkholderiaceae_C; genus Azohydromonas. The sequence continues at coordinate 33,012 of NZ_CALAOH010000230.1, read as the reverse complement.
GCCATTTCCGATTCTTCGCCACCGCCACAGGCGGCAAGAAAAACCGTCGCCATCAGGGACGAGATCAGAGCGATGCGTTTTTGCTGAACGGTGGTACGCATGGTGTCATTCAATTGGTCAGGCAAAAGGTATCCAGCTCCAGACATTCGAAAATGCCGGCTCTGGTGCGTGCGTTCAGTGCTTTGCGAGCAACCGACGAGGGTCGGTGCGACGCAGATGCGTGGAGCGTCGCTCAACACTTGAGTCCCGCTATCTGGAGTGAATCCAGCGTCGCGTGGCATGGCTTGTTGTTCGGCGGCGGCGGTACCCTCTTGACCGCTTGGTTTTGTTTGCTTTGTGTCGGGATGTGCTACGGCGCTGCGGCTTCGAAACCCCCCCATTTTGCTTGGCCTTGAAGTTTGCGGCTGGCTTTCAATCCCCCTTCATTTATCGCGTCAGCGTGATGGATTTCTCGAAATTCAATGTCTATTCCGCTTGATGCGAAAGCCGTGGCGAGGGGGGTTGTGTTCGAGATATAAATTCTGTGGTTGGGGCCATCAATCCGCCATCATGCCCTGAAAAATGATGTCGATACTATGCTCACCATTTGCAACATTCTAAGCGCTGTGGATTTGGAAATGGGTATTTTTCCCGCTCCATTTTCGTGGATCGCCGTTCGGGTGTGGATTTGAAAGGTGCATGGCCTTCGTCGCAGAAAGCGGCAGGCCGGGTCCGGTGCACACGGGGTCGGACACGGCGCGCGGGTGGGCCGATGCCTCCGGGACCGGAGCGCCGGACCCGGCAGGGGCGCAGGGCGGCTGCGTGCCGCGGAGGGATTGGCCGGGAGGCTGGTGGCGGCAGGCGAGAATTGCGTTTTCGCTTGCTTGCTGCCCGGTGCGTTCCTGCGCGATGCCCGGGGCTGATGCCGTTCTCTCATGACTTCGACCCTTCTGAGCCTGGTGGGCATGCCCGGCGCCGGCAAGACCACCATTGGCCGGCGCCTGGCGCGCGAGCTGGGCGTGCCCTTCCATGACAGCGACCATGAGATCGAGCGCCGCCTGGGCGTGCCGATCCGGGAGTACTTCGCGCGCCATGGCGAGGCGGCCTTCCGCGACGTGGAGCACGCCGTCATCACGGAGCTGGCGCGCGCTTGCTCGGGCGTGCTGGCCACCGGCGGCGGCTCGGTGCTGCGCGAGGCCAACCGCGCCGCGTTGCGTGCCGCGGGCACGGTGGTGTATTTGCATGCCACGCCGGAGTCGCTGCACCAGCGGCTGCGCCATGACCTGAGCCGGCCGCTGCTGCAGGTGGCCGACCCGCTGCAGCGCCTGTGGGAGCTCTTCAGCCAGCGCGACGGCTTCTACCGCAGCAGCGCCCACCTCGTGCTCGACACCGGGCATGGGCGCATCGGGCGCTCGGTGCATGAGTTGCGCATGCACCTGGGGCGCCAGCGGGCGCCACGCGGACCGCACGCCACGCGGCACGCTCCACCGCCTTGACGCCGTTCAAACCGGCCGATCAGGCGGGCTGCGTCGCGGCCAGCGCCTCGTACCAGCCCCGGTACGGCGTGTTGCGCACCAGGCGCCGGTTGTAGTCCGGCGCCTCGTCGCCCCACCACACCGGGCCCCGCTCGCCCAGCGCCACCTTGGCCGCATCGACCCGGGCGCGCGCCTGCGCCAGGGCGGGTGCGTCCTGCCCGCGCAGCGCCTGCCGCACGGCGCTGCGCGCCGACATCAGCTCGCGCGTGAGACGCAGCCGCTCGGCTTCGTCGAGCCGTGGGTCGGTGCAGCGCCAGAGCCGGCCGCGCACCACGAAATAGCGCCCGTCGGGCGTGACCGGGTAGCGCATGGCCGTCAGCGGCAAGCGCCGGGCCGGTGATCGTGGTCAGCGAGCTTGCCAGGGGGCCGCACACCCGCGGCGTGGTGCCCGGGCCTGCCGACGCGGGCGCCGGGATTGCTGTCTCCAGGCTCGTTGCCACGACCCGCTGCCCCTGCCCTCGATGCTCGCCGAAGCCCGCAGCCCCCGCGATGCGACACCCGCCGTTGCCGCCGCGCGCGAGGGCTGGGTGCTGCTGGGCGGTGTCCTCGTCATCCTGGCGCTCACGGCCGCGGCCGTGCTGATGCTGTGGCGTGGACGCGAGGAAAGCCTGCAGACCTGGCGGCTCTACCTGGACAACTTCTCGGCCACGGCGGCCGAGCATGCGGCGCAGACCTTCCGCACGGTGGACTTCGTGCTCGGCCGGGTGGTGGACCGGCTGCAGGCCGGCGCGTTGCCTGACGGACGGCTGCCGGCGCTGAACACGCGCGGGATGCACGAGTTCCTGCGCGAGCGCGTGCACGAAGTGGGGGTGCTCGACGGCATCGCCATCATCGGGATGGACGGCCGCCCCCTCATTGGCAGCGGGACCTTCCCATCGCCGGACGTGAGCCTGGCCGACCGCGACTACTTCCGCGCCCATGCGGCGGACCCGGGGCTGCAGGTGTTCGTGTCCGCGCCGGTGCGCAACCGGCTCTCGGGGCGCTGGACCTTCTTCGTCACGCGCAAGCTGCGCGCGCCCTCGGGGCAGATGATCGGCCTGGCCGTGGCCGGCGTCGAACTGGCGTACTTCGAGCGCTTCTACCGCTCCATCAGCCTCAGCGAATCCGACAACGTCATCCTGCTGCTGCGCCGCGACGGCACGCTGCTGGCGCGCTACCCGGTGCAGGTCGAGGCACTGAAGCGCTCCTATGGCAAGGCGCCCTCGATGCTGGCGCTGGCCGAGGCGATGGCGCAGGGCCGCGCGGGCGTCATCACCTACACCCACGCGCCGCGGATCACGAATCCCGCCGACAGGAGCGCGCGCATGGCGGCCGCGCACGCCGTGGCCGACTTTCCGCTGGCGGTGAGCATCGTCACGAACGAGGCCTTCATGCTGCGCAGCTGGTACGCGCTGGTCCGCCACGTCGGCGCGGGCGTGCTGGTGACGGACCTGCTGATCGCGGCGCTGGCGCTGTGGATCCACCGCCTGCTGCGCCGGCGCCGCGCCGCGCTGCTGCAGCTCGAAGCCGCGCGCGAGGCCGCCGAGGTGGCCAGCCGCGTGAAGTCGCGCTTCCTGGCCAACATGAGCCACGAGATCCGCACCCCGCTGCACGGCATGCTGGGCATGGCGCAGCGGCTGCTGCAGGCGCCGCTGCCGGCGCCGCAGCGCCAGCAGGCGGAGCTCATCGAGCGCTCGGGGCAGTTGCTGCTGGGCGTGATCAACGACGTGCTGGACTTCTCCCGCATCGAGGCCGGGCGCCTGGAGCTGGAGCGCGTGCCCTTCGACCTGCTGCGGCTGGCGCGCGACGCCATCACGCTCTTCGAGTCGCAGGCGCACGCCAAGGGCCTGGCGCTGCGGCTGGTGGTGGAGCCGCCGGCCACGCAGGCCTGGCTGCTGGGCGATCCGCTGCGCATCAGCCAGATCCTCAACAACCTGCTCTCCAACGCCGTGAAGTTCACGCCGTCGGGCAGCGTGGAGCTGCGCCTGGCGGCGCAGGAGGGTGGAGCTTGGCGCGTGGCCGTGCGCGACACGGGCATCGGCCTGGACGAGGCCGAGCGCCGGCGCATCTTCGAACCCTTCATGCAGGCCGACAGCTCCACCACGCGGCGCTTTGGCGGCAGCGGCCTGGGCCTGGCGATCGTGCGCAGCCTGGTGCAGCTGCACGGCGGGGAGCTGGGCGTGGACAGCGAGCCCGGGCGGGGTTCGGAATTCTGGTTCCTGCTGCAGCTGCCGTCGGCCGTGCCGGCGGTACGGGAGGCGCCGCAGGCACCGGCAACGCCCGCGCCGGCGGCGAGCCTGGCTGGCCGCCGCGTGCTGGTGGCCGAGGACAACGAGGTCAACATGGAACTGGCCTGCGCGATGCTGCAGGCCCTGGGCGCCCAGCCCCACCAGGCTGCCGACGGCGCGCAGGCGGTGCGGGCCTACGAGGCGACGCGGCCCGACATGGTGCTGATGGACCTGCACATGCCGGCGCTGGACGGCCTGGCGGCCACGCGGCGCATCCGGGCGCAGGAGGCCGCGCACGGCTGGCCGCGCGTGCCGATCGTGGCGCTCACCGCCAGCGCGGTGGCCGAGGACCACCAGCGCTGCCTGGAAGCCGGCATGGACGACGTGCTGGTGAAGCCCTTCGGGCCGGCGCAGCTGCGGCAGCTGCTCGAACGCCACGGCCGCTGAGCGCGCCGCCCTGGCGCCCCGGCATCCTCACGCCGCCATGTAGCGCCCGGGCTTGTGGTTGAGGGCCAGCACCAGGTTGAGCATCACCGCGCCGAGCACCGACAGCGCCACGCGCTGCACGTCCGCCACCGCCAGCGCGGCCAGCACGATGCCGGCGTCCACCGCCATCTGGAAATGGCCCGCGCTGATCTTGCCGCGCTCCTGCAGCAGCAGCGCCAGGATGCCCAGCCCGCCCAGGCTGGACTTGTGGCGGAAGAGGATGAGCATCCCGCAGCCCATGAGCGTGCCGCCCATCACCGAGGCGTAGACGGGGTCCACGCGGGCGATCTCGATCCAGCGCGGCAGCCACTCGCTGAGCAGCGAGATCGTGCTCACGGAGACGACGGTCTTGAGCGTGAACTCCATGCCCTTGCGCTTCCAGGCCAGCACGTAGAAGGGCAGGTTGATGACGAAGAACCAGGCGCCGAAGGGCCAGTGCGAGGCGTAGTGGCCGAGGAAGGCCAGGCCCGCCGTGCCGCCGGTGAGCAAGCCGACCTGGCGGTACAGCACCAGGCCCAGGGAGACGAAGAGGGAGCCGGTCAGCAGCGCCATCAGGTCGTCGCGATGGCGGTGCATGAGCTGGCTGCGGGTGAGGGACTGCATGGTGATACGGGGTTCATGGACCGCGGCGCTGAGCCGGGAAGGCACACAGGGTACGCAGCCGGCCGCGGGAAGGGCTTGACCGGACTCAAGCGGCGTGGGCCGGGCTGGGCGCGGCGGCCGCCGGCGGGGGGCGGATTGTGGCCGACCGTGCCTTAACCCCGTCCCCCGCGCGCCACCTTCTGCAGCAGCTCCACCAGGATCGCCCGCTCCGCGGCGCTCAGGCCCTTGAGCACCTCGCGCTCCATGTCCAGCGACAGCGCGTGCGCCTTGCGCGCGATCTCGTTGCCCGCGGGCGTGAGCGTCACGAGCTGCGCGCGGCGGTCGCTGTCGCTGCGCGCGCGCTGGATCAGTCCGCGCTTCTCCAGCCGGTCCAGCAGCACCGTCACGGCCGGCGCCACCATCGCCAGCGCCTCGGCCAGTTGCTTGGGCGTGGCGCCCGGGTTGAAGGCCAGCAGCACCAGGCAGCTGAACTCCACCGGGCTGAGATCCAGCGGCTTGCCGACGTGCTCGGCAAAGGCGCGGCGGGTGGGAACGTCGGCCCGGGCGATCTGGTAGCCCAGCAGGTGCTGGAGACTGCTCTGATCCAGGCCCGGAGCCTTTGGCTTGTCTTTGGGAGCGGGCATCGGGCGAGTGTAGCCAGGGGTTACGGAGGCCAGTCCCGGGCGTTGGGCCCGTCCGGCACCGCCCCGCTCAGGCACCGGCGTTCGCGGACGCTTCGGGTCCGGACAGCCAGCGCCACAGCGTCTCGTACAGCGTCTCCGGGACCACGGGCTTGGTCAGGAAGTCGTTCATGCCGGCCGCCAGGCAGGCCGCGCGGTCCTCCGCGAAGGCGTTGGCCGTCATGGCGATGATCGGCACGCCCGGCCCGCGCTGCTGACGAATGGCGCGCGCGGCGGCCAGGCCGTCCATGCGCGGCATCTGCATGTCCATCAGGATCAGGTCGAAGCAGTGCACCAGCGCCAGCTCCACGGCGAGCTCGCCGTCCGCCGCCACGTCCACCTGCAGCCCGGCCGCGCGCAGCAGCGTCGCCGACAGCTCCTGGTTGACGAAGTTGTCCTCCGCCAGCAGCACCCGCGCGCCGGCATGCCGCTGCCGCAGCGCCTGCAGCGCCTGGCCGCCCTGCGCGGGCAGGCCCGTGTGCACCGGCCGCGCCGGCTGCAGCAGGCGCACCAGCGTGTCGTGCAGCGCGGACGCCGTGACCGGCTTGATCAGCACCGCGTGGAACCCGGCGGCACGGGCCTGCTCCTGCAGGCGCGGCGCGTCGGACGCCGTGACCAGGATGCTCGGGGGGGCCGGGCCGTGGCGCGCCTGGCGCAGCCGCGACAGCGTCGCGATCCCGTCCATCCCCGGCATGCGCCAGTCGATGAGCAGGAGGTCGAAGCACTCGCCGCCGTCACGGGCGTCCTGTGCCACGCGCAGCGCGGCCAGCCCGCTGTCCGCGGCCACGGCCTTCATGCCCAGGCTCCAGAGCCGCTCCACCAGCGCCGAGCGCGCCTCGGGCAGGTCGTCCACCACCAGCGCGCGCAGGCCCTGCAGGCGCACCGGCGTGGCGGCCTGGGGCTGCTGGGCCGCGCGCCCCATGCGGACCGTGAACCAGAAGGTGCTGCCCTGGCCCTGGCGGCTTTGCACCCCCACTTCGCCGCCCATGAGCCTCACGACGTGGCGCGTCAGCGCCAGGCCCAGCCCGGTGCCGCCGTGGCGGCGCGAGATGGAGGCATCGGCCTGCTCGAACGCGGTGAACAAGGCCCCCAGCCGATCGGGCGCGATGCCTTCGCCGGTGTCGCTGACCTCGAAGCGCACCAGCACCTGCGCGTCCTCCTCCTGCAGCCTCTCGGCGCGAAGGCGCACCCAGCCTTGCGCGGTGAATTTCACCGCGTTGGACAGCAGGTTGAGCAGCGCCTGCGACAACCGCGTCGGGTCGCCGCGCAGGCGCTGCGGCAGATGGTCGCTGTCGAGCACCAGCTCCAGCTCCTTGGCCAGCGCCGGCTCGCGCACCAGGTCGAAGACGCGGGAGAGGACGGCATCGAGCTCGAACTCGACCTCCTCCAGCGTCATCTTGCCGGCCTCGACCTTGGACAGGTCCAGGATGTCGTTGAGCACCCGCAGCAGGTGCTGCGCGGCCCGCTCCACCTGCTGCAGCCGGTGCCGCTGCTCTTCGTTGCCGGCGTCGCGCAGCAGCAGGTGGGTGAAGCCGATGATGGCGTTCATCGGCGTGCGGATCTCGTGGCTCATGTTGGCCAGGAAGGCGCTCTTGGCCCGCGTGGCGTCCTCGGCCGCGTCCCGGGCCTGCACCAGCTCGGCCGTGCGTTGCTCGACCAGCTCCTCCAGGTGCTCGCGGTATTGGTGGAGCTGCGCCTCGGAGCGCTTGCGCTCGGTGATGTCCTGCATCGTCCCGCGCAGGGCGAGCACCCGGCCCGCCATGTCCAGGAGCACGCTGCTGCGGACGTGCAGCCAGAGCGCCTGGCCGTCGCCGCACGGCACCGGCAGCTCCAGGTCGAAGCCGGTGCCCGTGCGCACGGCCTCCCGCGCCGCCTCCTGCAGGCGCTGCCACGGCTCGGCGGGGAGCAAGGTGTCCAGCGGCTGCCCGGACGGCGCCGCGTCGCGGCCCAGGAGCCGGCGCAGCGAGTCGGATGCCGACCAGTCCTGCGTGGCGGCGTCCCAGGACCAGGTTCCCAGCCGGGCCAGGCGGTGCGCCTCGGCCAGCTCGGCGTCCCGGCTGCGGACGAGCGCATCGCGCTCCCGCAGCAGGCTGGCCGCGCGGGCCAGCGCGGCGGCCACGTCGGCGGCTTCCCGCACGTTGAGCGCGGGCAGCTCCACGGCGTCGCCGCGGCCGAGTGCCATGGCCGGCCCGGTCAGCGCCTCGACCGAGCGCGCGATCCGGTTGCCCACGCGGCGGGCCAGCACCCAGCCCAGCGCCAGCAGCAGCGCCACGCCCGCGGCCAGCGTGGACAGCGTGCGGGCCAGGCCGCCCAGCAGGGCCTGGCGCGGGATGCCGATGACCACGCACCACTTCGTGGCGGGCGAGCAACTGAAGGATGACAGCACCGGGATGCCGTCCCGGGTGGTGGCCTCGGTGGTGCCGGCAGTGGCCGCGCTCATGGCCCCCAGCAGCTGCGGACCGGCCTTGTGGCCGACGAACTGGTCGGCCGCGTGCGTGCGCGCCACGATCGTGCCGCTGCTGTCGAGGACGCCGGCCACCCAGTCCGGCGGCAGGCCTTGCGCCTGGAGCAGCCCGTCGAGCTGCTGCGCCAGCAGGCTGACGCGCAGCGCGTAGGCGGTGCGGCCTTCCAGCACGACGGGCACCTCGACACCGACCACCGGGCGCTTGAACAGCTGGCTGAGCTGCAGGCCCGAGATGAAACCCCGGCCGTCGGCGAACACGCGCCGCGAGGTGTCCGGGTTGGGTGCCCCCGGCAGCGGGGCGCCGTAGTCGACCGCGGTGTTGAGCACCTGCCGCAGGTCCGGATCGATCAGCACGACGTTGGTGACCGAGCCCGCCGCGGCCACCGCGTCGCGGGCGCGCCGGTGGAAGGTGGCCAGGTCGCCCTGGGCCAGCACGGCCGAGCTCGCCAGCACCTGCCCGATCGCCTGCGCCGTGAGCAGCTGGTTGTCCATGGCCTGGGTCAGCGCGCGGGCGGTCTGCACCGTGTCCCGATCGAGGTTGTCCCGTCCGGCCCGGTACTCGTGTCCGAACAGCAGCGTCGCTCCCAGCACCGCGGGCAGCAGGCAGGCCAGGACCAGGGCGGTCAGCAGCGAGCGGGTGCCCGGAAGCCCGGGCGGATCAAGGCGGGGGTGCATGACTTCTGGTGCGGCCGGGCACGTCGCATCGACGCGGCATGCAATGCCAAGTTCAGTATGGTGCGGTCGCCGTCACACCTCTGGGCGCTTGACAGGCCAGTAGGCCCTTTGCCTCGAAGGCGCCGTATTTGCTGCTGTCGCGTACAGCCGCTGTCCTGCCGCCTCGTCGGCGTGGGCGCGGACGGGATGCCGGGGCCGCCGACGCGTTTGGCGCTTGATCGTTCGCAAGGAGGCTCGGCCACCCGGCGGGAAGATGGCTTCATCGGCCCTGGGGCCGGCGCTGGTCCGGGCCCGGGCGATGCACGGTGCGTGGTTGCGAGAGCCTTGCCGGCGAGAGGCTGCACCGGCCATTCGGGCCTGTGCCAGGGGCCCGGGTGAGTGCGATCCGCACACTGCTGGCGAGGGTGCCTGCCATGTCGATGTTCCAGGTGACGCCCGCGACGTCCGCCGGGCGGCCCGTGCCACCCATCACCTGGGTCGTTCCCTTCGAGCCCGGCGGGGCGGCGGACCTGGTGGCGCGCGCGCTGGCTGGGCCGCTGGGGCAGCGGCTGGGCCAGCCGGTGGTGGTCGAGAACCATCCCGGCGGCGCCGGCGCGCTGGGCACGGAGCTCGTGCTGCGGCGGCCGGCCGACGGCTGCACCCTGCTCAACATCTCCACCGGGCCGATGGCCGTGAACCCGTCGCTGTACCGGCACCTGCGCTACGACCCGCTGCGCGACCTCGTTCCCGTGCACGGGATGCTGCAGTCCTCGCCGCTGCTGGCCGTGGAGGCCACGAGCCCATGCCACACGCTGAAGGATTTCCTGGATGCCGCGCGCCACCGGCCCGGAGAGGTCAGGGTCGGCTCCGCCGTGCCGGGCACGAGTGCCTACCTGGCCGGGGTGCTGCTGGCGCGCGAGTCCAAGACGCGCTTGCTGCAGGTGTCCTGCCAGGGGGCGACCTCGGCGCTGCAGGACCTGCTGGGCGGCCGGCTGGAGGCGGTCTTCGACTACCTGCTGCCGCTCAAGCCGCACCTGGACGCCGGGCGGCTGCGCGCGTTGGCGGTGCTCGGGCGCCGGCGCCTGGCCATGCTGCCGGAGGTGCCCACCGTCGCCGAGGCCGGGCTGCGCGGCGCGGAGGTCGTGAGCTGGTCGGGCATCGCGGTGCGCGCCGGTGCGCCGGAGCGGGCGGTGCGCAGGCTGGGCGCCGCGATGCACCAGGTGCTGTCCGACCCGGAGGTGATGAGCGCCTTCATCGCCATGGGCGAGATCCCGCTGCTGGAGCTGACCGAGGCGCCGCTGCGCGCCTTCATCGCGGCCGAGTTGGTCCGCTGGGGCGGGATCGTGCGGTTGGCGGGGGTGACGGCGGAGTAGGGCGGCGGTGGGCCGGCCGGGTCCAGCCAGCGGGGAGCAATGCGATTTCGTCCCAACTGCTTGGCCGCTCCCGTGCAAGGCCGAAGGGTTTTCGCCACGGTACCTGAAGTACATGCACGCCTTCGCACAGGCTTGGCCGGACGCACGAATTTGTGCAAGGGGTGCTTGCACAATTGCCTTGGCAGGAGGACATCGCGGCGCTCATCGAGCAGGCGGTGAGGAAATTGAGCGGCGAGTAACGAGGCGGCAGCGGGAGCGTGCCGAGGGCACCGTTGAACAGGATCCTGTGTGCCGATCACCATCGTCGCGCAGTGCGCACCGGCCCACCGCTTGCCTCTGCCCAAGCTTTACGGAGGCACTTGCCCATGCTCGAAAAGCTCCCTGACGTGGTCGGTGCCGCGCTGCGCGGCCAGCGTGCCGGCCTGGACCAGACCGCCTTCGTGCGCATCCGGCTGCCCGTGGGGCAGGGCGCGCTGCAGGTCACGAGCCTGGCCTTCATGGACCACGCGCCGCTGCCCCCGCGCTTCACCGCCGACGGCGAGGGCCTGTCGCCGCCGCTGCAGTGGAGCGGCGTGCCCGCCAACGCCGCCTCGCTGCTGCTGCTGGTGGAGGACGCCGACTCGCCCACGCCGCATCCGCTCGTGCACGCCATCGCCTACGACATCCCGCCCCAGGAAAGCTACCTGGCCGAGGGCGCGCTCAACGGCGGCGAGGACGAGTCCGGCGCGCCCCGGCTCGGCCGCAACTCCTACCTGCGCACGGCCTGGATCCCGCCGGACCCGCCGCCCGCCCACGGCGTGCACCGCTACGCCTTCCAGCTCTTCGCCCTTGGCCCGGGCGCCGAGTGGAGCGGCACGCCCGGCCGCGACGCCGTGCTGCAGATGCTGGAGCAGCACGCCATCGCCAGCGGCTGCCTCATCGGCACCTACGAACGCCACGACACCAGCGTGCTCGACGACCAGACGGCCGCCGCCACGGTGTCCACGCGCTCGGACCTCAGCGCGTCCTGATCCGACAGAAGCCGCCGCTCAAGCCGCCGGATACCAGCCCCGCAACACCTCCATGACCTGCGTGAAGCGCAGCCGGTCCATGGTGTCGTCCAGGTGCGCGACGGCGTCGCGGCCGTGCCGCTCGGCCAGCACCGGGCGCAGCGCCTGGTACAGCCCGAAGGCACCCATGTCGCCGTCGGCCAGCGCGCGCATCAGGTGCCCGATGGCGTGGCCATCGGCCGGGGCGCCGCCCGCCGCCACCGGGCCGGGCTCGCCGTAGGGCTGTTCCACCTCGGCCGGCAGCGCGGCCAGCACTTCCGCCAGCGCCGCGGCCAGAGCCTGCAGCGCCGGCTCCCGGTCCGCCACGTCGCTGGCGCGCAGCGCCTCCTCCAGCCTCAGCGCCTGCGCGGCCACGGCCTCGGCCGCGAGATTGGCGGCCAGGCCGCGCAAGCGGTGCAGCCGCTTGATGGCATCGCCCACGTCCCCGCGCGACAGCTCGGCACGGATGCGCGCGGGCGCCTCGGCGTGGTCCTCGCGCAGCGCGCGCAGCATGCTCAGGAACAGCACCCGGTCGCCCAGCAGCCGCCACGTCGCGCGCTCGCCGTTGACGCCCGGCACGGCCGGCAAGGGCCCGCCACTGGCCGGCGCGGCCACCGGCGGCAGCGCCTCCCGTGCGGGCGGCGGTTCCAGCCGGCCCGCAGCCGCCTGCGCTGCCGTAGGCTCCCCGGCCGCGACGGCGCCTGGTGTGCCGTCGCGGCGGGCCAGGTGCTGCAGCAGCTTGTTGACCAGCGCGTCGAGCTGGATGGGCTTGGCGATGAAATCGTCCATGCCCGCCTCCAGCGTGTCCTGGCGCTGCTGCGGCAGCACGCCGGCGCTCACGGCAATCACGGGCAGGTGCGCCAGCGCCGGGTCGGCACGGATGCGGCGCACCGCCTCCAGCCCGTCCATCACCGGCATCTGCACGTCCAGGAACACACCATCGAAGCCGCCCGGGCCGGCTGCGGCGCGCAGCATTTGCAGTGCCTCCAGCCCGTTCCCGGCGCTCTCGCAGTGCGCGCCTTCGAGCGCCAGCATCCGGCTGACCAGCTCGCAATTGAGCAGCACGTCGTCCACCACCAGCAGCCGCAACCCGGCCAGGCGCGGCAACCTGCGTGGCGACTCAGCCATCGCGCGGCACCGTTACCGGCGCATGTCCTGCCACGAATAAGCTCGTGTCGGAAAACTGCATGGAATACCTCGGGTACCCGTGGTTATACTGTCCGATTGAAATCATATCCGTTGGGCCATTCCATTGGTTGCGATGGCCGGCAGAATTTTTTCTGGCGGCAGAAATTGAACAAGAATTCATGACCATGATCAGCAGTCCGTCCATCCTGCTCATCGATGACGATCCCAAGCAAATTCAATCGCTGGCTGCCATTTTGCGACAGCATGATTACCGGGTTTTTGCCGCACTGGATGGGCGCGACGGGCTCGCCAAGGCTGCCGCCAAGCCGCCGGACCTGATTCTGGTGGATCTGTACATGCCTGATATCGACGGGCAGGCGACGATTCGGCTCTTCAAGGCCCATCCCACGCTGCAGCATATTCCCCTGATCTGTCTCACGGTCTCGCATCAAATCGACGACAAATTGAGCGCCTTCGAGGCCGGCGCCGTGGATTACATCACCAAGCCCTTCGATCCGGCCGAAGTCATTGCCCGGGTCCGGGTGCATTTGCGGCTGCACCGGTCCGGCAGCCCGCGCGCCGAGCCCGAGCGCGTTCCGGAAATACCACCGGTGGCCGAGGGACCGCAGCAATGGGGCGAGCGGCTGGTGAGCCAGGCCCAGGCCATATTGTTGCGGGAAATGTCCAACCCGCCCTCGCTGGGCGACCTGGCGCACCGCATCGGCACCACGCAGCGGCATTTGAGCCATGAATTTCGGCGCCTGGTCGGCACGGCGGTTTATGCCTGGCTGCGCGAGGAGCGCCACCGCGAGGCGTGCTTCAGGCTGCTGCACACCAGCCAGCAGCTCAACCAGATCGGCCAGCACATCGGCTACCAGTCGGCCGCAGCCTTCACCAACGCTTTCCGCGCCCGCTTCGGCATGACGCCCAGCGACTACCGCCGCGCCGCCGGGGTGCGCGTGGTGGAAGTGGAAGAGGAATAAGGCTCCCGCCTTCGGCATCGCCTCGGTTTTCGCGCCGTGGGCGCCACCGGGTGCGGAATATTTCACGATCCGTCCGCCCGCGTGCCAGGATCGGGCCGCGGGCGGCGCACTATGATGAATTTTCACGGTCCAGGATTCACGGGCCGTCGTGTTCACCCACGCATTTGTGAATCCACGGCAGTCGCGCGTGCGCGGGGCTGCCGGCCTCAATGAAATCATCCGCCGCTTCCCCGTCCGCTGATCGAAGCTCGATGGCGCTGTCGAAGGTGCGGCAATGGGTATTCCCCCTGATACTGGGCCTGCTGCTGCTGGGCGTGCAGGCTTGGAATCCGGCATGGTTCCATGCCCTGGCGGACCTGCTGCCGCTGATGCTGGGCGGGGCGATGTTTCTGGCGGCCAGCCAGGCTTTTGGCCTCGCGCGCCATGCTTTCGTCCTGTGCGTGGCCTCGGGATTTTTCTGGGCGTCGGTGCTCGATATCCTGCACCTCGTTCTCCAAGAACGCATGCTGGACCTGGGCGAATTTCCGCCCGATGCGTCCGTGCAATTGTGGCTGGGTGCCCGGTTGCTGCAGGCGCTGGCGCTGATGCTGGCGCCTTTTTGCGCCGGAAAATCCTCCGTCGAGCGGGCGGGATTTCTGTTGCCGGGCCTGGGCACCTTATTGATGGTGGCGTTGGTGCGCGCCCAGGCATTGGGGCCGATGCTCATCGCGGGCGCATTTTTCTCGCCGCTCAAAATAGTGTGCGAATGGCTGCTGGTGGCGTTTTACGCCGGCGCGGCCGTGCTGATTCACCAGCGGCGCCGCCTGCTCGATGCGGCGCTCCGGCGCACCATGCTGACCATCGTGCTGCTGTTGGCGCTGGGGGAGCTGTGCCATTCGATGCCCGCGGCACCGCAGAGCCTCTTCGGCGTCGCCGCGCACCTGTTCAAGCTGTGGAGCTTCTGCCTGCTGCTGGGCGTGGTGCACCAGCACCTGCTGCTGCAGCCGCGGCGGCTGCTGAGGCAGCAGGCCCAGCTGCTGGCCGACATCACCTCGCAGGTGCCGGGGCTGGCGTGGCAGCTGCAGCGCCAGCCCTCGGGCCGGCTGCGCTTCACCTTCGCCAGCACGGGCACGGCGGAGATCTTCGAGCTCACCATGCAGGAGCTGCTGGACGATGCCAGGCTGGGCTTCTCGCGCATCGTGCCCAGGGACCGCGAGCAGCTGCTGGCGGCCATCGAGCGCTCCGGCCAGACCCTCACCCCCTGGAAGGTGGAGTGGCAGGCGGTGCTGCCGCGCAAGGGGCGGCGCTGGCACCGCGGCGAGTCCTCCATGCCCGTGGTCGAGGCCGACGGCAGCTGCCTGTGGGTGGGGCACATCCAGGACATCACCGATGAAAAGCTGGTGGACCTGGAGCTGGCGCGGCACCGCGACCACCTCGCCGCGCTGGTGCAGGAGCGCACCGAGGCGCTGCACCAGGCCATGCTGCAGACCGAGCAGGCGGCGCGCTCGCGCACGGAGTTCCTCTCCAACATGAGCCACGAGATCCGCACGCCGCTCAACGCCATCCTGGGCGTGTCGCAGATCGCGCTGCGCGACGCGCAGGCCGTGCCGGCGCGGCCGTGGCTGCGCCAGATCCACGAGTCCGGCCGGCTGCTGCTGGCGCTGGTCAACGACATCCTGGACATGGCCAAGGTCGAGGCCGGGCGGCTGGAGCTGGAGTCGCGCCCGGTGCGGCTGTCCGCCGTCGTGCAGCGCGCGATGCGGCTCATGGCGCCGCGCGCGCAGCAGCAGCGGCTGGACTTCGGCGTGGAGTGCGGCCCGGAGCTGCCCGAAGGGGTGCTGGCCGACGAGACGCGGCTGACGCAGGTGCTGGTCAACCTGCTGGGCAACGCCATCAAGTTCACCGAGCACGGCAGCGTGCGCCTGACCGTCTCGCGGCTGCCCGTGCCCGGGCGTGTCTGGCTGATGTTCGCGGTGCGCGACACCGGCATCGGCATGAGCCCGGAGCAGGTGGGGCAGCTGTTCCAGCCCTTCGTGCAGGCCGACGCCTCCACCACGCGCCGCTTCGGCGGCACGGGCCTGGGCCTGTCCATCGCCAAGCGCATCGTGGACCTGATGGGCGGCAGCATCGAGGTCTCCAGCCAGCGCGGCCGCGGCTCGTGCTTCGCGCTGCGCATCCCCTTCGACGAGGCCAGCGCGCCGGCCGAGGAGCATGCCGGGCCCGCGGGCCCGGCCGCCGAGGGCGGGCGGCTGCAGGGGCTGCGCATCCTGGCCGCGGAGGACGACGCCGTGAACCAGTGGGTGCTGCGCGAGCTGCTGGAGCAGGAAGGCGCGGGCTGCCGCATCACCGACAACGGCCTGGAGGCGCTGACGGTGCTGGAGACGGGCGAGGAGTTCGACCTCTTCCTCACCGACGTGCAGATGCCCGGGCTCAACGGCTACGACACCGCGCGGCGCTGCCGCGCGCTGCGTCCGGCCCTGCCCATCGTGGGCCTCACCGCCTACGCGCTGCCGCAGGAGCGCCGGCGCTGCCTGGAAGCCGGCATGGACGACCACGTCACCAAGCCGGTGGACATGGACCAGCTGTGCGCGGCGATCCTGAGGCTGGCGGGCGGCGTGTCCTCGGCCGCCGCGGCGGTGGCCCCGCCGGCGCCGGTTGCGGTCCCGGCATCCGCACCCGTGCCGGATGCGGCCCCGGGCGCGGCGCCGGTGCTGGACTGGCCGGCGCTGTGGCAGCGGCTGCGCCGGCCCAGCGCGGTGCAGCGGCTGCTGCAGACCTTGCTGGCCGAGCACGAGCCCACGCCGCGGCGGCTGCGCGCGTGCGCGGACGCGGGCGATGCCGAGGAGGCTGCCCGCCTGGCGCACCAGCTGCGCGGCGTGGGGGCCACCGTGTTCGCCGCGCCGCTGCGCGAGGCCGCGCGGCGGCTGGAGAGCCATCTCCATGACGAAGGAGGCCTGGACCCGGCGCAGCTGCTCGCCCTGGCGCAGGCCACCGAGGCGCTGCTGCAGGCTGCCCGCGACGGCCTGGCCGGGCTGGACGGCACACGAATCCACGACGGGGGCGAGGCGAGCCGACATGCATACCGCTGACGAGAGCTTCGGTTTCAGGCGCTTTGCCTTCTGGGCCGAGGCCGTGCGCCGCGCCTTGGAGCTCGGGCTGTGCCTGCTGCCGGCGCTGCTCATCGCCTACGTCCACCACTTCCAGGACCCGGCGCTGCGCTTCGAGGACCATGTCTTCCACCAGGTGGCCATCGGCGTGGCCACGCTCGAAGGGGTCTTCATCTCCTACGTCGCCTGGCGTTGCTACCTGCGCTCGGGCGAGGCGCTGCTGAAGTGGGTGACGCTGGGCTTTGCCGGCTTCACGGTCGTGTACTCGCTGCACGGCTTCTTCACGCCGATGGCGCGGCACAACCCGTGGCTGTTCATCCTGTACGGCCCGGCCTCGCGCGTGGTGATGAGCGCGTGCCTGCTGGCGGGGCTGCTGTGCTTCAACCGCGCGCCCGATGCGCCGGCACGGCGCGCCGACGCGGGCCGCTGGCTGCGCTGGCTGGGGCTGTTCCTGGCCATCAACGTCGCGGTGGGCGTGCTGGCCCACAGCCCGCTGGCCGGCGCGCCGTGGCTGCGCATGTCCATGGAGATCGGCTCGATCCTGCTCTACGGCGTGGCGCTGGGCCTGCACGCCGGGCGCGGGCTGCGCTCGCCGCTGATGCGCTACGGCGCGCTGGCCTTCGTCTGGTTCGCCTTCTCCTCGCTGAGCTTCCTGCTGGCCAGGCCGTGGAACCACCAGTGGTGGCTGGCGCACGTCCTCTTCGCCGTGGGCTTCGGGGTGCTGGGCTACGGCATCCTGCGCGTGTTCGGGGCCGCGCGCTCCTTCGAGCAGGCCTTCAGCGTGGAGGAGCTGACCGAGGACCTGGCCCAGACCAACGTCCGGCTGCGCGAGGCGCTGGACCGGCTGGAGCAGGTCAACCGCGGGCAGGGCGAGCAGATGCGCGCGCTGGAGAGCTCCCGCACGCAGTTCGAACACTTCTTCCACCTTTCGCCCGACGGCATCTTCGTCGTCGATGACAAGGGCCTGGTGCTCAAGGCCAACAGCCGCGCCGAGGCCATGTTCGGCTACGGCGCCGGCGACCTGGACGGGTTGTTGGTGGAGAAGCTCATTCCCGAGAGCCTGCGCGCGCACCACGTGCGCGCGCGCAGCCTGCACCAGCACTCGCCGCACACGCGGCCCATGGCCGAGGACCGCACGCAGAGCTGCCTGCGCCGCGACGGCGAGGTGTTCAGCGCCACCATCAGCCTCAGCAGCCTGGTCTACGAGGGCCGCCAGTGCACCGTGACCTTCGTGCGCGACGTCACGCGGCTGATGCAGCGCCACGAGGCGCAGCGCCGCGAGGACCAGGTCTCGCTTCGCCAGGGACACATCCTGGAGCAGCTCTCGGCGCAGCTGCCCTTCGTGGTGTTCCAGTTCCGCCGTGGCGCGAATGGGCGCTACGACTTCCCCTACATGAGCCCCAAGGTGCTGCCGCTGCTGGGCTGCGAGGCCGGGGCGCTGCGCGACAACATCAACCTGTGGTTCTCCCGGGTCGAGCCCGCGGAGATGGCCTCGCTCATCACCTCCATCGAGCGCTCGGCTGCCGAGCGCAGCCCGTGGGCGGCGCGCTGGCAGGCGCGGCGAGCGGGCACCGAGGCGAGCTTCGAATGCACGCTGAGCTGCTCGGCGCCGGTGCCGCAGCCCGATGGCTCGCTGGTGTGGACGGGCTACATGCGCCGCGCGCACGAGCGCGCCGACGACCTGGTGGCGGCCGCCGTGGACGCGCCGTCGGCGTGAGCGCTGTGCATGCCTGGGCCATGGCACTGCGTCCGCTCCGCCTGCCGGTGGTCGCGAGCCTGGTTGATGCGTGCCTGAGCAACCACCTGCGGGCGGAACCTTCGCCCCCCGCGGCGACCGAACCCGCTTCACTCACTGGCCCGCGGACTTCCCCATGACCCCTGCCGACACCCAAGCCATCGTCACCATCGCCGTGCTGGCGGCATTTGCCGACGGCGACAAGCACGACCGCGAGCGCGAGGAGCTCAAGCGCATCGCGGAAGGCCTGGGCCGGGCCCATGACGTGCACCTTCCGACGCTCTACCAGGACGTGCTGATGAAGCGCGTGGACACCGCTTCCGCGGTCGCCGCGCTCGGCAGCGCCGAGGCCCGCCAGCTCGCCTACGAGATGGCGGTCTGCGTCTGCGACGCCGACGGCGCGCAGTCGCCGGCCGAGGTGGGCTTCCTGTCCAGCCTGCGCAGCCAGCTCGGCCTGGGCCCGTCGGCCGAGCGTTTCGCCGCGCAGGCCGAGGAGATCGCGGCGGCGCCCATCGCTGCAGCGCCGGCCTCGCCAGCCCCGGGCGCCGCGGCGCCGGCCGTGGACGATGCCGCCCTCGACCGGGAGATCCTGAACGCCGCCATCCTGAACGGCGCCATCGAGCTGCTGCCCGAGACCCTCTCGACGATGGCGATCATTCCGCTGCAGATGAAGCTGGTCTACCGCATCGGCCAGGCCCACGGCTACCAGCTCGACAGCGGGCACGTGAAGGATTTCCTCGCCACCGTCGGCGTCGGCCTGACCTCGCAGTACCTCGAACAGGCCGGCCGCAAGCTGCTCGGCGGCCTGTTCGGCAGGCTCGGCGGCGGCGTGCTCGGCGGCCTCGGCAAGCAGGCCGTCAGCTCGGGCATGAGCTTCGCCGCGACCTATGCGCTCGGCCACGTCGCGAAGCGCTACTACGCCGGCGGACGCACCCTGTCGGCACAGATGCTCAAGGACGCCTACGCCAGCGTCGCCGCCGAAGCCCAGGGCCTGCAAGGGCGCTACCTGCCGGCGATCCAGGAAAAAGCCCGCGGGCTCGACGCCGGCAAGGTGCTCGCGCTGGTGCGGGGCCGCTGAGCGCCGCCGGGTCCTTGGCCTGGCAGCCGCTCCATCCGTTCTCGATTCCTCCCGGACCCTAGTCCCGCGCCCGCGCGATCTGCTGCCTCGCCAGCGGGTCGCGCGCGGCCTCCCCGAGGCGCACGCTGCCGTCGGGCATCGGCACCTCGATGGGCGTGACCTCCACCGGCGCCACGCCCTCGCGCGGCGTGATGCCCACCGCCCGCGCCGTGGCCGGCGACAGGTCCACGATGCGGCCCCGCACGAAGGGCCCGCGGTCCTGGATCTTCACTACCGCGCTCTTGCCGGTTTTCAGGTTGGTCACCTTGGCCGTGGTGCCCAGCGGCAGCGTCTTGCTCGCGGCGTTGTGGTGGTTGAGCCGCATCGGCGTGCCGTCGGCCATCTTGCGGCCGCCGAAGTGACGGGCGTAGTACGAGGCCTGTCCCACGCGCTTGCGCCCCGAGTAGTCCAGGCGCGACTTGGGCGAGGGCGGGGCGGCGCGCGCCACCGCCACCTTGGACTTCCCCGCCTTGCCCGCCGTGGCAGTCTTGGCGGTCTTGGCGGTCTTGGCGGACTTGGCGGACTTGGCGGACTTGGCGGACTTGGCGGACTTGGCGGACGCGCCCGCGCGGCCCGCCGAGCGCACGCCCTCGGCCTTGCGCCCGCCGGCCTTGGCGCTTTGCGCGCCGTGGCCCGCAGCCCGCGCACCATCAGCCTTGCGCTTCGCAGGCTTGGCCTGGGCTTGGGCCTTCTTCTGGCCCGGCTTGGCGGCCGGCGGCCGCTGCGCCTGCGCGGCGACCCGGGCCGCCTCGGGCGCCTTGCTCTTGGTGGCGGCCTGCGCCGCGCCCACGCCCAGCGACCAGGCCAGCGGCAGCAGCGCGAGGCAGCGGCAAAGGAGGTTCAGCGGAGCTTGCATGTCGTCGAAGCCGCCGGGACGGCCACCGCGCCGGGTGGGGCCGTGCCCGCAACGGACAGCATGAACATCCCCGCAGTCTGGTCGGCGGCCCGGGCCGCGTCGGTCAGGCGCCGCCGGCGGACTTCGTAGGAAAACGCGCCGCCTTGCGCCCGCCGGCGTGTACAGGCCGCGGGGCCGGCATCCTCGTGCCGGCTCGTGTCGTTTTTCACGAAACGCAAATCTGGCTCGAAAGCGTTACAAGAAGGCAAAGCCCCTAAACTCGGCAAGCTTGTAGCCACCTGTTACCTATCGGACATTGTGTTTGAAAGGTAAGGGCTGGCCGTTGGGCGTTCGTCGCCGTCCGGTCCCTGTAGCCGGCATGGACGCCGGAAGAAGACCTGCGCGGGTGCCGCACCGGCCTGCCCGCCGAGTGACTGGATTGGGAGTTTTCCTTGCCTGCTACCACCAAGTTCGCCATTCCCGCCGGGATCGTGGCGGCGCTGCTGCTGTCCGGCTGCGCATCGATGAATCCGACGCCGCTGACGACGGTCGAGCTCGTGAGCACCAGCGCCGAGGACCGCGCGTTGGCCCAGCGCGACGTGGAGCCGCTGTCGGGCGCGCTGACGCTGGAAGAGGCCATGGCGCGCGCCATCAAGCACAACCTCGACCGCCGCACCCGGGTGCTGGAGGAGTCGCTGGCCCAGGGCCAGTTCGAGGCGGGCCGCTACGACATGCTGCCCAAGGTGGTGGCCAACGCCGGCTACCGCTACCGCGACGAGGAGATCATCACCCGCAGCCTTGACTCCGTCACCGGGCTGCCCTCGCTGGCCAATCCGTACATCTCCTCCGAGCGCAAGGCCTGGGCCACGGACCTGAGCTTCACCTGGAGCCTGCTGGACTTCGGCCAGAGCTACTACGCCACCAGGCAGAACGCCGACCGCGTGCTCATCGCCGGGGAGCGCCGGCGCAAGGCGCTGCACATCCTGATGCAGGACGTGCGCACCGCCTTCTGGCGCACGGCCACCGCGCAGAAGCTGCGCAACGAGGTGCGCGCCACGCTGGCCGACGCCGCCGCGGCGCTGGACGACGCGCGCAAGGCCGAGGCCGAGCGGCTGCGCAACCCGCTGGATGCGCTGCGCTACCAGCGCCAGCTGCTGGAGAACGTGCGGCTGCTCGAAGCCATCGACCAGGAGCTCTCCACCGCCGCCATCGAGCTGGCCTCGCTGGTGAACCTGCCGCTGGTGCGCACCCTGCAAGTGGCCGAGCCCGCGCAGGCGCTGAGCCGGCGCTGGCTGCAGATCCCGGCGCCGAAGCTGGAGGAGCTGGCCATCGCGCGCAACGCGGACCTGCGCGAGTCCTTCTACAACGCCCGCATCGCCGCCGACGAGACGCGGCGCACGCTGCTCAAGCTCTTCCCCGGGCTGTCCTTCAGCTTCGGCCCGCACCACAGCACCGACGCCTACCTGATCAACGACACCTGGCGCGAGGCCGGGCTGCAGCTGTCGTACAACCTGCTGGGCATCCTGTCGGCGCCGGCGCAGCGGCGCATGGCCGAGGCCGGCGTGGCCGTGGCGCAGCAGCGCCGCATGGCCACGCAGATGGCCGTGCTCACCCAGGTGCACGTGGCGCGCCAGCAGTACGCCAACGCGCTGGCGCAGTTCGAGCGCGCGGACGGCATCTGGAAGGTGGACGCCGAGATCGCCAGCCACGTGGTCCGGCGCGAGCAGGCGCAGATGCAGACCAAGCTCGACCGCGTCTCCAACCAGACCGCGGCGATCCTGAGCCAGCTGCGGCGCTACCAGGCGCTGTCGCAGGCGCATGCCGCGGCCGGGCGGCTGCAGGCCTCGCTGGGCATGGAGCCCACGCCCGAGGGCGGCGCCGCGGTGCCGCTGGCGCAGCTGACGCAGTCCGTGGGCGCCTCGCTCAAGCAATGGGACGAGGCCAGCCTGGAAGCCATCACGGCGCCCTTGACGCCCGCGGAGCCCGCAACCGCGCCCGCCGCGAAGTGAGCAAGGACCGCCCCATGAAGAGCAGTGTGCTCAGGGCCGCCCTCGGGCTGTCCCTGGGGTGGGGCCTGTGTGCCGTACCCGCGCTGGCGGCCGACGCCGTCAAGCCCGCGCCGCCTGCCGCGCCCGTGGCCAGGCCCGCGCCGGTGCCCCCGCCCGCACCCGCCGCGCCCTCGCTGGACAAGCGCGAGATCCGCGCCCAGCTCATGCCGCGGCGCTACACCACGCTGGCCGCCGAGATCGGCGCGAAGGTCAGCCGGCTGCCGGTGGCCGAGGGCGCGCGCTTCAGCGCCGGGCAGACGCTGGTGGCGTTCGACTGCACGCTGCAGCAGGCGCAGCTCAACAAGGCCCGCGCCGCGCTGGAGGCCGCCGACAAGACCTGGAGCGCCAACAAGCGGCTGCACGAGCTCAACTCGGTGGGCAAGGTCGAGCTCGACGTCTCCGAGGCCGAGGCCGCCAAGGCGCGCGCCGAGGTGGCCTCGAACCAGGCGGTGCTGTCCAAGTGCAGCACGCCGGCGCCCTTTGCCGGGCGCGTGGCCGAGCAGAAGGTGCGCGAGCAGCAGTACGTGCAGGCCGGCCAGGCGCTGCTGGAAATCCTGGACGACTCGGTGCTGGAGCTGGAGTTCATCGTGCCGTCGAAGTGGCTGGCCTGGCTCAAGGTCGGCGGCGGCTTCCAGGTCGCCATCGACGAGACCGGCAAGACCTACCCGGCCAAGGTGCAGCGCATCGGCGCCAGGGTGGACCCGGTGAGCCAGTCGGTGAAGCTGGCCGCGGCCATCGACGGCAGGTTCGGCGAGCTCATCGCCGGCATGAGCGGACGGGTGCTGATGGCGCCGCCGGCGGGCACGCCGTGAGCGCCGGGCCGCGCCCGCCACGGCCGCGACGGCGCGGCCCGCACCCCTGGTTTTTTCCCTTCGGCCCCTGGGGACGAAGCTCTTCAGCGGCATTGGAGTTGGGGTGCCGCCTTTCCCGTGAACATCAAAAGGAACCACGAATGTCCCGGAAACGGAACTCGATGAAGTCGGCGCTGCGCGCCGTGGCCGCCGCGGCGGTGCTGGGCGGCGCCTCCGTGGGCGCGATGGCCTGCGGCACGGACCCGTACCTGGGCCAGATCTGCACTTTCGCCTTCAGTTTCTGCCCGCAGGGCTGGCTCCCGGCCGACGGCCGGCAGATGCAGATCAGCAGCAACCAGCCGCTGTACTCGCTCCTGGGCACCATGTTCGGCGGCAATGGCACGACCTACTTCAACCTGCCCGATCTGCGCGGGCGCGTGGTCGTGGGCACGGGCCAGTACGCGGGCTCGTACCAGTCGTTCGTCGTCAATCTGGGCCAGAAGCTGGGCCAGGAAGCGGTGGTGCTCACGGCCAACCAGGCTCCCGCGCACACGCACCCCGTCACGTTCGCGCCCAACGCGCTCACGGGCAACGCGTCGCTGTCCCTGAGCGGCGCCTCGATCAGCGGCCAGACCATCACCGGCAGCATCACCACCCAGGCGCTCAACGGCGACAACCCGGCCGCCGGCGGCGTGAACGTGCCCACCACGACGGCCAACACCGTGGGCAAGAGCGGCGCCAATCTGCAGTTCTACCCGCCGGGCACCAACAAGATCGCCGTGCCCACGAGCCACGACCTGGCCGTGTCCGGTGGCACGGTCGGCGGCAACGCCAGCGGCACCATCGGCCTGCCTGCGGCCGCCACCACGATCAATACGGGCGCCAACACCCCGGCGAGCGCGCCCGTGACCGTGCTGCCGCCGAGCCTGGGCATGACGCAGTGCATCGCCGTCACGGGCATGTATCCGATGCGTCCCTGATCGCGGCTGATGCGCGCGCGGCCTCCAGGGGCCGCGCGCGCCCGCCCCGACCCTGACTTCCCGCGGCACGGACCGGACCACCCGGCGGTGCCGTCGTGATCGAAGCGTCCTTTTCCCTCGCCGTTCCAACCCATCCGAGCCCAGCACCATGAACCACGTCTATCGCACCGTCTGGAACGAGGTCAGCCGTACTTTCGTCGCCGTTGCCGAGAACGTCCGCAGGCGTGCCAAGTCGAGCAAGGCCGCCCCGGAAGGCGTGGACGGGGCCGCGACCGGCAGCGACGGCCAGGCGGGCCGCGCCGCCAGGGCGCCGGGGCTGGTGCGCGGGGCGCTGCGGCCCATGGCGCTGGAGCCGCGCTTCATGTTCGACGGCGCCGCCATCGCCACGGGGCTGGAGGCCGCGCACGCGATGCCGGACGCGACGGCGCACGCGCTCGTGGCGAAGGCGCCCGCCGCGGTGGAGGTGCACGCGGCGGACCCGGCCCTCAACAACGGGCGCAAGGAGGTGGCTTTCGTCGACACCGCCGTGGGCAACTACCAGGCGCTGGAAGCGGGCATCCGCGCCGGCGTGGAGATCGTCGAGATCGACGGCAGCGGCTCCGGCCTGGCGCAGATCGCGCGCTGGGCCCAGACCCACGCCGGCTACGACGCCATCCACATCCTGAGCCATGGCAGCGAGGGGCTGCTGCACCTGGGCCGCGACCAGCTCAGCGTGGCCAACCTGGGCCAAGCCACGGTGCAGGCCGGGCTGGCCCAGCTCGGCCAGGCGCTGGCCGCCGACGGCGACCTGATGCTCTACGGCTGCAGCGTGGCGCACGGCGCCACGGGGCAGGCTTTCGTGGCCGCGCTGGCCGCGGCCACCGGCGCCGACGTGGCCGCGTCGCAGGACGCCACTGGCGCCGAGGCCTTCGGCGGCGACTGGGTGCTGGAGAGCCAGTCGGGCAGCGTGTGGAGCCCCGCCGTGCTGGACGCCGCCTCCGCCGCCGGCTTCGGGCGACTGCTGGCCGTGGCGGACGCGAGCTTCGACACCGGCTCCAACACGTACTTTGCCGGCACCGAGGCCACTTTCGACGGCTGGACTTTCTCCAGCGGCAGCAGCACCGTGCGCTTCGGTCATTTCGACAAGGACGACTTCCCCAACGACCTGAACCTGTCCAGCGGCTATTCGATCGTCGTCAATGTCGACTTCGACCCAGCCTCCTCGTTCGCCATCAGGTCCCAGGACGGCTCGGACTTCACGCTCGATTCGCTGCGCATCAACACGCTGGCGAGTTCGAGCCAGACGGCCAGCATCTCGCTGTACCGCGGCACCGTGCAGGTCGGCTCGTCCGAGAACGTCGATTTCGCCACGAGCAAGACCACCGGCAACGTCCGCTACGTGCTGGAGCAGAACGCCGCCATGTCGGCGACCGGGGGCAACGTGGGGACGCTGTCCGTCCTGGCGTCCCTGGGCGACATCGACGAGGTGCGCCTGGTGTTCGGCGGCGACGCCAGCTTCGTCGTCGACGACATCGACATCACCGCGGCGGCCGTCGGTCCGGCCCTGAGCTCGGCCACCTACGACGCCTCGACCAACGTCCTGAGCGTCACCGGCACCGGCATGACGGCCGGCGACATCATCGCGGTCAACAAGCTCACGCTCACGGGCGAGGGCGGCGCCGCCTACACGCTGACGTCCAACAACGTGACGGCCACCAGCGCCACCACCTTCTCGGTGACGCTCAACAGCACCGACCAGCTCAACGTCGAAGGGCTGCTGAACAAGGCCGGCACCGTGTCCGTCGGCGGCACCACCTTCAACCTGGCCGGTGCGGCCAACTGGGACGCCTCGCGCACCACCAGCGCCGACGCCACCAATGCCGTCACCGTCAGCAACGTCCAGACGCCCACCATCACCAACGCCGTCTACAACGCCAGCAACGGCATGCTGGCGGTCACGGGCCTCAACCTGGTCAAGGCCAGCGGCGCCAACAACGACATCACCGCCAACAAGTTCACCCTCTCGGGCGACGGTGTCAGCTACACGCTGACCGACACCTCGAACGTCGAGCTCACCGACGCCTCGACCTTCATACTCATGCTCTCGCCTACCGACAAGGCGGCGGTCAACCTGCGGCTGAACAAGAACGGCGTGGTGTCCCTGGGCGGTGTCACCTACAGCCTGGCGGCGGCCGACGACTGGAACACCACCATCACCGGCGGCGACATCAGCGACGGCACGGGCAACACCATCACGGTCAGCGCCGTGCCCAACGCCGCGCCGGTCAACACCGTGCCGGGCGCGCAGACGGTGGCGGAGAACGGTTCCCGGGTCTTCAGCAGCGCCAACGGCAACGCCATCTCGGTGGCCGACAGCGACAGCGCCATCGTCACCACCACGCTGACGGCCACCAACGGCACGGTCACGGTCACCACCGACGACGGCGCCACCGTCACGAACAACGGCGGCGCCACGGTCACGATCGCCGGCACCGTGGTCCAGGTCAACGCCGCGCTGGCCGGCGTGAGCTACGCGCCCACGAGCAACTACGTCGGCAGCGCCAGCCTGCAGGTCTCGACCACCGACGGCGTCGCCTCCGACACCGACACGATCAGCATCAGCGTCACGGACGTGAACCCGGCCATCACCAGCCCGAGCTGGACCTTCTCCGTGGACGAGAACGCCCCGGCCGGCACGGTGGTCGGCACCGTGACCGCCAGCGGCGACCCCAACGGCCGGATCTGGATGCTCGGCGGCGGCGGCTTGTTCACCATCGACAACAACGGCGTCATCACGGTCGCCAGCGGCGCCAGCCTGGACTACGAAGGCACCGCCTCGTACACGATGCCCGTGAGCGTGGACGACGAGGACGCGGACACGGACGCCGACTCCGCGGCCACGGTGACCATCAACGTCCTCAACGTCAACGAGGCACCCACGGCCGTCGCCCTGTCCAACGACGCGCTCAACCAGAGCGCGGCCACGGCCAGCGCCACGGTGGGCACGCTCACCACCACCGACCCCGACGCCGGCGGATCCTTCACCTACGCCATCGTCGGCGGCACCGGCCTGGGCATGTTCGAGGTCTCCGGCAGCACGCTGCAGGTGGGCCCCAGCGCGCTGGCCGCGGGCAGCTACGAGGTCGTCGTGCGCTCCACCGACCAGGGCGGGCTGTCCACGGAGCAGACCTTCACCATCACGGTGGCCGACGACGTGGCGCCCACGGTGGCGTCGGTGAGCCGGCTCAGCACCAACGTCGCGGGCCTCACCAGCGTCAAGGGCGACCTGGAGTACGAGGTCACGTTCAGCGAGCCCGTCTCGAACGTGGACGCGTCCGACTTCACGGTCGACGGCACCACCGCCACGGTCACGGACGCCTCGTGGATCAGCGGCAACAGCTACCGCGTGACGGTGTCGGGCGGCAACCTCGACTTCATGGACGGCGACGTGACGCTGGGCCTGGCCGCCGGCCACGGCATCACCGACACCGCGGGCAACGCGCTCACCACCTGGTACAGCGGCGCCACCCTGGTCTACCACGTGCGCAACAACGAGGCGCCGGCCAACACCGTGCCGGGCACGCAGGGCGTGGACGAGAACGCCACGCTGGTGTTCAGCAGCGCCAACGGCAACGCCATCCAGGTCGGCGACAGCAACAGCGCCGCCACGCTCACCACCACGCTCACCGCCACGGGCGGCACCGTCAGCGTGACCGCCGGCGGCGGCGCCGGCATCACCGGCGACGGCAGCGCCACCGTCACCATCACCGGCAGCGCGGACCAGATCAACGCCGCGCTGGCCAGCGTGAGCTACACGCCCGACAGCAACACGAGCGGGACGGCGACGCTGCAAGTCCAGACCGTGGACGAGAGCGGCGCCGACGACACCGACACCATCACCATCAACGTCGCGGACGTGAAGCCGGCCATCACCGCCGGGCAGGTCTTCGCCGTGGACGAGAACAGCGGCGGCGGCACCGCCGTCGGCACCGTGGCCGCCACCGGCGACGCCAACGGCCGGAGCTGGTCCATCACCGGCGGCACCGGCGCGGGCCTGTTCGAGATCGACGCCAGCTCCGGCGCCATCACCGTCAAGAGCGGCGCCGAGCTGAACTTCGAGGGCACCGGCAGCTACACCCTGACGGTGGCGGTGGACGACGAGGACGACGGCATCGATGCCGACGCCACGGGCACGGTGACCATCAACCTCGTCAACGTCAACGAGGCGCCCACGGCGCTGGCCCTGTCCAACGCCGCGCTGGGCACGAGCGCGTCCGTGGCCGGGGCCACGGTGGGCACGTTCTCCACCACCGACCCGGATGCGGTCTCCAGCTTCACCTATGCGCTGGCCACCGGCGACGGCGTCAACGACGCCGACAACGGCAAGTTCTCGATCTCCGGCGACACGCTGCGCGTGGACACCGGCGCACTGCCCGTGGGCAGCTACCGCATCCTGGTGAGCTCCACCGACCAGGGCGGGCTGAGCACGACCCAGGCCTTCACCGTCACCGTCACCGACGACGTGGCGCCCACGCTGGACGCCGCCGCCTCCACGCCGCTGGACGGCGCCACCGGCGTGGCCGTCGCCGACGACCTGGTGCTCCAGTTCAGCGAGACGGTGGCCGCGGGCAGCGGCTTCATCCGCATCGTCAACCCCGGCGACGCTGGCGACACCCGCGTCATCGACGTCAGCGACACCAGCCAGGTCACGATCTCCGGCAGCAGCGTCACCCTCAATCCCACGGCCGACCTGCGCGGCGGCACGCACTACCACGTGCTCATCGACGCCGGGGCGCTGGTGGACGGCGCGGGCAACGCCAGCGTGGCCGTCGGCAGCAGCACGGTGCTGGACTTCACCACCACCAACACCAGGCCCACCAGCAGCGACGACCGCGTCACCACCAGCGGCACCACCGCCGTGACGCTGTACGCGAGCGACTTCGGCAGCTTCAGCGACGCCGACGGCAACGCGCTGGCGTTCGTCAGGATCGTCAACGTCGTGCAGCCGGCGAGCGCCGGCACGCTGGAGTACGACGGCAGCCCCGTCGCCGCGGGCCAGGAGATCAGCGCCGCCGACATCGTGGCGGGCAAGCTGCGCTACGTGCCCGCGGTGGCCAACACCAGCGCTTCCGTGCAGTTCCAGGTCAGCGACGGCATCGATTACTCCAGCGCCGTCTACACCCTGCGCTTCGGCCCGGGCAACACCGGCACCGTCGCCAGCGCCGTCAACAGCCTCAAGTTCTTCCAGATCGAGACCAACCCCGGCCTGGAGCTCAGCAACCTGAGCGCCGCGACCGTGCCCAGCGACCTGGCGATGCCCCGGGGCGTGCAGATGCCGCTGGGCGCGGTGGGCTTCACCATCAGCGGCGTCACGCCCGGCGGCTCGGCCACCGTCACGGTGACGGTGGACAGCGGCCTGCTCTCCAAGGGCTATGCCAAGGTGAATCCCATCACGGGCCAGCTGGTGTCGATGGGCGGCACCACGACGACCGTGGGCAACCAGACCCGGATCACGTTCACGCTGGTGGACGGCGGCCTGTACGACGCCGACCGCACGGCCAACGGCGTGATCGTGGACCCGGGCTACGTGACGCAGGACCTCTCGGCGCCGCAGGTGCTGGAGAACTCCACCTTCGTCACCAGCCTGTCGCAGGTGATGAACCTCGACGGCATGCGCGGCGGCATCAGCTACGCGCTGTCCGGCGGCGCGGCGGACAACGCGCTCTTCACCGTCGATCCCAACACCGGCGAGCTGCGTTTCCTGCAGGCGCCGGACTACGAGAACCCGCTGGACGCCGGCGGCACCGCGGGCGACAACGTCTACGTGCTGCAGGTCACGGCCACGGGAACGGGCGGCGGCAGCTCGGTGCTGGACCTGGCGGTGCAGGTCATCGACGACGAAGGCTTGCCGACGCTGGGCCTGCAGTACCTCGCCGGCGACGTCACGGAGCTGCAGCCCGACGCTCCCGGATACATCGATTCCGACCTCACGGACCTGACCGTGTTTGGCGACGGCGCGGGCGACGCGCTGACCGAGTTCTCCAACGGCTACGTGCTGGTGCAGCAGCTGGAAGGCACCGCGGACGGCGACTTCCTGGCCGATGCCTCCCTCGACTTCAAGTCCGGCATGGACTACGGCAGCGCCGACGACGAGTTCGCGGCCGGCGAGACGGTGTACGTCCTGGGCGTGGGCATCGGCACGGTGGACGGGCTGCTCGACGGCCAGGACGGCCGCGACCTGCGCATCAACCTCTTCGAGTCCCTGCAGGACACCGTAACCGGCCTGCCGCTGCCCGGCTCGCCCATGGTCGCCATGTATCCGGCCCAGGCCATGCAGCTGCTGCGCTACACCATCCCGACGCTGGTCCGGGACGAGCACGTCTTCGGCATCACGCTCAACGACGGCGAGAACACCTACGAGCGCATCACCGCGAGCTTCACGGGTGCGCACCTGGACGCGCCCGTGATCGACGGCATCAGCCTGGACAGCGGCCGCTCCGACAGCGACGGCATCACCACCGAACGCTTGCCCACGCTGCGCGGCACCGCGCCGGCCGACAGCACCGTCTGGCTGTACCTCGACGGCGTGCAGGTGGACGTCCTCGTGGCCGATGCCAACGGCGACTGGAGCTGGACCTACGGCGGCGCCCCGCTGGACGACGGCACGTACCTGTTCACGGCCAAGGCGGTGGACTTCGCGCTGGGCACGGTCAGCAAGGCTTCCGCCGCCTATGCCGTGATCGTGGACAACGCCGATCCGGCCGGCGCGGCCGACTCGGCGGCGCTGTCCAGCGACACCGGCCCCGACGGTACGGACCTGGTCACGAACACGGCCAGCCAGAGCATCAGCGGCACCCTCACGGCCGCGCTGGCCGACGGCGAGAAGGTGCTCGTGTCGCTGGACGGCGGCGCCAACTGGGACGAGGCCACCGTGGACGCCGGCGGACAGGCCTGGACGCTGGACAACGCCACCCTCACCGGCAGCGGCACGCTCAAGGTCAAGGTGGTCGATGCCGCCGGCAACGAGGGCGCCGAGTTTGAGCGGGACTACGTGCTCGACACGACGGCGCCGGCCATCACCGCCGTGAGCGTGCCGGCCGCGGGCTGCTACGTCGCCGGCGACACGCTGAGCTTCACCGTGAGCTTCAGCGAGAAGGTCGAGCTCGGCACCGGCGCCAAGTTGGTGCTGGACATCGGCGGCGCCACGCGCGAGGCCTCCTACGTCAGCGGCTCCGGCACCACCGAGGCGGTCTTCGCCTACACCGTCGCGGACGGCGACCTCGACGCCGGCGGCATCGATGTCGCCTCCTTCGACGCCGGCACCGGCGCCCAGGACGAGGCCGGCAACGCCCCCGACACCACGCTGAACGGCGTGGGCGACACCTTGGACGTGCGGGTCGATGCGGTGGCGCCGGACGCGCCCACGCTGCAGACCACGCTCACCAACAGCGCCACGCCCGTGCTGCGCGGCCAGGCCGAGGCCGGCAGCAGCGTCCGGGTCGAGATCGGCGGCGCGGTCTACACCACCCTGGCCGACGGCTCCGGCGAGTGGGTGGTGGACACCGCCAGCGACGCCCACACCGGCACGCTGGACCTGGGCGCGGACGGCGACAAGGCCGTCACCCTCACCAGCACCGACGCCGCGGGCAACGCCACCGGCGGCAGCGGCACGTTCACGCTCGACACGACGGCGCCGACGGTGCTGTCCATCGAACGGCAGACCGCGAACGACGGCGGCTACACCAACGCGGCTTCGCTGGTGTGGCGCGTGACTTTCGACGGCCCGGTGAGCAACGTCAGCGTCGACGACTTCGTCGTCACCGGCACCACGGCCGCCGTCACCAGCGTGGTGTCCGCCGGCGGCAACGCCTGGGACGTGACCGTGTCGGGCGGCAACCTGGCCACGCTGGCCGGCAGCACCGTCACGCTGAGCTTCGCGTCCACCGGTGACGGGCGCGACATCGAGGACGATGCGGGCAACGCGCTCGACCCCACGGTCACCGGCACCAACGACGACGCCTACGTCGTGGACCACCAGGCGCCGGACCTGGCGGCGATCGACACGCCCGCGTCGGGCACCTACGTCGCGGGACAGACGCTGAGCTTCACGCTGCGCCTGGACGAGCCGGTCCACGTCGGCGCGGATGCGTTGCTGACCCTCTCGCTGGACGGCGGTACCCGCCAGGCCGCCTACACCGGCGGCAGCGGCCTGAGCGACGTGCTGGTCTTCGAGTACGTCGTCCAGGACGGCGACGCGGAAGCCGACGGCATCGTCGTGCAGTCGGTGGACTTCGGCAGCGCGGCCAAGGCCGGCCAGGACCAGGCCGGCAACGCGGCGGTCATTGATGCGGGCTGGCTGCCCTGGGACACGGACGTGAGGGTGGACACGGCGGCGCCGGCGATCGTCTCCGTGGAGGCGCTGCCCTCGGCCGGGCACGGCGGCCACTACGTGGCGGGCGACGTCATCACCCTGGAGGTGGGCTTCGACGAGGACGTGGCGGTGGCGGGCACGCCCACCATCGAGGCCACGTTCCAGAGCGGCAGCGGTGCCGCCGTGACCCGGACCTTCGAGTACGCCTCCACCTCCGGCAGCACGGTGAGCTTCACCTACACCGTGGCCGCGGGCGACGAGGACCTGGACGGCATCGCGCTGGACGGCGCGATCGTGCTGGGCAGCGGCGGCAGCATCCAGGACGTGGCCGGCAACGCGGCTGTACTGGCGCTCGGTGGCGTCAGCACCGGCGGCGTGCTGGTGGACGCCGTGGCGCCCGTGGCACCCACGCTGACCCCGGTGGCGCTGACCAACGACACCACGCCGGTGCTCAGCGGCACGGCCGAAGCCGGCAGCACGGTGCGCGTGAGCGTGGGCGGCGCGACCTACGAGGTCACGGCCGATGCCAGCGGCACGTGGACGGTGGACACGGGCAGCGCCACGCCGGTGGACGGCGCGCTCGACCTGAGCAGCGACGGCCTGAAGGCGGTGGCGCTGTCGAGCACGGACGCGGCGGGCAACAGCAGCACGGGCGCGGGCAGCTTCACGCTGGACGCCACGGCGCCGGCCGCGCCCACACTGACTTCCGCCGCGCTGACCAACGACACCACGCCGGTGCTCTCAGGCACGGCCGAGGCGGGCAGCACGGTGCGCGTGAGCGTGGGCGGCGCGACCTACGAGGTCACGGCCGACGCCGGCGGCACGTGGACGGTGGACACGGGCAGCACCACGCCGGCGGAAGGCGCGCTCGACCTGGGCGGCGACGGCCTGAAGGCGGTGGCGCTGTCGAGCACGGACGCGGCGGGCAACAGCAGCACGGGCGCGGGCAGCTTCACGCTGGACACCACGGC
>NZ_CALAOH010000229.1 GCF_937926365.1 uncultured Azohydromonas sp. | reverse complement strand
CAGCAGCTGCGGCGCCCCGATCAGCTGATCGGCCTCGTCCACATCCGGCACGCGCTCGGGCCACATGGCATGGATGCGTTCGGGCGAGCGGTAGAGCAGGCCCTGCTCCATGGCGACGAAGCCGCGGCTGTCACAGGCGCATTGCGACACGAACGCGGCCAGGCGGGCCGGGGTGTGGATGCCGAAGCGCTCGCACGCCTGCTTCAGCAGCGGGGCAAAGACGGTGGCGATGCGGGGCGTGATGCCCGTCGCCTTGAGCATGGTGTTGAGAATGGAATGCAAAGCCATGAGACGTGGCAGCCGGGCTGCGATGTCGTGCGGGTGGAAAGCGGTACGGGAGACCTGGCCGGCGCAGCACGGGCATGCGGCACCACCGGTCTCCGGTCCACCAGGGCGATGGGAAAAGCGAGCTCTTCCTTGCGTCAGGCCGCTCGGATCAGGGAAGAGGAGCGTCGATGGCTACAGCCGCGCGAAGCTCGGCACGGTGCCGCCCGCGCGCTGCACACCGGCTGCAGCCATCGCGGCGGACGCCAGGTCCTGGGCGTCGGGCCAGCGGTAGGTCCGCGTGAGCGTGCGGCCGTCGCTGGCACGGCAGCGGCCGTGGCTGGGCACCAGGCCGGACTCGGACAGCAACTCGAACACCTTCACGGCCTCGGTCAGGCGCGTGGTCTCGACCACGTGCACGAGGTCGCCGTAGCCGTCCTCGATGCCGATGCGAATGGGCCTGGCTTCGGGATCGGCCGGCGGCTGGTGTCTCTGGAGTTCCAGCAGACGCAGCCGCAGCTCGATGCAGTCAGGCCAGTTGATGGTGCCCAGCGACAGCTCGGGGACTCGAAATGCGATCTTCGATTTGTGGGTACTGCTCATGCCGGGACATTTGCAATCCCGAGGCCCGCCGCGGGCATTGCGCTCCCGGGTCGTTTCCTCGCTGACCCGGGTTCGGCAGAGGGAACTTTGGCGGTCGGCGCTGCGGATCGCTCTGGCGCTGGACCTCGGTTCCCTGGATCGTGACAGCCCATCAGGGCCGGCCCGGCCGGCCTACGACGCCTCGCGGTTGCTGGCGAAGAAGCGCAGCAACCACGAGCGAAGCGCGGGCGCCTGCCACTGCCCCGCGTCCAGTCGCGAGCGCAGCAGCGGGGTGAGTTGTACGCCTCGGGCCACCAAGTCCTCGCGCAGCCGCTGCAGCCACCGGAACTGCTGCTCGCGCGATAGCGCGGCAAAGGCCCGCTCCGCCTCCGCCAGCTTGTCCTGCTCCGGCGTTGCCATCGGCTGTGCCGCGGGTGCGGCCGGCGCGGGCAGCCCCGGGTTGGCGTCCCCCGCCCTCCGCTTGTCCGGTACACCGCCGAGGAGCCACTTCAGGTAGGAGAGCCGGTTGACGATGGGCGTCTTGGCCGAGGCCACGTGCTGTGCCAGCGTCTCCAGTGCGAGCGCCACCGCCTCCTGCCCGTAGCGCTCGGCCAGGACGTCGAAGTCCTGCTCACGGATGTCCAGCGCCAGCGCCCTGCCCTGCACCGTCACGTCCACCGGAAGCCCGGCCTCGAGTGCCGCGACACGCTGCTGGTCCTTGCGCCGAACCAGGAACTGCACCTCGCCGGAGAACTTCCCGTTCTTCTTGTGCTCCACGAGCTCGATCTCGATTTCGGAGAGCTCGTTGATGTTGCGCACCGCGGGCGCCACGAACTCATTCTTGAACTTGCGCCACTCCCGCAGCTTGGACTGGTCGGTGCCGCGCAACACGGGCAGCCACCAGGTCCAGTCCTGACGCACCGTGCGGCCCACGCTCTGGTAGCGCGCGCAGATCTCGTACAGCGCCACGGCGCAGTAGGTCCCCAGCCGGGCAACGGTTTCCAGGTTGACCTGGGCCCAGCGCTCGGGGTCGAGCATCTGGCGCTTGATGGCCGGCGGATACCACCACCGCACCCAGTTCTCGCGCCCGACCTTGTAGAAGTCCGCCTGCGACAGCAGCGTGAAGATCTGCTCCCGTTCCGCTTCGCCCGGCATGACGTCCCCGGGCGAGAGCTGCCGCCACTCGATGATGGTGGTCATCATCTCCTTGAGGTAGCGCTTGGCCGAGGCGGTGGCGGAACTGTCGGTACCGGCGTGGTAGAGGATGGCATGCAGCGGCGCGGCATAGCCCTCCTCCCGCGTGTCACCCGCGGATTGCGCCAGCCGCCCCATGACGTTGTAGACCTTGCGTGCCGTGACGGTGAGCGAACGGTTGACCGGCACGATGGCCAGCACCGACACCGGCTTGTTGAACGCGGTCTCCGCTTCTTGCAGCTGCGCCGGCCGGGGATGGGGGGACATGGAACACAAGTATATGTCCAAGGACTCTTGGACAAGACAAGGCATGTGCCGCGCAGCACCCGCATGGTCCACATGACTGAAAAAACCGGACGAAAGTGCGCCTGAGCCCCATGTGGCTCACCTCAACTTATCCACAGTCCGGCCATTTCTCGTTTTGCCTTGCCTGAAAAGCCCGGACACTTGGACTGAAAACCCCGGACAAATTGACAGGAAAAGCCGGACACTTGGACTGAAAACCCCGGACATACGATCTCTGCAAGTGCTTGTCACAAAAGGGTAAAAACCACTTATCCACAGGCCTAAATGTATTAAAGAGGTTTAAAGACTTCTTAAAGCGGAAGTTTTGAGCAAGAAAACTGTGAACCCTGCTACAGGCAGCAATGCTCAGCATTAGATGCAGAAATGGCGTGCCTCTGCAAATTCTGCATCCCCTCATAGAATGCAGCGACATGTGTCGTGCCCTGCTGAAGGAGAAAAGACTTGGAAGCTATCCAGCTTGCCGCCACGGAAGACATCACGTTGCCGTCCATCCTGGAACAGGCCGAGCGAGTGAAGGACGTCGTGGCTTACGCGCGCGAAACGATGCTGGCTCCTACCCAGCGCAAGAAGCCCCCGGTGTTCTCGACCGCCAAGCTCATGGAACTCACCGGGCTGCAGAAGCCGCAGGTGGACTACAGGCTGCGGCGTGGTGAACTGCCCAGCGGCCGGCTCACGCCCAGCGGGGCCCGCCGCGAGTTCACGCTGAACGAAACCAGGGTGTGGGTTCGCGAAAGCCGGCGCAACGAACTGCGTCCCGCCAGCGCCACGGCCATCACCATCGCCATCGGCAATTTCAAGGGGGGGGTCAGCAAGACGACCACGGCAGCAACCTTGGCGCAGGGGCTGAGCCTGCGGGGCCACAGCGTGCTGCTCATCGACTGCGACCCGCAGGGCAGTCTCACCACGCTCATGGGCATCCTGCCGGATTCCGAAGTGGAGTTGGACGACACCGTGATGCCGCTGTTTTCGGGCAAGCAGCCGGACATCACCTATGCGGTACGCAGCACGTATTGGGACGGTATCGACCTGGTGGCCGCCGCGCCCGTCCTGTTCGGCGCGGAGTTCGCGTTGCCGGCCCGGCAGACACAGGAGCCGGGTTTCGAGTTCTGGAGCGTGCTCGACTACGGTCTGGACGCGGTGCGCGAGAAGTACGACTTCATCATCATCGACACGCCCCCTGCCCTGTCGTACACGACGATCAACGCGCTGATGGCGGCCAACGGAATCATCATGCCGCTGCCGCCCAACCCGCTGGACTTCGCATCCTCGGCCCAGTTCTGGGACTTGTTCGGCGACCTCACGAACCAGCTCATCACGCAGCGCGGGGGGCATAAATCCTTTGCCTTCGTGGACGTGCTGCCCACCAAGGTCGAGTCCACCGATCAGACGAGTCTGCTGGTGAAGAAGTGGATGGCTTCGGCCTACGGCGACAAGCTCGTAAGCGTCGAGATCCCCAAGACCGCGGCGGCCAACGCTTCGAGCGCGGAGTTCGGCACGGTCTACGACCAGATCGAGAGCGGCTCCGCCCGGACCTTCAAGCGGGCCACCGATGCCTATGACCGGCTGGTCGAACTGATCGAGGACCAAGCGCAGATGTTCTGGCACAAGCAGCTCAGCCAGGGCGGAGGCGCGTGATGGTGACGAGGAAGAAGGGCCACGACGTCGACTGGAGCAACGTTCCGCGCCGTGTGGTGGCGACGGCTGGCGCCTCGGCTGCGGCGCCGGTGGTGCCGCCGTCCCCGGCTCCAGCAGCCCCTGCGGTGCCAGTGGCGGAGCCCGTGCCGGTGGCTCCCGTGCCCGCGCCGGCTCCCGCCGCGGTTGCCAAGCCCAGGACTGGGCCGGGCTACAACGCGCTGCAGATCTTCACCGGCAACGCGCTGCAGGAGCGCATCGCCGAGCTGGAGGAGGAAGTCCGCCGCGTGAGCGGGCAGCGTGGCGCGGTCGCGCTCGATCCGCGCAGCATCGCACCGAGCCGCTGGGCCAACCGCCACGAGACTTCCTATGCCGGCAAGGCGTACGAAGAGCTCAAGGCGGAGATCAGGGATGCGGGTGCGAACGTGCAGCCGATCATGGTGCGGC
Organism: uncultured Azohydromonas sp.; assembly: GCF_937926365.1. Lineage (GTDB taxonomy): Bacteria > Pseudomonadota > Gammaproteobacteria > Burkholderiales > Burkholderiaceae_C > Azohydromonas. Next base: position 28,648 of record NZ_CALAOH010000229.1, on the reverse strand, counting down.
CCATGCCTTCGCCGAAAGACGGCGGCCCGCAATACGAGATCGTGTTTGGGCATCGGCGCCATCGGGCCTGCCTGGAGGGCGGCGTACCCGTACACGCCGTCATCAGGGAGGTCAGTGACCAAGAGCTCTTCGGCTTCATGGAGCGCGAGAACCGCACGCGTCAAAACCTCTCGGCCTACGAGCAGGGGATGATGTACCGGCGGGCGCTCGACGAGGGCCTGTTCCCGTCGCTGCGCCAGCTTGCGGCCCATATCGGCAGGGACCATGGCGATCTTTCCAAGGCACTGCGCATTGCCGCGCTCCCTCCCGAGGTCGTCGCCGCCTTCGCGTCGCCCAACGACATCCAGTTCCGCTGGGCTTCCGTTCTCACGGACGCACTGGAGCGAGACCGCGCAGCGGTCCTGCGCGTTGCCGCGGATCCACTGCTCAAGGAACTGCCGCCCCGCCGGGTTTTCGAAGCGCTCACCGGCAAGGGTGGTGGACCGTCCACCACCCCATCGGCCCGCAGGACGGTGGAGGACGCTTCTACCGCGTCCGATCCGGCGCCGCAGCGCTTCGAGCTGGGCAAGGGCAGGGCGCTGGTCGTGCGCAAGGCCGGCAACCGGATGGTGCTGGAGCTGGACGGCGCATCCGTGCCGCCGGAACGTTGGGCAGAGCTGGCGTCCAAGCTGGGCAGGCTGCTTCGCTAGGCACGCATTAGCGCAGTGGTGGACCGTCCACCACTGCATGGGCAGTTTCGCCGGACAGAGCACGTGCCCGCGTCCCATGTGCCCGGTTCAGTCGTGCCTTGCGTGGGTGGGTGGTGGACGGTCCACCACTGCGCGGTGGAGGACAGCGCCGGTCAGGGGAAGGGTGGTGGACCGTCCACCACCGCCTGGCCAGGGCCGCAGGACTGGGCATGCATCGCCTGCCCGCTTCAATCAGCTCTTGCGTGATCCCGTGGTGGACGGTCCACCACCGTGCAGTGACATGCCTCCCGCCGCCGCTATGGCCTTGGTAGCGCCTCTCTTGGGAGGGTGGTGGACCGTCCACCACTTCACGCCAAGGCGGCGGCGCGTCCCCCGCTGTCGCGGACGCCCAGCTTTGGAATTGGCCTTCAAAAACCGCCCTTGGATTAGTGCCCTTATCTAGACCCAGCAAAAAGCCGGGGCAAGTCGGTGTGCTGAGGCTTCAGGTGAAGCAGTGCCCGAGGTGCTGCCGCGGCCGAACATCACCTCGTTGTATCCGGCTACGCTGGCTGCTGCGCACCTGCTGCAGTACCGGGAACGGGTTGACGAATCCGCTCTTGCGAAACGCCGTCCACGCGGACGCGCTTGCCTGCTTGATGTCGCCGTCCACCAGCAAGACCCCTTGCCCTAGGCGTGCACGCCCTGCGGCGAGGTTCACTGCGGTTGTCGTCTTGCCGGTGCCGCCCTTCTCAGCTACCACTGCCAAGATCTGGCGTTCCCCTGTGTCAAATTTGATACGGTCTTTCCTGTGGCTCTGTGCTACGGATTAGCACGGTTGCCGGCCGATTCCCTTGAATACCGTTGATTTTCGCTCTTAGTGCGTATCAGTATCATGCGGACCACCCATTCAAATTTGATACGCAAATGGCAACTATCAGGGGTGACATTGACACCACGTACTTAACGCAGCAGCGCGACGCATTCGCCTCCGGCCTTGTGGCGAAGGTCGGGCCGAATGCATACAGCGTGTGGATGGCAATCAAGAGCCACGCGGACTGGAACACGGGTGAGGCGTGGTGCGGCGTGCGCCGCATTGCTGAGATGGCCGGCATGTCGCCCATGACAGCTCAGCGGGCCATCAAGGCACTGCTGAGCGAGCACCTGCTGCGCGTCGTACGCAAGGACGGCCAGAAGGTGATTTACATCGCGCGCGAGCGCATGGACGTTCGCCTGGGGGCGATCAAGGTGGCGACGATCGCTATCGACTATGTGCCCAACAGCATGCGTGAGCGCTTGGCCGAGATGAAGGAGCGCGCCAGCCGCGGGGAGCTGATCGACTTGGGTAGCGATGACGTGCATGCCTACTACTCGATCATCCCGAACCCGGACGCCAAGCACGATCCAGCCTCCGGCCACTACGTTGGGCGCATTCGCGCTGATGACGTACCTGTCCACGAGGATTTGGACAGTTCCCGTCTGCCACAAAATGCGGCAACCGTGCTAATTGGTAGCACGGAAAAGCGTTGAACCGTGCTACCAGCTAGCACGGTTTCCGCCAAACCGTGCTAGCTGGTAGCACAGAACAATATAGATATTGAATCCAACAATACGCCGCTCGCTGTGCAAAACCTGTGCAGGCCCGCAGAGGGCCGACCAGAAGAAAAACAGCCCTCCAGGGCTGCTTTGTGGACAACTCGCTGCACCACGGCGGGGCTACCCCCGCGAAGGGCGATAGTCTCCGTAATCCGTGGTCGGGTGCAGAAGGGTTCCAGCACGGCGACCGCGCCGACAGCCGCAAACAGGCCAAGGAACGCCACGAACGCGCGCGCTGCTTCGGTCCTTCGGCGATGTCGAAAGACGCCCGCGCGAACGCGCCCAGCAGGTAGATGAGGCCGAATCCCGGGGCCGCTGCCGATCCGCGCCGGAAGCCCTTGCCCCGGCTTCCGCTACGCTGCCCAGCACACGCGCGCGACACCATCGCGCCGAGGAGCCTGCGGATGACGAACAGACCGCGCGAGCCGCTGCGCCTGCATGTCCCGGAGCCGAATGCGCGCCCCGGGCAGCACACCGATTTCTCCTACCTGCACCTGTTCCCGGCTGGCGTCGCGCGCCGGCCACCGATCGACGTCGCGCCGGCCGACACCGCCGACTTGAGCTATGCGCTGGTGCGCGTGCTCGACGACGATGGTCGCGCGGTCGGCCCCTGGGCGCCCGTTGCAGACGTCGCGCTGCTCAAGCGCGGCCTCGTCGCGATGCTGCGCACCCGCGCCTTCGACGCGAAGATGTTGACCGCGCAGCGGCAGAAGAAGATCTCGTTCTACATGCAGTGCCTCGGCGAGGAAGCCATCGCGACCGCGCACGCGCTGGCGCTCGAAGCGGGCGACATGTGCTTCCCGACCTATCGCCAGCAGGGACTGCTGCTCGCGCGCGACGACATCCCGATGGCCGAGCTGATGTGCCAGCTCATGAGCAACGAGCGCGACCCGATGAAGGGCCGCCAGCTGCCGGTGATGTACTCGTACAAGCGCGCCGGCTTCTTCACGATCTCGGGCAACCTGGCAACGCAGTTCATCCAAGCGGTCGGCTGGGCGATGGCGTCGGCGATCAAGGGCGACACGAAGATCGCCTCCGGCTGGATCGGCGACGGCGCGACCGCGGAGGCCGACTTCCACACCGCGCTGACCTTCGCCCACGTCTACCGCGCGCCGGTGATCCTCAACGTCGTCAACAACCAGTGGGCGATCTCGACCTTCCAGGCGATCGCCGGCGGCGAGGCGACGACCTTCGCCGCGCGCGGCGTCGGTTGCGGCATCGCCAGCCTGCGCGTTGACGGCAACGACTTCCTCGCGGTGCTCGCGGCATCGCGCTGGGCCGCCGAGCGGGCGCGCAGCAACCTCGGCCCGACGCTGATCGAGTGGGTGACCTACCGCGCCGGCGCGCATTCGACCTCCGACGACCCGTCGCGCTACCGGCCCGCCGATGACTGGGAGCACTTCCCGCTGGGCGACCCGATCGAGCGGCTCAAGCGCCACCTGATCGTGCTCGGCGTCTGGAGCGACGACGAGCACGAGCGCACGCGCAAGGCCCTCGAAGCGGAGGTCGCGGCGGCCCAGAAGGAGGCGGAACGCCATGGGACGCTGCTCGACGGCCACATCCCCCCGCTGGAGTCGATGTTCGAGGACGTCTTCGCGTCCATGCCGCCGCACCTGCGCGACCAGCTGCGCCAGGCGCGCGAGGCCGAGGCGGCGCGGCGCGCCGGCAAGGAGGCCTGAGATGGCGCGGATGACGATGATCCAGGCGCTGCGTTCGGCGATGGACGTGATGCTCGAGCGCGATCCGAACGTCGTGATCTTCGGCGAGGACGTCGGCTACTTCGGCGGCGTGTTCCGCTGCACCGAAGGGCTGCAGGCGAAGTACGGCCGCTCGCGGGTCTTCGACGCGCCGATCTCCGAGGGCGGGCTGGTCGGCGTGGCGGTCGGCATGGGTGCCTACGGGCTGCGGCCGGTCGTCGAGGTGCAGTTCGCCGACTACTTCTACCCCGCCTCGGACCAGATCGTTTCCGAGGCGGCGCGGCTGCGCTACCGCTCGGCCGGCGACTTCACGGCGCCGCTCACCATCCGCATGCCCTGCGGCGGCGGCATCTACGGCGGACAGACGCACAGCCAGAGCCCGGAGGCGCTGTTCACGCATGTCTGCGGGATCCGCACCGTGATGCCGTCGACGCCTTACGACGCGAAGGGGCTGCTGATCGCGTCCATCGAGTGCGACGACCCGGTCATCTTCCTGGAGCCCAAGCGGCTCTACAACGGACCCTTCGACGGCTATCCCGACAAGCCGGTCGTGCCGTGGGCCAAGCACCCGGCCAGCGAGGTGCCCGAGGGCCACTACACGGTGCCGCTGGAATCGGCGGCGGTGTTCCGCCCCGGGCGCGACGTCACCGTGCTCGCCTACGGCACGATGGTCTTCGTCTCGGAGGCGGCGGCGCTGGCAAGCGGCGTCGATGCCGAGATCATCGACCTGCGCAGCCTCTGGCCGCTGGACCTGCCGGCCATCGTCGAGTCGGTGAGGAAGACGCGGCGCTGCGTGGTCGTCCACGAGGCGACGCGCACCAGCGGTTTCGGCGCGGAGCTGGTGGCACTGGTGCAGGAGCACTGCTTCTACCACCTGGAGGCGCCGATCGAGCGCGTCACCGGCTGGGACACGCCGTACCCGCACGCGCTGGAATGGGCCTATTTTCCGGGCCCGGCGCGCGTTGCCGCCGCGCTGCGCCGCGTGATGGAGGACTGAGCATGGCTGCACGCGTCGTCAAGGTGCCGGACGTTGGCGAGGGCATCGCCGAGGTCGAGGTCGTCGAGTGGCATGTGAAGCCGGGCGACGAGGTCGCCGAGGAGCAGACACTCGCGACCCTGATGACCGACAAGGCCTCGATCGAGATTCCTTCGCCGGTCGCGGGCCGCGTTGCCGAGATCGGCGGCGAGGTCGGGGAACTGCTCGCGGTCGGCTCGATGCTGGTGCGCTTTGACGACACGGCGGGCGGCGAAGCGGGCGCGGCCGACCGGCTGCCGGCCGCCGGGGGCGCGCCGGCCGACCAGCCGGTCGAGGCGCGGACGGCACCGCCGCCTTCGGCCGGACAGCGGCCTGAGCCGGCCGCGCCGGGCGTGGCGTTGGCTTCGACGCTGCGCGACGAGCGCCCGATTGCGTCGCCTGCGGTGCGCCGCCGCGCCTGGGAGCTTGGCATCGAGCTGAAGGACGTGCCGCCGAGCGGCACCGCCGGCCGCATCGTCCACGCCGACCTCGACGCGTATCTCGCGCGTCAAGGCCGCCGGCCAGCGCTGGCACCGGCCGCGGCGCCGCGCGGCGCCGTCGCCCCGCGCGAGGACATCGAGGCGGTGCCGGTGAGCGGGCTGCGCCGGCGCATCGCGATGAAGATGCAGGAGGCGAAGCGGCGCATCCCGCACTTCAGCTACGTCGAGGAGGTCGATGTCACGGAGGTCGAGGCGCTGCGCGCGGCGCTGAACGCGAAATGGGACAGCGAGCGGCCGCGGCTGACGCTGCTCGCGTTCATCGCGCGCGCGATCGTGCTCGCCTGCGCCGAGTTCCCGCAGCTCAACGCGCGCTTCGACGACGCGGCCGGTGTCGTCACGCGCCACGGCGCGGTGCATCTGGGCGTTGCGACGCAGACCGCGCACGGCCTGATGGTGCCGGTGCTGCGCCATGCCGAGGCGCTCGACCTGTGGGCGATCGCCCGCGAGGTCATGCGCCTGGCCGAGGCGTCGCGCGCCGGGCACGTGACGCGGGACGAGCTCACCGGCTCGACCATCACGCTGACCAGCCTCGGTGCGCTTGGCGGCATCGCGTCCACGCCGATCATCAACCACCCGGAGGTCGCGATCGTGGGCGTCAACCGCATCGTCGAGCGGCCGGCACTGCGCGGCGGCCTCGTCGTGCCGCGGCTGGCGATGAACCTGTCGTCGTCCTTCGACCACCGCGTCATCGACGGCATGGACGCGGCGCGCTTCGTGCAGGCGATCCGCGGCTTCCTGGAACAGCCGGCAACGCTGTTCGTCGGCTGATTCAGGCGGCCGGCACGACAGAACGCGCCGGCGCCGATGGTGGTGACGACTGACCGAAGAAGGAGTACAGCAGCGCCAGCGGCTCCCCGCGGCCCTCACCGGAGGCGAAACCATGAAAAGCGCCTTGTCCAACCAGGATGAACAGCAGCGTCTGGAGCGCGCATTGCGCACGCTCAGCGGCTGCAACCGCGCCTTGTTGCGGGCCACGGAAGAGGCGGCCCTGTTGCAGGAGATCTGCCGCGTGGTGGTCGAGGAGGCGGGCTATTGCCTGGCCCGCGTCGGGCGTGCCGAGCATGACGAGGAGCAGACGATCACGACGCTGGCGCATGCCGGGCGTAGCGCCGCTCCCGATATCGGGGCGATGTGGTGGAGCGACACCGAGCGCGGCCAAAGCGCCACCGGCACGGCCATCCGTACCGGCGCCGAATGCCTGTTCAACGATGTGCAGTCGGAGGCCTACCCCCCCATGTGGCGCGAGTTTGCGCGCCGCCGCGGCCTCGGCTCGGTGCTGGCGCTGCCACTGCACATCGGCGGCGAGTTGTTCGGGGCCTTGAGCATCGGGGCGCCCGAGGCCGACGCTTTCGGCCCCCGCGAACTGCAGGTGCTGCGCGAGGTGGCGGACGATGTCGCCTTCGGGCTGGAGTTTTTGCGGCTGCGCCAGCGGCGCGAGCAGGCCGAAGCCGAGGTGCTGCGCCTGAACCGGGCACTGCGCGTGCGCGCGGCCATCAACCATGCGCTGACCCAGGCGCAAGACGAGAACGTGCTGCTGCAGGAGGTCTGTCGCGTGGCCGTGGAGGAGTGCGGCTACCGGATGGCATGGGTGGGCTACATCGAAGCCGACGAGGCCCGGACGATGCGTCCCATGGCGCACGCCGGCTTCGAGGAGGGCTTCCTGACGCTGCGTCGCAGCCTGGCTGCCTCGAAGATCGGCCGCACCATGGCGGCGTGCCTGGATGCGCAGCGGCCGATGGTGATGCACGACGTCGCCAACAATCCCGCGTACCCGTTCCGCGAGGAGGCGCGCCGGCGCGGCTATGGATCGCTGGTGACGCTGCCCTTGCGGGTCGATGGCGAGTTGGTGGGATCGGTGCAGATCCTGGCGGCGGAGACCGACGGCTTCGACGATCAGGAGGTGCAGCTGCTCACCGCCACGGTTGCCGATCTCGGTTACGGACTGGGCGCGTTGCGCCACCGCCTCAAGGCCGCCGCCGCCGAGGAAACCATCCGGCGCATGGCGTACTTCGACACCGTGACCGGGCTGCCCAACCGGGTGCGCCTGTGCCAGTTGCTGGGCAGCGCCATCGACACGGCACGCGCGGGGCACTGGCCGCTGGCCCTGGTGCGCATCGGCATGGCGCATCTGCAGGAGCTCAACGCGACGCTGGGCAGCTCGGAAGTCGACAAGCTGATGGTGGCCGTGGCCAACCGGCTGCAGCAGGCGGTCGGCGATGTCGGCACGCTGGGCCGCTTGGCCGATGCCGAGTTCGCGGTGCTGATGCCGCGTTCAGGCGCGGAGCAGGCCCTGGTGCTGGCGCAACGGCTCCTGGCCGCGCTCGACGAGCCGGTCGATGTCTCGGGCGTGCTGCTCGATGCGCGATCGAATGCGGGCGTCAGCCTGTTCCCGGGGCATGCCGCGGACGCCGAGGCGCTGTTGCGCCGCGCCGGCATCGCGCTGACGCAGGCGCGCGCCATGGGCACCCCGCTGGTGCTGTTCAAGAGCGGGTTCGACCGCGACTGCGCGCAGCGCCTGGCGCTCATGGGCGACTTGCGCAAGGCCATCGAGCACGACGAGTTGATGCTGTACTGCCAGCCCAAGCTCAAGATCGCTTCCGCGCAGGTCTGCGGCGCCGAGGCGCTCGTGCGCTGGCAGCATGCCCGGCTGGGACAGGTGAACCCTGGCGAGTTCATTGCCCTGGCCGAGCAAACCGGGCTGATCACGCGGCTGACCTACTGGATGCTGGAGGCGGCCCTGCGGCACAGCTACGCCTGGCGCGAGCAGGGGCGGGCACTGCCCTTGTCGGTGAACCTTTCGGCGCGCGACCTGCACGATCCCAAGCTGCTCGGACGCATCGAGGGAGCGCTGGCAACCTGGGGCGCCGAGCCGGACTGGATCGAGTTCGAGCTCACCGAAAGCGCATTGATGCTCGACCCGGCTGCGGCGCTGGAGAAGCTGCAGCAGCTCAAGCGGCTGGACCTGCGAATCGCCATCGACGACTACGGCACCGGCTATTCATCGCTGTCTTACCTGCAGCGCCTGCCGGTGGATGCCATCAAGATCGACCAGACGTTCATCCGGGGCATGAAGCGCGACAGCGACTCGGCGGCCATCGTGCACTCCACGATCGACCTGGCGCACAGCCTGCGCCTGCTGGCCGTTGCCGAGGGCGTGGAGGACGACGAAACCTTCAGCCATCTCGCGGCCATGGCCTGCGACCAGGCGCAGGGCTACTGCATCAGCCGCCCGCTGCCGGCCGAAGAGTTCCAGGGGTGGTGCATGGGCCGGGCTTGAGGGTGCTGACAGACGCCCGGCCGCAGGGGTTCAATCCCAGCGCGGCGCCAGCCCCTGGGGATCGACGAGGCGCTCGCCCCGATCCAGCGTGGCGACGTGGGCCATGTCCTCATCGCTCAGGCGCAGCGCCCGAGCCTGGAGGTTGGAGGCCAGGTGGGCGCGCTGCGTGGAGGAGGGAATCACGGCGTAGCCCAGCTGCAGCGCCCATGCCAGGACCACCTGCGCCGGTGTCGCATGGTGGCGTTGCGCCAGGGCCTGGATGACGGGGTCCTGCAGCACCTTGCCGTAGCCCAGCGTCATGTACGAGGTGACCCGGATACCGGCTGCCCTTGCGGCCTCAACGACCGCGCGGTTCTGCAGATAAGGATGCAGCTCCACCTGGTTGGTGGCGATCACGCCGGGGCCGGCCACGGCCACCGCCTGCCGCATCAGCGCCACGTTGAAGTTCGACACGCCGATCTGGCGCGCGAGGCCTTCGCGCCTGGCCTGTGCCAGGGCCTCCAGGGTTTCGGCGAGAGGCACGGCGCCGTCGGGCGACGGCCAGTGGATCAGCGCCAGGTCCACGTGGTCGGTGCGCAGCTTGTGCAGGCTCTGCTTGAGGCTGGGCACGAGCCGGTCCCGCGACAGGTGCTCGGTCCAGATCTTGGTGGTCAGGAAGAGCTCCTGCCGGGCAATCCCGCTGCCGGCGATGGCCTGGCCCACGGCCTCCTCGTTGTCGTAGATCTGGGCCGTGTCGATGGCGCGGTAGCCGAGCTCCAGCGCGGTGCTCACGGAGTCGATGGCGGCCTGGCCTTTCAGGCGGAAGGTGCCCAGGCCGAAGTCGGGAATGGCTTGCATGGAAGTCCTTGTGGATGGGAATCGGTGGTGAAGGCCCGGCTCAGCAGCGGCTGGGCAGGGCGCCGCATGCGGCGTGGTTCAGGGTGTCGCGGCGGTCCAGGTGTCCGCTGAGCTTGGTCAGCGCCAGGGACAGCAGCACCACCAGCGCGCCGATCCAGGGCGTGTGCATCAGGCCCAGCTGATCGACGATCAGCCCGCCGGCCCAGGCCGCGGACGCGATGCCGAGGTTGAAGGCTGCGATGTTCAGGCCCGAGGCCACGTCCACGGCCTGGGGCTCGAAGCGCTCGGCCTGCTGGACCACGTACACCTGCAACCCCGGCACGTTGCCGAAGGCCACGGCGCCCCAGGCCAGCACCGTCAGCACCACCAGCCAGGGGTTGTGCGCCGTGAAGGTCAGCAAAAGCAGCACGCCGGCCAGCGCCGCGAAGATCAGCTGCAGGGCCGGGATCGGTCCTTGGCGGTCGGCCAGTCGGCCACCCCATACGTTGCCGATCGCCACGGAGACGCCGTAGGCCAGCAGCACCCACGCCACGGCGCCCTGGCTGAAGCCGGAGACGTCCTGCAGGATCGGCGCGAGGAATGTGAAGGGAATGAACGAGCCGCCGTAGCCGATGGCCGTCTTCGCGTACACCAGCAGCAGCCGTGGTTGCGCCAGCACCCGGGCCTGGCTGCGCAGCGAGGCCGGCGGCGCGTGCCGGATGCCGCGCGGCACGGCGAGCAGGCTGGCCAGGAAGGCCAGCAGGCCCAGCGCGGCGACGGCCAGGAAGGTCTCGCGCCAGCCGAAGTGCTGGCCGATGAAGGTGCCCAGCGGCACGCCGGTGACCAGTGCCACCGTCAGCCCGGTGAACATGGTGGCGATGGCGCTGGCGGCCTTGTCCTTGGCGACCAGGCTGGTGGCGATGGTCGAGCCGATGGAGAAGAACACGCCGTGCGCCAGCCCGGTGAGCACCCGCGCGAGGACCAGCGATTCGTAGCCCGGCGCCTGCCACGCGAGCAGGTTGCCCGTGGTGAACAGCGCCATCAGCGCCAGCAGCAGCGTCTTGCGCGGCAGGCGTCCGGTGAGGGCGGTGAGCACGGGCGCGCCGATGGCGACGCCCAGCGCGTAGAGGCTGACCAGCAGGCCGGCCGAGGGCAGGCTGACCTGTAGGTCGGCGGCGATGGTCGGGATGAGGCCGACGATGACGAATTCCGTCGTTCCTATGGCGAATGCGCTGACGGTGAGCGCGAGCAATGCAAGGGGCACGGGTAGCTCCAACAACAGGTTGGGCGCCACTGTGGGCCTGCATGTCCTGTGGAAACAGCCGTGCCGGGACAGATGATTCTTGACGCCGAGTCAAGAGCGTCGATCAGTCGGTCACAGGCTTGCGCGCGCGGCCCCTGGCGGGCGCGGCCTCACGCAGCTCCTCGTCCAGGGACAGCCGCTCGCTCAAGAAGTCCAGGAAGCAGGTGATGCGCGCGGCCAGCTGGGCATTGCGGTAATAGACCGCGTTGATGGGTTGGCGCACTTCCAGCGTGTGCGGCTCCAGCAGCTGCACCAGGCGGCCCTGCCGACGGTCGGCCTGCGTCATGAAGTCGGAGAGGCAGGCGATGCCCAAGCCCTGCAGCGCGAGCTGGCGCAGCGTCTCGCCGCTGGAGGCGGTGAGCGTGGGCACGATGGGCCATTCATCGCCATGCTCGCCGCGCAGCGGCCAGCGGTTGAGCGACTCAGGCTGGGTGAAGCCCAGCAGCACGTGGCGCGTGAGGGCGGCAATGGTGGCGGGCTGCCCGTGGCGCTCGATGTAGGCGGGGCTGGCCAGCACCCGGATGCGGCTGCTGGCCAGCGGCCGGGCGTGCAGCGTGGAGTCCTGCAGCGCACCGATGCGGATGGCGATGTCGGTACGCCGCTCCAGCAGGTCGATGTTGAGGTCGTCCGTGTCCAGCTCGAGACGAATGCGCGGGTACTTCAGGTGGAAGGCCGGGAGCAACGGCACGATGGCGTGCAGCATGAAAGGCGTCGCGGCATTGACGCGCAGGCGGCCTGCGGGCTGGCGTCGGCGCGCGGCCATCTGTTCCTCGGCCTGGGCCACCGCGGCCAGGATCGCGCGGGCATGGCCGAGGAAAGCCGCGCCTTCGTCGGTGATGGCTATGCGCCGCGTCGTGCGCCGCAGCAGCGTGGTCTCCAGCTTGCGCTCCAGCCGGCCCAGGGCGCGGCTGATGCCGGAGACGGTCTGGTCCAGCTGCTCGGCCGCGGCGGTGATTGAGCCGGTGTCCACGACGGTGGTGAAGGCCTGCAGCTCTTCGAGGGTGGTCTTCATGGGAGGGCCTTGGTGCCGGCGCGGCATCATGGCATCGCGGGCAGGGCCCGGTCACGCTGGTTGCCTCCGCGCCCACGGCTCGATCAACCTCGCGCCCCGAGGGAAGGCCAATGCCGACTCAACCATGACGCCGGTGCGCGGCGATGGACCCAGGGCAGCCATGAGGCCGCCAGTGCGTGCTCGGCTACATCGGGCCGCTCAGGGCTGTGGCAACGCCAGGCGGCCTTGTGCGTGGCGAGCGGAAGCGGGTCGTTGCAGTCCGTACAGGCAGGCGCCTGAATGGCACTCGTCCGTGCGCAGCTCCCTTGGCCGTCGCGGTCCGGTGATCTGGGAGCCAGCGACTGCCCATGCAGCTTGCCGATGCTGTGCCGCCTCGAATCCCGGGTGGGAGGAAAAGCGCACGTCCTTCGCGTAGTTATCAGCCACAATGGACTTGGCCGACAGCAATACGGCTGCTCCAACAAGGCCGATACATAGCGCCGTCGGCACAAAGAAAAGGCAATCCCTCGCGAAAAGAGCCGCTTCGACAACGGCATTCAAATGCCTGCTCAAAACCACCTCCCCATTAAAAATCTATTTCTATTTCGCGTTGTCGGTGCCCATTGCAAGATTCCGGGCGAAGCGCGAGTTTCAATACGTTATCTCAAAACGTACCTTTTGAATCCAAAAATTACTCCATTCGGCTGATACCGTCAACCATGAGCCCTTGGACGAGGTGTGTGGCTTGACAATGATGGTTAAAAACCATCAGCGGGTGGTTGCATAAATAGGATTTTGGTGCTGCGGTGATCGTAAGTTGCTGACACATATGAGCTTGATCATGGAAAAATTTTTATGTGGCTGGGTTTTGGAGTCGTGGTTTTGATTTGCGGCCCCCCTCAATCAAGGGGTGTTTTGGTTCTTATTTAATTGGCTGAAAGCAAGTCGCCAACACCAAATGCGCCTGCGTTATTTCCGCTCTTCGCTGGCAGAGCCGCTGGCGCTCATAGGCAACTCAGCAGAGGCATGTGGTTTCGGCGCACACTCCCCCGCCAGCGCGTGCCACCGCCTGGGAACGGGTTTTGCACCCCGGTGGGCCGCTGATGTGGAAGCAGCTTGTTCGAAAGGCCTCTGATGAAACGCACGTTGACAGTCCTGGGCATGCTTACCGCAGGTGCGGCAGCGCTGTACTTGGGCGACCCTCAACATGGCCGCCGCCGCAGGGCGGCGTTGCAACGCCAGGTCGCCGAGGCGGCCCAGGAGGCGGCGGAGGCCATGGAAGGTGCAGGCAGCCAGGCGCTGGACCGCCTGCAGGAACTCGGCCATGAGAGCCGGCAGTCGGGCCGTCAAGCCGCGGACCGGTTGCAGGCATGGGCCGATGAGGGCCGGCATGCCGGGCGCAGGACCTGGTACCGGGCCAAAGCCCTGGCCCGCGAAGGCCGGGACAGGCTTTCGGCTCGGCATGGCGCCGAAGCGCTGGAGCCGGGCCGCTCGGGCATGGGCCGCCCGCTGCTGGCAGCCCTGGGCGGCATTGCCATTGGAGCCGCAGCCATGCTGCTGCTCGACCCGCAGCAGCGCAGCCGGCGCTGGGCACAGGTACGTGACCAGGCCTTGCGCCTGGGCCGCAGCGGCGCAGGCCTCGTCGGCGTGGATCCGGGCGACCTGGGCGAGCGTGCCAGGGGGTTGGCCTCGCGCGCGGCCGGTCTGCTGCAGCGCAACCCGCCGGACGACACCGTGCTCGTGCAGCGCGTGCGCGCCGCGCTGGAGCGCTCGCTGTCGCATCCGGATGCGATTCGAGTAACGGCGGACTCAGGCTGTGTCAGCCTTGGTGGCGCGGTGCTCGCGGAAGAGCTGGCCCGGTTGTTCGAGTGCGTGGCTTCGGTGCGCGGCGTGCGCAGGGTCCAGGAAGCGGGACTGGCGGTGCACGCCTCGGCCGACGAGGTGCCGGCGCTCCAAGGCGGCGCATCCCGCAGCGCCGACGCCGTTTCCCTGCAGGTGTACGACTCCCCAGGGCCGCGGCTGGCGGCCCTGGCCGGCGGCGCGGCGCTGGTGCTCTATGGGGCCTCGCGGCGTGGCCTTCCCGGCCTGGTCGCCGCTACCGCGGGCCTGGGGCTGGCTCTGCGGGCCGCACGCAACGAGGGCTTGCGCGAGCAGACCGCCCGGCTGGTACCCAGGATGAATTCGCTGGTCCAGCGCGTCCGTCCGTCACGGGAGAGCGAGCCGACGGAGTTGCCGCCAGTGGGCCTGCCAGTGCAGGGCGGTGGCGCATCGCTGCATTGAAGCCGCACGGGGCCGCAGCGGAACGGTTGCCTGGGCCGCCGACCTTAAGATGCCCGCCCAATACCTGTTTGCGCGTCCCGCGCCGTGACCCCGAGCCCGTCACGGCATCTGGTCTGAAAAACCGGGCTCCCAGAACAGTCAGGCCTATCCGTGAGTACTGCCTACACGCTTTTCAGCCAGGTATTCAGCCTGCACTCGGTCTTCTCCGACGCCATGCTCAACGGTGTCTGCTCGACGGCCCTGCAGGAGCTGGAATTCTGCGCAACGGCCTCTGCATTCGGGCTCCTCGTTGCCGTTGCGGCCGCGCTCATGCTGCTGGTGCCGGCGATCGCTGGAGCTGTCATGGACGACGGCGAACTGGCGGGCATTGCCGGTCTAGGATTCGCCAGCATCTTCGTGCTCGGCCGCCAGTCTCGCCGCTGCGCGAGCTGGCGGGCGCTGACCCATGCTTGCCAGCCGCTGTCGCGCGACCTCAACGAGCTCACCACGTCCGTGGCGGCGCAAGCGGAGGTGCAGGAACTCGCGTTCCTGTCCCCTGGCGCGCGCGAATACCTGGAGCGGGTGCGCGCTCAACGCGCTCTGCGCTGGGGCGACCTGTGGGTGGCTCGTGACCTGGCATGGCAGCCCGCCGAGGCTCGCAGGAATGGCGAGACGGGGCTTTCGCTGCGGCATGCAATCGCCTGAGCGTTCTCGCTGGCATTGTCGCCGGGGGGCCCCGTGCCGTGAGGACCTGCTTGGGGGCACTGCTGGCGGCGCGGTAGACAGGCGCCGGCCCGCCTGACGCCACGACCGGGTTCAGTTCGGCAACATGAAGCCGGCGAAGAAGTCCACCAGCGCCTGGTGCGCCTGCAGCGGCAGCACGTGAGCGATGTACTGGTCGGGGCGCACCACGACCAGGGCGCCCTGTGCGCGGTCGATGCCCCGCAGATCGAAGATGTCCGGACCGTTCTTCACATCCGGACAGAACACCTTCTCGTAGTCGCGCAGGCCGTAGCGTCCCTTGGGCGGCAGCAGCAGGGCAGGCAGGGATTCGAGCGCCAGCGCGCGGTGTCCCTGCTGGAAGACGGCTCGCAGATCGAACACCGCGTCGATGTCCTGGCCCGGGCCGGTGTACCTGCGTACCGGCGAGTCCGGCGATGCCTCCAGGAAACTGCACAGGGCGTGGATACCCGCTTGGGCGTCCAGCGGGTCGTTGGCGCCGGCAAAGGCGTAGAGACGCCAGCGGCCATCGGCCTTGCCGGCATGGCCCAACTGCACCGGCCTGGCATCCGCAAGGCGCAGCACCGGCGCCGAGTGGAAGCGCGTGCCGATCACGAATCCGGCGGCCAGGTGCTGGTGCGTGGCTTCGCCGCGGATGATGGAAGGGCGGTAGTGCGTGCCCATGCCGGCCGTGAAGCGGCCGTGCCGCTCGAAATAGGTCTGGAACTCCTTCGGGTCCACGCCTTCGGATTCGCCGCTGGCCACTTGCCTGGCGCGATCGCTGAACATCTTGGCCCACTCGCGATCGAAGTCGATCAGTTCCTGCGCAACGACCTGGCGCTCGGCCGAATAGGTGTGCAGCAGCGCCGGCGCGCACTGCCGGCGCAGCACTGCGGCCAGCTTCCATCCCAGGTTGAAGCTGTCCTGCATCGAGAAGTTCATGCCCTGGCCGGCCTTGGGACTGTGGGTATGGCAGGCGTCGCCGGCGATGAACACGTGCGGCAGGCGTGCGCCGGGCTGCTGCGTTGGCACGTCGTCGTACTTGTCGCAGATGCGCTGGCCGATCTCGTAGACCGACCACCAGGGCACCTCCTTCACCTCCAGCCGGTAGGGGTGCAGGATGCGCTGCGCCGTGGCGATGAGCTGGTCGAGCGTGATCCCGCGGTGGGCGACCCGTTCCTCTTCGCCCAGTTTGTCCATCTCCACGTACAGCCGCACCAGGTAGCCGCCTTCGCGCGGAATCACCAGCAGGTTGCCATGGGCGGACTGCACGGCGGCCTTGTAGCGGATGTCGGGGAAGTCCGTCACGGCCAGCACATCCATCACGCCCCAGGCCTGGTTGGCGGAGTCGCCGACCAGTTGCCGGCCGATGGACTTGCGCACCGCGCTGCGCGCGCCGTCACAGCCCACGACGAAGCGCGCCCGCACCGTTTCCACCTGGCCCGCATGGGCCTCGTCGGTTCGCTCCATCCGCACGGTGACCGGGTAATCCGCGGCCTCTTGGTCCACCATGACATCGAGCAGGCGGCGCGAGTAGTGCGGCTCCAGCCGGCTCGGCGAGTTGCGCATGACATCGAGATAGAAGTCGTGCACCCGCGCCTGGTTCAGCACCACGTGGGGAAACTCCGACAGCCCATCCTCCGTGTCCTGCACCCGGCCATGGCGCACGACGTTGCCGGGCTCCCTCTCGTCCGGCTTCCAGAAGGTCACTTCGTTGATCCAGCAGGCTTCCTTGAGCACCCGCTCGCTGAAGCCGAAGGCCTCGAACATCTCCATGGTCCGGCAGGCAATGCCGTCCGCCTGCCCCAGCTGCAGCGGGCCGTCCTTCTGCTCGACGATGCAGGTGTGGATGTCGGGGAACGCGGCAAGCTGCGCCGCCAGGGTCAGGCCGGCGGGGCCGCAGCCCACGATCAGCACGTCCGCTTGTGCCGGCGCCGCGTCCGTGTGCCGGGCAGCCAGGGCAGACGCTTCGGACACGTGCGGATCGCCCGGCTTGAAGCCATTCAGGTGGAACTGCATCTCTTCTCCTGTCGGCCTCAGGCTGTCTGCTGGAGGACGTTTCCTTCAGGCGGAGCAACCGCGGTACCCACAGGCCAGGGCCTTTCCGGGGCGTTGATGCAATACAACATACTCGAATAAGCCGTCTCGCTACCGCGCGTGCCGTGGCGGTTTGAGCTTCGGCTCAGGGAAAAACAGGGCCGTGCAGGGAGGGAAACGCTGGGCTCAGGTATGTTGCCAATGCGGTTGTGCGTGCACGCAAATTCCCCAACGCCACCGCAGTGGAACTTCACCTGCGCAAGCCGCGCCCTATCCCAGGCTACGCAGTGCAGCAGTCCGGACGGCCACAGCCGCCATTTGTTGCCAACGCATCAGCCTTGCGATAGGACTCCAACCGTGCGGCAAGGAAAGCCCGTTCTTCAACGGGCAGGTGCTGCTCACGCAGCTGGCGCTCAAGCGCACTCAAGGCCGCGGCGGAAATGCGCTGCAGCTTGCGGCGCACGATGGATTCGACGCCGCAGCCGGCTTGAATTTCTGGTTCTTGCATGCGTGTACCACACGGGACTGATGAGCACCGGCACGGTCAACTCGACCGAGGTGCTGAACCGGTCACCGAAGGTGTTCGAAAGGAATGTCGTCAACTCGGCCGTTGCGACGGACACTGCCATCACTGACTCGGCCTGGCTACACGAAGCTTGTGTCGTGCAGCATTGGAAAACCGTGAATTCTTGCCGCCATTGCCAGCTTGGTCTATTCGGGGTTCCCTGGAGAAGTCGTATGACGGCAGCGCGCCATTCAAGCGGTGCGAAACGGCGCGTGGTGGGACTCGGTAGCCGCCTCGGTTTGGGACCGTGCTACCGAGTCGGTGGCAGCATCGGCCACTGAGCGGGCCGCCGGCTCCGGCTATCGCCGGCTTGACGCGGCGCCGGAGCAGTCCCGATATCACGGACTCGGACCGGCGCTTTGGCGAGCACTCCCCGTGCTCCATGAAGAAAGGAAGTTCCCCCATGAGAACCAGGTCCACGATCGCTGCGAGGCCGCGATGAGCCGACCGCACCCGCCCCTCAACACGGTCCAACCCGACCTGGGCAGCGCGCGTCCGGGCTGGGACGGCGACGACCTGATGGCGCTGCTCGTCCCCGAGCCCGACGAGGCCGGCGTGCTGACGAGCCAGCGCGCCGCGGCCAATTCCAACGGTGCCATCTTCGGTGGCCAACTCATCGGCCAGGCCTTGATGGCGGCCGCCCATGGGCTGTCGGCCAAGCTGGCGGCACACAGCCTGCAGTTGAACTTCCTGGCACCCGGGCTGACCGACAGGCCGCTGCAGTTCGATGTGCGGCGCCTGCTGTCAGGGCTGAACTTCACGACCCAGCAGGTGCTGGGCCGCCAGGGCGAGCGCCTGGTGTTCAGCGCCCATGTGTCCTTCCATCGTGGCGAGCCCGGGCCGGAGTTCGCGCCGGCGCTGCCCCACGGCGTGGCGGAACCCGAGTCGCTGCCCACGCTGCGTGAAGCGGTACAGCGCTTTGCCGACCGCATCGACCCGGCGGCCCGCGAGCGCATCAGCGCTTCCCGCACGCTGGAACTGCGCCCGCTGGACGCCGAGCGCTTCCTGCTGCAACGCGAGCCCTCGGGCACCGTGCGCTACTGGATCCGTGCCAGCGGCCCCCTGCCCGACCAGCCCTGCCTGCACCAGGCGGCGCTGGGTTACCTCTCGGACTACTGGTTCCCGATGGCGGCGCTGTCGCCACACCTGGGCGTGAAGGTCGGCACCGGGCTGTACGCGGCCAGCCTCAACCACGCGCTGTGGTTCCATGCACCGGTGCAGGCCGACGACTGGTTGCTGGTGGAGGCCCAGGCGGCTTCCACCACCCAGGCCCGTGGCCTCACCCAAGGCAAGGTCTGGAACCGCCGCGGCACACTGGTGGCGAGCGTGGCCCAGGAGAGCCTGTTCCGCGGCTGGGTCGAGCAAGGCGGCACGCTCACTGCGCCCTACCACGCCGGCCGGGCAGGCGATGCGGCCCTGCCCCTCAAGCCACGACGCGGATGAGGCCCAGGCCTCGCGGGACCGCTTCCGCGTCGCGGTGCCGAAGCCGTGCACGGCACCGCGTCATCCGTTGAGGAAGCAATATCGCCGTGCCCCCTGCCGGCACCGAGGCCACCGCGCGAAACGCGAGAGCCGACCCCGGACCACAATGGCCGGCTCATGAAAACGCTCATCGTGGCTGAGAAGCCTTCCGTGGCCGCCGACATTGCCCAGGCGCTGGGCGGCTTCACGCGCCGGGGCGGCTACTTCGAGCGCAGCGACCTGCTGGTGGCCTCGGCCCGCGGGCACCTGGTGCAGCTGGGCGTGCGCAAGGACGACGATCCCGGCTTCAACCTGGCGCGGCTGCCCGTCATCCCGCAGCGTTTCGCGCTGGAGGCCCTGCCGGACTCCAGGCAGGTGCTCGAGCTGCTGCGCCAGCTGGCCAGCCGCCCCGACGTGGACCGCCTGGTCAACGCCTGTGATGCCGGGCGCGAGGGCGAGCTGATCTTTCGCCTCATCGTCGAGTACCTGCGCCTGCGCAAGCCCATCGAGCGCATGTGGCTGCAGACCATGACTTCCACTGGCATCAAGCAGGCCTATGCCCACCGGCGCAGCGACGCCGACATGCGAGCGCTGGCCGCCGCGGCCCGCTCCCGGGCCGAAGCCGACTGGCTCGTGGGCGTCAACGCCACGCGCGCGCTGACCAAGGCCAACCTCGTGGCCCCAGGCGAGCTGGTGTCGGCCGGCCGGGTCCAGACGCCCACGCTCGCCTTGCTGGTGGACCGCGAGCAGGAGATCCGCACCTTCGAGCCGCGGGACTTCTGGGAGGTGATCGCCACGCTGTCCGTGGCGGCCGGCTCCTGGCAGGCCAAGTGGTTCGACCCGGCCTTCAAGCCCGGCGACGACCCGGCGGCCCGGGCCGATCGCACCTTCGACCGCGCCGTGGCCGAGGCCGTGCAGCAAGCCTGCAGCGGTGTTGCGCCCAGCTCGGTGGAGGACAGTTCTAAACCCGTGCGGCGCCACCCGCCCAAGCTCTACGACCTGACGACGCTGCAGCGGGACGCGAACGCGCGCTACGGCCTTTCCGCCAAGACCACGCTGGCCCTGGCGCAAGCGCTGTACGAGCGGCACAAGGTCCTGACCTACCCGCGCACCGATTCGAACCACCTGCCCGAGGACTACCCGGCCAAGGTCGCCAAGGTGCTGCAGCTGCTGCCGGAAAGCTTCCAGCCCTTCGCGCAGGCCATCCTGAACCACGGCTGGGCCACGCCGCGCCATCCGGTCTTCGACAACCGCAAGATCTCCGACCACTTCGCCATCATCCCCACCGGCAAGGCACCGGCGGACCTCTCCGAGGCCGAGGGCCGGATCTACGAGCTGGTGGTGCGCCGCTTCCTGGCCGCCTTCCACCCGGCGGCCGAGTACCTGGAGACGACGCGCCTGGCAGTGATCGCCGGGCACCGTTTCCGTGCCACGGGCCGCGTGCTGGTGTCGGCGGGCTGGCTGGCGGTGTACGGGGGCGAAGCCGCCGCCGTCGGCAAGGAAAAGGACAAGGGCAAGGACGCCGACAAGGAGCCCGTGAACCTGCCGGCCATGCGCCCCGGCGAGCCGGTGTCCAACGACGCGGTCACGGTGCGCACCGGCCAGACCACGCCCCCGCCCCGCTTTACCGAAGCTTCGCTGCTCGCGGCCATGGAGAACGCCGGCCGGCTGGTGGATGACGACGCGCTTGCCGCGGCGATGAAGGAACGGGGCCTGGGCACGCCAGCCACCCGGGCCAACACGATCGAGGAGCTGCTGTCGCAGAAGAAGCACTACATCGAGCGGCACAGGAAGGAGCTCGTGCCGACCGAAAAGGGCATCCGGCTCATCCAGGCACTGCGGGAAAACGGGCTGGTGTCCCTGGCCTCCCCGGAGCTCACCGGCGAATGGGAGTCCCGGCTGGCGCGCATCGAGCGGGGCCAGGAGACGCGCGAGGCGTTCATGGCCGGCATCGCCAGCACCACGCAAGACCTCGTGCAGCGCATCCGGGCCAAGGCCGTGGCCACGCCGGCGGGAAGCGGCAGCGGCGGCGGCACCGACACGGACATCCCCTGCCGCT
The DNA here is from genome assembly GCF_937926365.1 of uncultured Azohydromonas sp. Classification (GTDB taxonomy): domain Bacteria; phylum Pseudomonadota; class Gammaproteobacteria; order Burkholderiales; family Burkholderiaceae_C; genus Azohydromonas. The sequence goes on along the minus strand of NZ_CALAOH010000229.1, from coordinate 7,687 downwards.
GTGGGCAGGCCAGGCTGCAGGAGCGGCCCCGGAGCTGGAGCTGCCCGAACTGCGGGCTCACTGTCTGGAAGGAGATCGCTGGCCGCAAGACGCGCAAGACCGACGTCAAGGCGCTTTGCAAGGCCGGCCACACCGCGGTGCTGGACGGCTTCACCAGCAAGGCGGGCAACAAGTTCTCGGCCGCACTGCGCCTGGTTGCCGGCCCTGGCGGGGGCAAGGTGGAGTTCGCTTTCGATGATCCCAAGCCGGCGCCGAACGACGGTGCCGCCCAAGCCCCGTCCCGGCGACACCGGCGCGATGCCGGGGAGCCAGGCAACGGGCGCCCGAGCCGTCCGGCGCTCCGGTAGCCCTGCCGCGCCTCCCGCTGCACACGTTCCGGATCGCGGCGCCGACCCCAGGTCACGCCGGCGATCCGGACTCGTCTTCCGCATGGGCCGTGGGAAACGGCAGCTTCACGTTGAACGTGCTGCCCACGCCCGGCCGGCTTTCCAGGGTCAGCGTGCCGCCCATCATGCTCACCAGCCGCCGCACGATGGACAGCCCCAGGCCCGTGCCGCCGAAGCGGCGCGTCGTGGAGCTGTCGGCCTGCGTGAAGGGCTCGAAGATGCGCCCTTGCTGCTCGGGTGAAACCCCGATACCGGTATCCGCGACGCTGATGAGCACCAGCACCCGGCCGGGCTCGGCCACCGGCACACGCACGCGCAGCGCCACGCTGCCGCTGGCCGTGAACTTCACCGCGTTGGACAGCAGGTTCAACAGCACCTGGCGCAGCCGCAGCGGATCGCCCACGAGGCGCCGCGGCAGCTCCGGCGCGACATCGGTGTCCAGCGTCAAGGCCTTGGCATCGGCTTGCGGCCGTACCAGTGCCAGCACGGTGCCCAGCAGCGGCAGCGGCTCGAAGACCACGGCTTCCAGGCGCATCTCGCCGGCCTCGATGCGCGAGAGGTCCAGCACGTCGTTCACCAGCGCCAGCAGTTGCTCGCCGGCGGCGTGGATATGGCCCACGAAGCGGCCCACGTCCTCAGGCAACTCGCGTTGCTGCAGCAACTGGCTCAGGCCGATCACGGCGTTGAGCGGCGTGCGGATCTCGTGGCTCATGTGAGCCAGGAACGCGCTCTTGGCATGGGTGGCGGCCTCGGCCGCGTCGCGCGCCGCGGCCAACTCGTCGGTGCGCTCCCGCACCCGCTGCTCCAGCGTGGCGTTGAGGGCCTGGAGCTGCATTTCCGCCTGCTTGCGTTCGGTGATGTCCAGGTTGACACCCACCATGCGCAGCGCGCGTCCCTGCCCATCGCGCACGACCTGCGCGCGTCCCAGCATCCAGCGCAGTTCGCCATCGGCGCGCACCAGCCGCATCTCCATCTCGAAGGTGGCGCCGCCTTCCAGCGCCTGGACCACCGCCGCTTCAACCGCGGCGCGGTCCTGCGCATGCACCATGGCCAGGAAGGTTTCGCCGCGTGCCAGGCCGTCCTCGCGCACCGGCAGGCCCAGCAATTCAAACATCTGCGCATTCCAGTGCGCCTCGCCCGTGGACAGCTCCCAGTCCCACACGCCCATGCGTCCGGCGGTGAGCGCGATGTCCAGCCGCAACTGCGCCTGCGCCAACTGCTGCGTGCGCTCCTGCAAGGCTTCATTGGCGCGGCGCTGCTGGTCGATGTCGTCCAAGACCATGAGCGCCCCGGTGACGGACCCCAGGCCATGGCGCACCGGCGTGGCCACCGCGCGGATCCAGACCTGGCGGCCGTCCGGCCGGTGGTAGAGCAGTTCCAGCTCGGCCCGTGTCTCGCCCGCGAGCGCGCGTGCCAGCACATGCTCGCCGGCCTGCACGCGGCGGCCATCGGGATGGAAGGCGGGGTAGGCGCCGTAATCCCGCACGCGGTGCCCATCGGGTGCCGGGTGGCCGAGGATGGCCTCGACCTGGCGGTTGGCCTTGACGACATGCCCGTCAGGCGCCTCGGCGAAAGCCAGCCCCACCGGCGCGGCCTCGAAGATGGCCCGCAGCAAGTCCTCGCTGGCGCGCAGCCGCTCGGCGGCTTCACGCCGGGCCGAGACGTCCTGGAAATACACGCCAAGCCCGTGCGGAGCGGGATAGGCCCTCACCTCCAGCCACATGCCCAGCCGCGGATAAAAGGCCTCGAATGCCGCCGGCTCGCCCTGCGCCATGGCGCGGCGGTACAGCCGCTCGAACACCGTCCCGACGATGTCCGGGAAGACGTCCCACACCACACGGCCCAGCACTTCCCCGCGTGCCGCGCCCATCGCCGCCAGCGCGCGGTCGTTGACGTAGGTGAAGCGCCAGTCGCGGTCCAGCGCGAAGAAGGCATCGCTGATCGCTGCCAGCATGGACTCCACCTGCGCGCGGGCCGCGTGCTCAGCCTCGTACATGCGCGCGCGCTCCAGCGCCTGGGCGCACAGCTGTGCCAGCGCCCCCAGGTAGCCGAGCTCGCCCTCGCTCATTGCATGGTCGTGGTCCCAGTCGAAGGTCACGAAGCCGAGCACCGTGACCTCCTGCTTCCCCGGATGGGCCAAGGCCGTTGACAGCAGCAGCGGGAACGTGGCCGTGGCGCGGTAGTTGCCGACCTCCACGACCTCGCCCAGCGCCGGATAGCGCGCCGCCAGCTCCGCGCCCGAGCTGATGACCACCGGCTGGCGCTGCGCCATGGCGTCGCCCGCTGGCGTCGGCGCGTCGGCCGGGATGCGCCGCCAGGCCCGCACGACCACCTCGCCGTAACCGATGGCCGCCAGCAACTCCATCGTGTCGTCCGGACGCGCGCCATCGACGAGCCGGTACACCGAGCCCTGGCTGGCGCCAATGGAGCGCACGCCCGCCTGCAGGGTCGCCATGGCCACCTGCTGCGGCGTGCGCGCTGCCGACAGCGTGGCCGTGAGCCCCTGCAGCTGCTCGATGCGCTCGCGCGCCAGCATCTCGGCGACCAGCAGTTTCTCGCGCTCCATTTCAGCGGCGCGCAGCGCGGTGACGTCCAGGGCGACCACCACGCCGCCGACCAGGCGGCCCCGCGCGTCGCGCACCGGCGCGGCGCTGTTGAGGAGGAAGCGGGTGGGACCGGCACCGAAAGGCTGGCATTGCACGAGCTGGCCGCGCACCACCTCGCCGTACAGCAGTGAGCGCGCCAGCGCCCATTCGTGCGCCTGAACGCGCTCCCCGCTGTCCGCGTGCCAGGCCACCCATTGGCCGTACTGCTGCCAGCTGGCGGTGTCGGGCGGCCCGCCCCACAGCGCACGGTGCGCGGCGTTGTCACGGGTGAGCCGGCCCTGCGCGTCGGCGATGGCCACGCCCACGGGCAGCGCGTCCAGCACCGCGCTCAGGTGGGCCTCGCTCGCGTCACGCGCCCGCTCCGCCCGCGCCCGCTCCACGGCCGCCCACAGGCGCTCGCACACCTGCTCCGCCAGCGCAACGTCGCTGGCCGTCCACTCGCGCGGCTCGGGATGGTGGATGAATAGCAGCGCCACCAGGCGCCCATGCTTGACCAGCGGCACGTCCAGGATGCTGCGGGTGTGGATGCCGCCGTAGGCCGCCACCACCTCGGCCGCGCTGGTGCGCGCATCGAGCCGGACGTCGCGGATGGCCACCGTGCGCCCAGCCTCGATGTCGCCCAGGTAAGCCGGTCCGAAATCCGGCAGGCGCCAGGTGCCGACCACCGAGGGGATGCGCCCGTCGTTCCAGTCCCGATGCACCGTGATGCAGGGCGGCGCGCCGTCGATCTCGCCATAGCCGACCTGCGCCACGCCCAGGTGCGCACCCAGCGCGGCCGTGGCGGCGTCCATCTGGTCCTGCGGCTCGGCCAGGTCGCGCAGGTTCTCGGTCATGGTGAGCAGGAAACGCGCGTGCTGCTCCTGCTCGGCCAGCGCCTGCTCGGCGCGCACCATCTCGTCCACGTCGGTGGCCGAGCCGACCCAGCCGACGAGCGCGCCCGCCGCGTCGTGCCTGGGCACCACATGCACCAGATGCCAGCGCCATTGCCCGTCATGGCGGCGAATGCGCCGGCGCGAGGAGAACTCGACGCCCTCGGCGATCCGCTGCACCCATTGGGCCTGTGCGGCGGCCAGGTCCTCGGGATGAAGGAGCGGGTGCCAGCCTTGAGCGGCCAACTGCCGCGGCGTCAGGCCGCTGTATCGCGACCAGCCCGCGCTGGCCCAGACATTGGCGCCGCGGGCATCGGCCTCGAACACCAGGTTGGGCAGGGCGTCAACCAGGCTCTGGAAGCGGCAACACGGCATGCAGCTCTCGTGACAGCCTTGATGAAGACCGCAGGTTACCCACGCCGGCAGGCTCAGCGCGCCCGAACGGCCGGGCCCGGAACGTCAAATCCGTAACGTTTCAGGCGAGGCTGCCGGAGGCTGCGCGCCTGGCGCCGTCGTCCGCCCGCTCGGCCGGCCCGGCCCTGAGCAGCCGCAGTCCGTTGGCCACCACGATCAGCGTCGCGCCCATGTCGGCGAACACCGCCATCCACATCGTGGCCGAGCCGAACACCGCCAGCACGAAGAACACGGCCTTCACGCCGATGGCGAACGTGATGTTCTGCCACAGCACGGCGCGCGTGAGGCGCGAGAGCCGGATGGTCTCCGGGATGCGGCGCAGGTCGTCGTTCATCACCACCACGTCGGCCGCCTCCATGGCCGTGTCGGTGCCCGCCGCGCCCATGGCGATGCCGATGTCCGCGCGCGCCAGCGCCGGCGCGTCGTTGATGCCGTCACCCACCATCGCCACCGCGCCGCGCCGGCGCAGCGCCTCCACGGCGGCGAGCTTGTCCTCGGGCAGCAAGTTGGCGCGCACCTCGCCGATGCCGGCCTGCCGCGCGATGGTCTGCCCCGTGGCGGCGTTGTCGCCCGTGAGCAGCACGGGCGTGACGCCCAGCGCGCGCAGTTGCGCCACCGCCTCGCGCGAGCCGGCCTTGATCGTGTCGGCCACGGCGAACACCGCCAGCACGCCGTCGTCGCCCATGAGCAGCGTGAGGCTGCGCCCCTGCGCCTCCTGGGCCTGCAGCCGCTGCTCCAGCGCGGCGCTGCACTGCCCGCGCTCCTCGGCCAGGCGATGGTTGCCCAGCACGACGCGCCGGCCCTCGACCACGCCTTCCACGCCCCGCCCGGCCAGGGCCTTGAACGCCGTGACGCTGTTGCCCCGAAGCGCCAGGCCCTGCGCGATGGCTTGCGACACCGGGTGGTCCGAGCGCGCGGCCAGGCTCGCGGCCACCCGCGCGTTGGCGTCGCGCTCGCCTTGCAGGCTCTCCCAGTGCACGAGCTTCGGGCGGCCTTCCGTGAGGGTGCCGGTCTTGTCCAGCGCCACAGTCTTGATCTCCCGGGCCTGCTCCAGGTAGGTGCCGCCCTTGACCAGCACGCCGCGCCGCGCCGCCGCGGCCAGCGCGCTGACCACCGTCACCGGCGTGGAGATCACCAGCGCGCAAGGGCAGCCGATGACCAGCAGCACCAGCGCCTTGTACAGCCCTTGGGTCCAGGTCGCGCCGGTGAGCCACGGCAGCAGCACGGCGGTGGCCAGGGCCAGCGCGAAGATGGCCGGGGTGTAGACCTGCGAGAAGCGGTCCACGAAGCGCTGTGTCGGCGCCCGCGCGCTCTGCGCCTGCTCGACGGCGTGGATGATGCGCGCCAGCGTGCTGCCGGAGGCCGGGGCCGTCACGCGCAGCTCGATCTCGCCGGTCTGGTTCACGCTGCCCGCGAAGACGACATCGCCCGGCGCCTTGTCCACCGGGATGCTTTCGCCGGTGACGGGGGCCTGGTTCAAAGCGCTGCTGCCCCGCGTGACGACGCCGTCCAGCGGCACGCGCTCGCCCGGGCGGATGCGCACCGTGTCGCCCACCGCCACCACGGCGGCGGCAACCACGCGCCAGGCGCCGTCGGCCTGGCGCACGTCGGCCTCTTCGGGCGCCAGCGCCATGAGCGTGCGGATCGCGTCGCGGGCCCGGTCCGCGGCGCGCGCCTCGACCAGCTCGGCAATACCGTAGAGCGCCATCACCATGGCGGCCTCGGGCCACTGGCCGATGAGGAAGGCACCAGTGACGGCCACCGACATCAGCGCGTTGATGGTGAGCCGGCCACGGCGCAGCGCCGCGAAGCCCTTGGCGTAGGTTTCCAGGCCCGACAGCGCGATGGCGGCCAGCGCCAGCGCCATGCCGGTGGCCTCGAAGGCCAGGGTGTGCGGAGCGAACAGCTCGATGCCTTCGGCCAGCAGGGCCAGCGCGAGGGCCAGCGCCAGGCGCGGGAGGCCTGAAGGCGCGTCGTGGCCGTGGTGCTCCTCCTTCGCCGGGGCGCTGTCCTCCGATGGCGGCTGCAGCGGCTGGGGGTTGAAGCCGGCGCCGGTGATGGCCTCCAGCGCCCGCGGCAGCACCTGCGCCGGAGCGGTGATGGCCAGCGTGCGCGCGCCGAGCTGGAAGCTCAGGGCGTGGATGCCGCTGACGCCTTCGAGCGCGCGGCGGATCTCGGCCTCCTCGACCGGGCAGTCCATGGTCGGGATGCGGTAGACGGTCGTACCGGCACGCGGCGTCGGCCTGGGCACGGCGATGACGGTTGCGCTGGCGGCCGGGGCGGCGCCGCAGCACGCGCCACCGCTGCACGAAGAAGTGGAGTCCTGGGGCTTCATGGGGGCTGTTCCGATCTGCCACCATTGAAAACCCTGTAGCAGGTACAGAGTCAAACACCGCGGCCACGGTGCGCGAAGGGGATCATGACGATGAAGATTTCCGAACTCGCCAGCGCCACCGGCACGCCGGTGGAGACCATCCGCTTCTACGAGCGCGAGGGGCTGTTGCCCATGCCCGAGCGCGCTGACAACAACTACCGTGTCTACGGGCCAGCGCACGTGGAGCGCCTGGCCTTCGTGCGGCACTGCCGCAACCTGGACATGACGCTCGACGAGATCCGGGTGCTGCTGCGCTACAAGGACGCGCCGCAGGAGCACTGCGACGAGGTCAACGCGTTGCTGGACGAGCACATCGGCCACGTGGCGCAGCGCATCCGCGAGCTGCGCTCGCTGGAGAAGGCGCTCAAGGAGCTGCGCCGGCAATGCGGCCAAGCGCAGCTCGCGCGCGACTGCGGCATCCTCCACGGGCTCTCGCAGCCGGCCAAGCAGGCGCCGTCACCCCGTCCGCAGCCGGTAGGCCACCTCAAAGGCAGCCACTGAAAAGCCGAGGTCTATGGCGTCCCTGCGCTGCAGTGCGCGGCCTCCCTGGCGTTTGCCCGGCCCATCGAGGCCCCGCCTGCAGCAGCAACGCGTGATGGCCGTGAGCGCGTCTCGGCTCCGGCGCGCTGCGCCGCACTGCCCAGACGGTGCAGCGTTGCCAGCGCACCGCGGTACAGCGCCCGGCGTTCGCGCAGGACCGGCGCTCCCGGTTCACGCACGTGGCGCGCAATGGCATCGACCTGGAGCTGGTCGGCCAGCTCGTTGAGGCCGCGCTGGTGCCACAGCCAGGCCGCCACCAGGCAAGCCTCCTGCGGCCGCGCCACCAGCTCGGGCTCCTGCTCGTAAGGCCGCCCCAGCGCGGCGCCGGCGTCGCGGTACGCCGCGCGGCCGAGCAGCCGGATCAGCCCGCGGCCCCGGTAGCGCCAGCCGTCGCCGCTGGCGACATCGCCATTGCCGTAACGGCCGGCATAGACGGTATTGGCCAGCAGCTGCGGCGCCCCGATCAGCTGATCGGCCTCGTCCACATCCGGCACGCGC
>NZ_CALAOH010000228.1 GCF_937926365.1 uncultured Azohydromonas sp. | reverse complement strand
CGGGCCTCGGCCCGCAGCGCCCGCGGCACGCGGCGCGGCAGCAGCGTCCGGCGCGCCGGGTCGAAACGCCAGGCGCCCGGCGGCAGCCCGTCCACGGCATGCGCCACCACGTCGATGCGCAGCGCCGGTGACAACAAGGACCCTTCCCGCACCAGGCCCGCCAGCACCCCGGCCAGGTCCCGCAGCGACAGCGGCGTGGCCGCGAAACGCCGCACCGAGCGCCGCGTGGCAATGAGCGGCAGCACGTCCACCCGCCGAGAGTCGGCCGGCAGCAGCGCCACCGTCGGCGTGGAGGCGGACGCGGAACCGGTCCGCCCCCCGGGAACGGCGGCCGATGCCGCCCCGCCATTCCCGACGCCGGCCGTCCCGCGCCCCGTCGCCTCACCCGCCCACGGCGGCGACGCGCCGCCCTGCAGCGAGGTCGCCCGGTGCACCGCGCCCGTCACCCCCAGCGGGGGCAGCTCGCGCGGCAAGGGCGGCGGCGAGAACGCGGCGGCACGGGGCGCGACGCACCGCAATGCCGCCAGGCCCGTGTCGGCGGGCGGCCCGGATGCCGACCCGGCCCGCAGTGACACCAGCGCCAGCACGCCCTCCTCGTCTTCGTTCAAGGCCAGGCCGGCCGCCAGGCGCGGGCCGTCGAAGGCGGGCACCAGCCGCGCCTGCCAGCCCACGGCCACCGCGGCCTGGCGCAGGTTCTCCAGCGCGTGGCCGAGATCGGCCAGCACGTAGCGGTAGCTGCGGTCGCGGTACTTGCGCCCGGTGCGGCGGAACACCGCGGTGGCGATCACGAACGCATCGGCGCGGCCCGGCTCTTCGCCGCCAGGCAGGCCCGGCAGCGCCGCAACAGCCGGGTCCGCGCGCAGGCGCTCCAGCGCATGGGCTTCGGCGTCGTAGTGCCAAAGGCCCGGCGCCAGCCCCGGCAACGCGCCGACGGCGAGGTAAAGCTCGGTGGAGAACAGCGCGCCGGACGACGGCGAGGCGCGCAGCACCAGCCCCGGGCGCCGCTCGGTCACGCCGGCCGTGTGCCACAGCGCCGTGCCCAGCGCCAGCAGGCTGTCCGGCCGGACACCGCCGTGGCGCGCGGCCGGCGGCAGCGCCACGCGCGGCGCCTGCGCATAGCGCTTGAACGGCGGCGGGGCCGCGCCCCAGTTCACCGCCGGCACGCCCGTGAAGGACGCGCTGCGGGACTGCGAGGAGTGCCGATGGAAACGATCCACCAGCGCCATGGGCGCTTCGACCGGCGGCTGCGTGGTCGCGCCGTCCGCCGCCAGCAGCACGCCGCGCTGGCCGCGCCCCAGCCGCAGGCCCGCCACGAAGGCCGTGCCCACGGCCAGCAGCGCCAACCCCGCGCCGCCTGACACCAGCATCCAGCGCCGCCCGGCCTGCTGTTCGCGCGCCGTGGTCGGCGCGGGCCGGCCCCGCAGCACGCGCCAGGCGCTGCTGAAGTTCAGCGACAGGTGCAGCGCCAGCAGCCCCAGCGTGGCGTAGCCGAAGAGGTAATGCCAGTCGAAGACCGGCAGTTGCTGCTGCGCCACCCAGAACAGCCCGAACCCCGCCGTGGCCGCGAGGTAGGCCAGCAGCAGCACGCTGCTCCAGGCGTTGAGCTCGCGGCGCGCGGGCGGACGCCCGCGCAGCAGCCGCGCGGCCAAATACACCAGCGGCGGCAGCAGCGGCAACAGCACCCAGAGCAGCTTCGGCATCGCGCGTCGTCCCCAACAGCGTGGGACCGCCGGCGCGGCCGAAGAGTCAACGGCAAGGTGTGTCGAGCTGAAACCCGGTGCGACGCACGGCGCGCGAATTGCTGCATTGCAGCAAAATCAAAGCACACCGTCCCGGACCACAGGAGACAAAGGGGCGCGCTGGCTTTCGCGGCCTGCCGCGGGGAGCCGGTGTCGCCGATGGACGCTCGTCGAGCCGCAAGCCGGGACGCAACGACACCGCCGAGCACCTTCGCAACCCGTCTGTCCTCAGGAGCAGCCATGCCCACCGAAGCCTTTGAAACCCTGCTGTCGCCCTACTCCAAGCTGATGCGCGCCAACATGGAACTGATTGCCAAGTTCTCGGCCTCGCCCGAAGTGATGTCGCGCACGCTGGGCACCGCGCCGAAACTGGCCGACTCGGGCCGCGACGCGGCCCTGAACTTCTTCCCCTCCAACGCCTTCAACGACTTCCTGCTGGGGCTGGTGAAGAACTGGATGGAGTTCCTCACCGACCTGGGCCAGAGCGCGCTGAGCCTCGTGGACCAGGGCCAGGACGCCTTCCTCAAGCGCGGCCCGGCCATGGCCAGCGACGCCGCGCGCGCCATGACCGAAGCAGCCCAGGGCAAGACGCCCCGGGTGAAACCGGCGGCAACGTGATGCACGACGCCCGCTGAGACACCCTGCCGCCCCACTCCCATGGGGCGGTTTCTTTTTGGGCTCCTCAGCGCGGCGCCGAGGCCGGACCTGCCGCACCCGGTACTGCCGCCGCTCCGCACGCGCCCTGCGCCGCACCCTCTTCCGGGCCCTGTGCCTTCAGCCGCGCCAGGATGCGCGTTCCCGAGCGCCCCGTCTCCGGCAGCTCCAGCCGCCGCTCCTCGGCGCGGATGGCCGCCGCCGTGCGCGGGCCGTCGCGGCCGTCGGGCTGCACCTCGCAGTGGCCGCGCGACAGCAGCAGCGCCTGCAGCTCGCGCAGCTCCCGCCGAGGCAGCAGCGGGTCGTCCGTGGGCCAGGCCTTGCGCGGCGGGGGCAGGCCGCGCAGCGCGTCGGACAGCAGCCCGATCGCCAGCCCGTAGGCGTCGGCGCGGTTGTAGCGCCAGATCGCCTGGTAGTTGGGCGTCACCAGCCAGGCCGGGCCGTCGCTGCCCGCGGGCATCAGCAGCGCGGTGCGCAGCCCCGGCTCCCAGCCCGGCGCGCCGTTCTCGCCCAGCAGCGGGCCGCCATCGGCACGCCGCACGCCATCGGCCGCCCATTGCGCCAGGCTGCGGCACGGGCCTTCGGGCTGGCCGCGCTCCAGGCAACGGTGCCCGGATTCCTGCGCGTTGAAGCGTTCCAGCGCCGCGTCCGGCAGCTTCACCTCCACGCCCCAAGGCAGGCCGCTGCGCCAGTTCAACCCCGACAGGTAGCGCGCGGTGGTCGCCAGCGCGTCCGGCGTGCTGCCGATGATGTCCACCTTGCTGGCGCCTTCCGCGGCGGCGTCCATGTAGGCGACGAAGGTGGCGGGCATGAACTGCGTCTGCCCGAAGGCGCCGGCCCAGGAGCCCAGGAAGCTCTCCGGCTGCACGTGGCCCTCCTGCAGCAGCCACAGCGCGGAGAAGAAGTTGCGGCGGCGCTCGGCGCTGCCCAGGTTCAGGCAGGCGCGGCTGAGCGTGGCGTCCACCACCGGGTAGCGGCCCTGCACGCGCCCGTAGTCGGTCTCGATGCCGAACACCGCCACCACCGTGGCCGGGTCCACGCCGTGGCGCTTCTCGATCGCCGCCAGCGCCGCGGCCTGGCCCGCCAGCAACGCGCGCCCGTCGGCGATGCGCTCGGGGTCCACGCGCCGCGTCAGGTAGTCCCAGATCGGCACCTGGAACTCCGGCTGCGCGGCGGTGGCGGCCTCGATCACCGGGCGCAGGTCCTGCGCGGTACGCGTGTACTGCTCGAAGGTGCGTGGCTGCACCTGCGGGTGCTCGTCCAGGCGCTGGCGCAGCGCGTCGATGCAAGGGGCGAGGCCGGCGTCGCCGTCCTGCCGTGCCGGCGCGGCGGTGCAGGCACCGACCAGCGCCGGCAGCAGCAGCGCGGCCAGGCGCAGCGCCAAGGGGGTCTTCAGGAAGTTCATCGGGTCGTGGAGGGAGTGGTGGGGCGCGTGGCCCCGCAACGGGATCCGGGCTCCAGCAGGCGGCTGTCCCGCGTCGGGCGAGCCGCGGCCCCGGGATGGCGGGTCGCGCCGATTGTGCAAAACGGCGTGCGCGGGCCGTTCAGGCGCCGGCGCTCAACAGGCCTTGTCCCGCCGCAACCGTTGCAGCTGGTCCTCGTAGGCCAGGGCGAAAGCCTGGCCGAAGAGCGCGTCGAAGTCCGCCTGGGCCTGGCCGCGCAGGCGCTCGAAGAGCCGTCCGTACTGCACCCACAGCCGGGCCTGGCGCTGCGCGGGCCACCAGGGCGGCGCCACGGCGGCTTCGTGCAGCCGTTCCTCCAGCGCCGCCGGAGCGAAGCGCCGCAGCACGCCGTCGCGCGCGGCGCGGGTGCCGGCCTCGGTGGCCAAGGCCTGTGCGACCAGCTCCTCCAGCGCCTCGGCCACGGCGTCCGGACCGTCGAGGAAGCCGGGTTGCGCCCGCATCAGCAGCAGTTCCAGGGCCGCTTGCGCATCGGGCACCACCTTCAGCGGGTTGCTCAACGGGGCCGCGCCGGCGGCGCGCGGCACTGCGCGCGGCGGCAGCGGCTGCGCGCACATCAGCTCCAGCAAGCCCGCCACCGCGTGGCGCAACACCTGCCCGGCCGCGCGCATGCACGCGGCCCTCGCGCCCGCGTCCGCCTCCAGGTGCAGCCCCGCGCCCTCGCGGAAGGCGGCCCACAGGTCCGCATCCAGGCCGGCGGCCACGGCGGCGGTGCCCTCGGCCGCCGCGAGGGGCGACGCGGACGCGGCATCGCCCTCGTCGGGCAGCACGATGGCTTCCAGCACGTAGGTGCCGATGCACAGTTGGTCGCGGTGGCGCAGCGGCACGCAGCGACCGTGCGGCAGCGGCTCGCCGCGCACGGCGACGGGGTTGGGGCTGCCGATGTTCTCGACCACGAAGCCCGTGGACGCGCAGCTGATCCGCGCCTGGTGGCGCGAGATGTAGCGCAGCGGGTCGGGCAGCGTCAGCGTGTTCTGGTCGGCGCGGCCGATGGTGCCCCCCTCGTGTCCGAAACAAGCCTCGATGGGCCGCGACAGCGGCCGGTCATCGAGCAACACCGCGCGCAAGGTCAGGCTCATGGCGGGCTTTCCGCATTGGCCGGGATGCGGCCGTCGCCGTCATCGTGGGCAGCGCACCACGGCACTTCAACGCACGAAAGTCATATGTGCGGACGGCTCGCCGCGCCTCGGCCCACCCGCTGTCCGCACCAGCCCGACCGAATATCCAACCGCCCCTGTAAAACAAGAGGGTACGTATTCAGCCCACCCCTGGCGGTCAGGCCGACAGCGGCGGCCTAGCGTGT
>NZ_CALAOH010000227.1 GCF_937926365.1 uncultured Azohydromonas sp. | reverse complement strand
TGCATGCCACCGCCGGCGCACGCTCTTCCAGCAACTACAACTGTAGGGTTTCGCGCGCGGGCTTCTCGACGTAGCCGTCGAAGGGCACCGGCATGGGCATGAGGTGCGGCCGCTCGTGCTCCAGCATCTCGGCCACGCTGAAGCGTTCGTGCTGCGGGTGGCGGACCTCCTGCCACAGCGCCCGGCAGCGCTCGCCCAGCCAGGCGTTGAGCTCGGTGAAGGAGCCGAAGCGCCGCTTGGCCGCCTCGATCCAGATGCGCCGACGGCTGTCCTGCACGTTCTTCTCGACGACCCCCTTCTCCCAGCCTGAAGCCACGTTGCAGAAGTCGGGGTCGAACAGGTAGTGGGCGCACATCACGGCGAAGCGCGCGTTGACCTGCCGCCCCTTGCCCTTGTGGACCTTGTCCACGGCAGTCTTCATGTTGTCGTAGATGCCGCGTCGGGCCACCCCGCCCAGCGCGCTGAAGCAGCGCGTGTGCGCGTCGAACAGCATCTCGTGACCCTGGCTGGGGTAGGCCACCAGCCAGAACGCGCGGCTGGCACACAGCTTCATGTGCGCCACCTGCAGCCGGTAGTAGATGCCGCCCACCACCAGCCCTTCCTCGCTCCAGTCGAACTGGAACGCCTCGCCCAGCTCGAAGGCCAGCGGCACGAAGGCGTGGACGCTGGCGCCCAGGCCTTCACCGGCGCGCCAGTCGCGGATGAAGTCCGTCAGCCGCGTGTAGCCGCCGCCGTAGCCGGCAGCCTTGAGCTCGGCGTGCAGCGCCTTGGCCGTGCGCCGCTCCTGCTTCGGGCGCCGGGCATCGGCCAGCAGCGCCTGCTTGACCATCTCCACGAACGGCGTGAGCTTGCAGGGCTGGGGCGCGCGCCGGTACTTCGGTGCGTCGGTGACATCGGCCTGCAGCCACTTGGCCACTGTGTTGCGCGACAGCCCCGTCATGCGCGAGATCTCCCTCTCGCTCTTGTTCTCCCGGCGGTGCAGTCGCCGGATCCATCCGATCTGGTCCATGGTGATCAATCCTCGATTCCCCGCTGCACAAAAAAGCAGCAGGGTAGGTGTTCACCTGGCTCAGTTTTCGGTCGGCACGACCATCAAAAGTGGCTCAGTTTTCGGTCGGCGCCAACACTCTACGCCGATCTCCTGCAGCGTGGCACCGTCGTGTGGGCACACCCGCTCGGACTCGGGCAGCTCGTGGCGCACGACTTCCCGCGGCAGTGCCGGGTCCAGCGGCTTGCGACCGCGCTTGGCGCGCTTGTGGGCGGGCACGTCGACGGTGTCGTCCGCGGCGAGCTCTTCAGCGGCGGGCTCGGCACCGGCGCCCAGTATCTCGGCCTCGTTGAAGAACAGATCCTTCTGCTCGGTTCCGCGGGCTTCGCTCTTCGCGGCGAAGAGCTGACGCTTGAACTTGTTGAGCTGCTCCTGCAGCAGATCACGCTCGGTGCGCACCACTCGCAGCTCGCCGACCAGCGCCTCGTTGCGGAGGGTGGCCTCAGCCAGCGCCTGCTGCAGGGCTTGGAACTCTTCGGCGCTGGGCGTCTGATCCATCGACTGCGGTTGCTGTTGTGGCATCGAGCCGTTGCTCGGTGGCCGTATTGTGCGAGAAGCTCTGGGACTGCGGCACCGCGACACACCGGATTGACACCATCAGCGGCGCGTCAGCCCACCCGCTCGTACACCCGTCTCGGATGCCTCTGCACGGCCGCCACGTCGATACCTTCGAGCAGCCAGTGCAGCTGCTCCACCGTCAGCGTCGGCACTGCCGCTTCATCGGGCCAGATGAACTTGTCTTCCTCGAGGCGCTTGAGCAATAGCCAAAATCCGTTGCGGTCCCAACCCAAAATCTTCACTCGGTTGCGTCGCCTGTTGCGGAAGACATAGACGCACTCGGCAAACGGGTCCAGTCCCAGCGCCTGTTCCACCAGCATCGCCAGACCGTTGATCCCCATGCGGAAGTCCACCGATGGGTGGTGCAGGTACACCTTCAGCCCTTCGTCGAAGCGGAACACCGCAGCCTCCCCAAAGCCTCGATCACGCGGCACGCCTGGTTCATGTCGCAGCCCCGCAGGTCCAGCACGACGCCGTTGGGCAGCCGCGCCTGCAGATCGAGCGCTGGCTCGGCGCTCTCAGGTGCGGGGGGGTCGATGTGCACCGGAACGAACGTCGGCGCCGACGCGTCCACGACCTCCCCACCAGTTGAGGCGCTCCCAGCCGTCGCGCGTTCGTACTGGCGTACCCAGCTGGCGAGCTGGTTTGCATTGACGCCGCACTCGCGGGCGATCTTGGCCATCGACGCACCCGGCTCGCGACAGGCCAGGATCAGCTCGTGCTTGGCCCGGGCGTCGTAGATGCTGCGCCCATCACGCTTGTGGCCGATGATCAGCCGCCGCGCCAACTCTGCAATACCGTCTGACATCACGTGCCCATCTGCCTACATGGGCACGTACCCTCTCAGCAGTCGCTGCTGAGCTCAAGGGCGTCGTTGATTGACTTGCTTTTACCCACTGATTTTTCAGCTGCCACA
>NZ_CALAOH010000226.1 GCF_937926365.1 uncultured Azohydromonas sp. | reverse complement strand
AAGGTTGCGCCCTATACAGATCAACAACTTACGCGATTTGGTGTCGAACTCGGGTGCGCTGTTCGCCGAGACCCTCGTCGAGGACGAGGCCAGCCTCGAAGCCCAGCTCGCGGCCTTGCGCGCGACGATGCCCGAGACGCCGTCGTCGCTCAAGGCAGCGCCTCGGCGCCCGCGCCGCCAGGCGCTGCCCGAACACCTCAAGCGCGTGGAGCACCGCCACGAGCCCGAGGACACCCACTGCCCGACACCGGGTTGCGGGCGCTTGATGACGCGCGTGGGCGAGGACGTCAGCGAGAAGCTCGACATCGTTCCCGCGCAGTTCTTCGTGCACCGCCACATCTACGGCAAGTGGGCGTGTCGCTGCTGCGAACGTCTGGTGCAGGAGCCGGCCGAGCCCGACGTGGTCGACGGCGGCATCCCGGCCAGCGGCCTGGTGGCGCACACGATGATCAGCCGCTTCGTGGACCACCTGCCGTACTACCGCCAGGAAGACATCAACGCCCGATCGGGCGTGCACACACCGCGCTCGACGCTGGCGTCGTGGTCCGGCCAGGGCGGTGCGTGGCTGCTGCCGCTGTACGAGGCGCACAAGCGCTTCGTGCTCAGCGCGGCGGTGCTGCACGCCGACGAGACACCGGTGCCGCTGCTGGACCCCGGCCGTGGCAAGACCAAGAAGGCCTACGTCTGGGCCTATGCGCGCAGCCCGCTGGACGGTGCACCGGGTGTCATCTACGACTTCTGTAACGGCCGCGGGGCGCAGTACCCGCTGGCCTTCCTCGGCGGCAAGGGCCCGCCATACCCCGAACCGCCCTGGCGCGGCACGCTGGTGTGCGACCAGTACGCCGCCTACGCGGCTGTGCTGGCCCCCAGGACCCAGCCCGGGCGGCAGGCCGCTGGCTGTGCTGCTCATGCAAGGCGCCGCTTTGAGGAATTGAGCAAGCATGCTGCCAGCGCCAGCCCCGTGGCGTTGGAAGCCATGCAGCGCTGGGCACGCATCTACCACGTCGAGAGTCTTCTGGCGGGCATGACGCCCCAGGACCGGCTCGATGGCCGTCAGCGCCTGAGCCGTCCGCTGTGGGACGAGCTGCATGCATGGCTGAAGCTGCAACGCCAGCGCGTGGCCGGCGGAGCCATCGCCAAGGCCATTGACTACAGCCTCAACGGCTGGGATGCGCTGACGTTGCACCTGAGCGATGGGCGCGTGCTCATCGACAACAACCACCTGGAGCAGCAGATCAAGCCCTGGAAACTCGGAGCGAAAAATTGGCTGTTCGTCGGCAGCGAGCTCGCCGGCCAGCGCGCGGCCGTGGTCATGAGCCTGGTGCAGTCTGCAAAACTTTGCGGGATCGATCCCTGGGCCTACCTGCGCGACGTGCTGGCGCGCATCCACAGCCATCCGGCCAGCCGCATCGACGAGCTGCTGCCGCATCGCTGGCGCCCGTCCTGACCGACCCAATCGGCCGGCATCACTACTGCCTGCCACACGCGGGGCCGGCATCGTTGCGGACTTCCCTCAACAGATCAACGTGGTGTCGCCGGACGCTCACGCTAAACCAAGCCAGCATGTGCAATGCAGGCCCGGATGATGCGAGGCTTCTGCCGGAGTCGCTGGCAGGCACCGCGTAGTTTTTTTCGGGTTTCAGCGAGGTTGGCACAGCAGACGTTGCGCATCTCGACATGCTTCAGGTGCCGCCAGATTCCCTCCTGGGGATCGAGCTCGGGGGCGTATCCAGGGAAGCGTTCGAGATGCAGCCTCTCGCCACCCTCCTCATGCAGGAACTGCTTGACGGCGCGACTGCGATGGATCGGCGCGCCGTCCCAGAGCGCGCTGTTCGGCTGAGAGCTTGCACGCCGCCCCGGGGGCGCTGCGCTTGTTCAACGCTGCAATCCCGCCGCCTTCACGCCTGCGGCGCATCCACTGCGAAACCGCTCCCGGTGTGACGCCCAACGCCTGCGCAATCTCTGCCTGTGTCCAACCCTGCAGTTCCCAGGCACGCAGCCGTCGGCCCTCACGCCAGTCGACGGCCCGGCTCGAAATCAACTGTTCCATGTTGACCTCCTTGCAGACCTTGTCCGAGTTGAGCAATCTATGCGCCGGTCAGTAATCCCTATGCAGTACGAGCAACACTGGCATGCTGTGGTTTGACAGTAGCCATGTCAACACTCTCCTTTTGGTATGTGTTGCGACAACCGGTTGAATTCGCCATCAGGCCCGGTGAACGTGCTCCGCTGGGTCCTGCAGGTAGTAAGACACCAACAGCCGGTACATCGCCGGCTGTTGTTCTTTAAGAATCCATGGCGTGACGAAGAATGCCTCGCTGGCCACGGCAAAGAATTCCTCCAACCCTACGCATCCATAGGGATCGATAGCTGTTTCCATGCCTCTATCTACCAGACGGCAAAGATGCTCGAACTCCGTCTCCAGTACAGCGAGCCAATGTCGCTGTGCTTGGAGGTTAGGCAGCATTGGCACGCCGTTAGCTTCGCCGTCTTGCATGTCCAGAACATGAGCAAACTCATGGATCACGACGTTATAAGCAGGTCCGGCCGGGCCTTTGCCGTCGTAGATGTCGCTCCAGCTTAGCATGACAGGCCCCCCCTCCACGGCTTCTCCAGCCAGGGCTTCTTCGTAGGTATGGACGACGCCAGATGCATCCACGGTTTCACGTAAGGCAACAACCGTGTCTGCGTGCATAACGATGCCCACAAATGAGTCGTAGCACGGTGACAGTCCCAATTTCAAGATCGGCAAGCAGGCCTGTGCGGCGACCGCAACGACAATGTCGTTGCGCAGCTCAAACCCGTCAACACCATGGAACTCCTTGCTATCGAGAAATAGGCTGCACATGCGCCGTAGCACGATTAGATCTGCTCCGGGACAGAAACATAGGAATGGAAAACGCCGCAACGTTAACTGCCATATGGCATCGGGAATAGCCCTTCGCTGCAATGCGCGGGCTTCGCGCCGCTGCTCAAGGGCTTGCCGCAGCCGGGTAAACATGTCAAATGTTGATTCTTGTGAATCCTTCTTGCGTGAGACGCAATATCTCTGCTCGGGCAGGGCCTGAGTTGTCAAGCTCCCAGTCGGTCAGGACATGTCGTTCATAGCCCGGGGCTATGGATTGGCTGCCCGGACGGTGGGTATGCCCGTGTACTAGGACATTGCATTGTGTCTGGGTAAGCCAACCTAGCGCGGCGCTCAGATCGACGTCTGCCCAGGCGGGCATGTCATTTTGGTGTTGACGGCTGGCATCCCGCATGTTGCGGGCCAGTTCGCGACGCTCGGACAGGGGTTTAGCCAAGAACAGGCGCTGCCAGTTCGGGTCGCGTACCTGGAGGCGAAAACGTTGGTAGCTGGCATCCGCCAGGCATAGCAGGTCGCCATGCGTTAACAGAACGCGCTGTCCGTGTGCCTCAAGTACAGCCGGATCATCAACAGGGTGAACACCAATGTGTTGTAGCAGCTCAGAGCCAACAAGGAAGTCCCGATTGCCCGGTAGGAAGCCAATCCAGCGGCGCTGCGCCGCCTGATGTAGTGCATTGATGGCCTCAGCTTCGAAGGCCTCTTGCCGACATGCGTCGTCACCGATCCAGGCCTCGAACAAATCTCCCAGGATGAACACTGCCTGCCCAGCCGTTTTCGCCAGGAAACGCTTCCAAGCGTCAAAAGTGTGCGGACGCGAGGCATCCAGGTGCAAATCGCTGATGAAATCAACACACTCCCAGCTCGAAGGCGCTGAAATGACTTCAAGCGGCGGCAGCACCGGCACTGCCGCCATAATTTTTGGAGTACTCAGGCGACCTCGACCACGCGCTCAATAACAACGTCCTGCACAGGCACGTCGCCGTGTCCGCCACGATTACCAGTAGCCACGCGTTCGATGGCATCGACCACATCGGTACCGGCGACGACCTTGCCGAAGACGGCATAACCCCAGCCGTCCTGAGAACGGTCCTTATCCAGGAAGCCGTTATTTTTGGTGTTGATGAAGAATTGGGCTGTAGCCGAATGCGGCGCCATGGTGCGAGCCATGGCAATGGTGTACTTCTCGTTGCGCAGACCGTTGGCGCTTTCGTTGCTGATTGGTGCTCCTGTGGACTTTTGCTTCATGCCGGGTTCAAAGCCACCACCCTGAATCATGAAACCCTGAATGACTCGGTGAAACACCGTGCCGTCGTAGTGGCCAGCTCGCACGTAACTCAGGAAGTTCTCCACCGTAGCGGGCGCCTTGACGTCGTCCAGTTCAATGCGGATTGCGCCAGCGCTGGTAGTCATTTCAATGGTCTTGCTCATGTTCACTTCTCTACGGTTGCTTTGTTAATCACCACTGGCTGCAGTGGCACGTTCTGGTGGGGGCCTTTATTGCCGGTGGGCACTTGCCGGATCTTGTCAACGACTTCCATACCGGAAACCACTTTGCCGAACACGGCGTAACCATTGCCGTCACGCGCGTTGGGCTGGTCCAAGAAGGGGTTGTCCTTGACATTGATAAAGAACTGGGCTGTGGCGGAGTCGGGCACCATGGTGCGCGCCATCGCGACGCTGCCACGCACATTGGACAAGCCGTTGCGGCTTTCTAGGGGAATGGCTGCACGGGTGGGCTTTTCAGTCAGGTCGGGCAACATGCCGCCGCCCTGGATCATGAAATCCTCAATGACACGATGGAACACCGTGCCGTCGTACTGTCCTGCGCGTACATACTGCAAGAAATTGGCCGCAGTCTTGGGCGCCTTGTCGGCAGCAATTTCAATGACCACATCGCCCATTGAGGTCTGCAGCTTCACCTTTTGTGCCAATGCTGTGGGTGCAGTCATGCATAGAGCAAGCACAGCGCCGAAGGAGGTGAGGGCAGTCAGTCGGATCATGGGTTGGACGTCCTTGGCTATACTGATCCGATTCTACTGAAGCCCCCGGCGCCCGTTTCCCGGCCGGCGCCTGCCGGGCGGGTCGCATCTGGGACGTTCCCGGCGCTAGCTGTCGCCTTCCCGTCGATGACCCTTCGCATCTATAACACGCTCAGCCGTCAGGTCGAGCCTTTCACACCCATAGAACCCTCGCATGTACGCATGTATGTGTGCGGCATGACCATCTACGACCTGTGCCATGTCGGGCATGCGCGCATGATGATGGCCTTTGACGTCGTGAGTCGTTGGCTGCGGGCCAGTGGCTACAAGGTGACCTACGTACGCAACATCACTGACATCGACGACAAGATCATCCGTCGCGCTCTGGAACGCAACATTCCCATACGGCAGCTCACCGACGAGATGATCGCCGCGATGCACCAGGATGTTGCCTCCATCGGCATTGAGCCACCGACGCACGAGCCGCGCGCTACCGAATACGTACCGCAGATGCTGGAAATGATCCAGCGCTTGGAGGACAAGGGACTGGCATACCGGGCATCCGGGGGCGACGTCAACTTTGCGGTCCGCAAGTTCCCTGGCTACGGCAAGCTCTCCGGCAAGTCGCTCGATGAACTGCGCGCCGGCGAACGCGTGGCCGTGTTGGAAGGTAAGGAAGACCCATTGGACTTCGTGCTGTGGAAGTCTGCCAAGCCGGAAGAACCCGCTGATGCCAAATACTCCAGCTCTTTCGGGCCAGGCCGTCCGGGCTGGCATATCGAGTGTTCGGCCATGAGCTGTGCGTTGCTGGGCGAGCACTTCGACATCCACGGCGGCGGGATGGACCTGCAGTTCCCACACCACGAAAACGAGATCGCGCAGAGCGAGGGAGCCACCGGCCAGACTTTCGTCAACGTGTGGATGCACAACGGCTTCCTCAATGTGGACAACGAGAAGATGTCGAAATCGCTCGGCAACTTCTTCACAATCCGCGATGTCCTGAAGAGCTTTGACGGCGAGACAGTGCGCTTCTTCATGTTGCGCACCCACTATCGCAGCCCGTTCAACTTCAGCGATGCCAACCTCGAGGACGCCCGCCACGCGCTGCGCCGTCTCTACACGGCCCTGGCGAACTTGGAGGCCGTTCCTGCACTAGAGTCCATCGATTGGACACAGCCGCAGGCCGCCGCCTTCCGTGCCGCGATGGACGAGGATTTCAACACCCCCGGCGCCGTGGCTGTGTTGTTCGAACTGGCTGCCGAAGTCAACCGCAGTCACTCGGCAGACGCGGCTGCGCTGCTCAAGGCACTGGGTGCAGTTCTGGGGCTGTTGCAGCAGTCACCGCGCGCATTCCTGCAGGGAGGCAACACCCTTGACAACGCCGACATCGAACGGCTGATCGAGCAACGTGCCGCAGCTAAGAAGGCGCGCGATTTCGCAGCAGCCGACGCCATCCGCCGTAACTTGGCCGAGCGTGGCATCGTGCTGCAGGACTCGGCGCAGGGCACGACCTGGGTGAAGGCCTGAATGGCGCGCCCGGCCGCCGCCGTGACGCCTGCCTATTGGGACGAGGCGTGCAAGCACCTGGCCAAGCGTGACCGTGTGATGCGCAAGCTCATCCCGCAGTTCGGCGAGGCGCGGCTGCAGTGCCGCGGTGACGCCTTCACCACATTGGCGCGCTCCATCGTCGGGCAGCAGATCTCGGTACGCGCGGCGCAGTCGGTGTGGGAGCGATTCATCGCGCTTTCCGGTGGGCGCTCCACTCGGCTGCAGCCTGCGGCCGTACTGGATCTCGAAGTTACGGCCATGCGGGCGGCGGGGCTGTCGGCGCGTAAGGTGGAGTACCTGCGCGACCTGGCTACGCACTTCACCGACGGTACGGTTCACGTACGTCAATGGCAGCAGATGGACGATGAAGCCATCATTGAGGAACTCGTCGCCGTGCGCGGCATCGGTCGATGGACAGCCGAGATGTTCCTCATTTTTCACTTGATGCGCCCTAACGTGCTGCCGCTGGACGACGTCGGCCTGTTGCGTGGCATCAGCCTTAACTATTTCAGCGGTGAGCCGGTATCACGTGCGGAGGCGCGTGAGGTCGGTGACGCCTGGGCGCCGTACCGTTCGGTGGCCACCTGGTATCTCTGGCGCAGCCTCGACCCGGTGCCTGTCGAATACTGAGCCGTCCCGGCAAGGAATCCCTTCATGAGCAAGAAACACTTCCTCGACTTCGAACAGTCCGTCGCCGAGTTGGAAGGCAAGATCGAAGAGCTGCGCTACGTGCAGACCGAGTCCGCCGTGGACATCTCTGAGGAAATCGAGCGGCTACAGAAGAAGAGCCTGCAGCTGACCAAGGATATCTACGCCAATCTCACGCCGTGGCAGGTGACGCAGATCGCCCGCCACCCGCAGCGTCCCTACACGCTGGACTACATCAACGAGATCTTCAGCGACTACCAGGAACTGCATGGCGACCGCCATTATGCGGACGACCAGTCCATCGTCGGCGGTCTGGCCCGCTTTAACGGCCAAGCTTGCATGGTGCTGGGTCACCAGAAGGGACGTGATACCAAGGAGCGCGCGGCGCGCAACTTCGGCATGAGCCGCCCCGAGGGCTATCGCAAGGCGCTGCGGCTGATGAAATTGGCCGAGAAGTTCGGGCTGCCAGTTTTCACCTTCGTGGATACGCCGGGCGCGTATCCGGGCATCGGTGCCGAGGAACGGGGACAGTCCGAAGCCATTGGCCGCAACATCTTCGAGATGGCACAGCTGGAGGTGCCCATCATCACCACCATCATCGGCGAGGGTGGTTCCGGCGGTGCGCTGGCCATTAGCGTGGCAGACCAGGTGCTGATGCTGCAGTTCTCCGTCTATTCCGTGATTTCACCTGAGGGCTGTGCTTCCATTCTGTGGAAGACCGCCGAGCGCGCCGCCGATGCGGCAGAGGCGCTGGGCATCACGGCACACCGCCTCAAGGCTCTGGGCCTGATCGACAAGATCGTGAGCGAGCCCGTGGGCGGTGCGCACCGCGACATGCGCCACATGGCCGCCACGCTCAAGCGCGCGCTCAACGACGCACTGCGCCAAGTGGTGGATCTCAAGCCGCGAGAGCTGCTGCAGCGCCGCTACGAGCGGCTGCAGTCCTATGGACGCTTCAACGACACCACCGAGCGCTGATATCCCCTGCGTCGCCGTTGCCACCAGCGGCGGTCGCGATTCCACCGCACTGCTCCATGCCACGGCCCGCGCCGCGCAGGCATTGGGTCTGCGCGTGCTTGCGCTGCACGTGCACCACGGGCTGCTACCCGAAGCCGACGCCTGGGTAGAGTACCTGCAGCGCCAGTGTGCCGACTGGTCACGGCAAGGCCTGCCTGTGGCGCTGCGATCGTGCCGACTCGAAGGCAGCCCGGGGCGAGGCGAAAGTGTCGAAGCCTGGGCTCGGCGAGGGCGCTATGCGGCACTAAGCCGTATGGCGTGGGAAGGCGGTGCTGCGCTCCTCCTGTTGGCTCACCACCGGCGCGACCAAGCCGAGACTTTCCTGCTGCAGGCTCTCCGCGGTGGCGGCGCGGCCGGACTTGCCGCGATGCCGCGGCAAGCGATGCGTGACGGCCTGCCGTGGGTGCGACCTTGGCTGGAGCAGCCCTCGGAAGCCATCGATGCCTACGTGCAGGCGCACGGCCTGTCCTACGTCCAGGACCCTAGCAATGAGGACCATAGCTACGCTCGCAATCGCCTACGGCATCGCGTGATGCCGGCGTTGACGGCTGCATTTCCACAGGCTGAGCAGGCGCTGGGAGCGGCCACTCGGCAAGCACAACAGGCTCGCGAATGTCTGCAGGCGCTGGCGGAGATCGACCTGGCTGCCGTGGCCGCAGGACACGAGCTGCGCCTATCGGCACTGGCTACGCTGCCCCCGGCCCGCCAAGCGAACCTACTGCGCCACTGGCTGCTGCAGCGCTGCGGTCGCAGTCCCGGCGACACCCTGCTGCAACGCCTGTTGAGTGAGCTGTACGGAAGCGATCTGCCTGCATGCTGGCCGGCCGGCGAGCAGGTGCTGCAGCGCTACCGGGGCCGGTTGCGCTGCGAGCCGGCCGGGAAAGGCGTGATGGTGGAGCCAGCGCCTGAAGGGCAGCAGGTTTGCATCGACGGCCCAGGTCGGCAGCGCCTGGATACCTGGGGCGGCTGGCTGGAGGTGCGCAGCGTGGATGAAGGTGGTGTGGCTCCAGCGCGGCTGCGGGCATGCATCGCGCGCGCGCGCAGCGGCGGCGAGCAATTCCAGCTCAAGCCGGGAGGGGTCCCGCGCAGCCTCAAGAAACAGTACCAGACCCTGGGTGTGCCAGCGTGGCACCGTGACGGTCCACTGCTGTGGCTGGACGGAGCGCTCTTGTTCGTGCCCCGCCTGGGCCTAGATGCGCGGATGTGGGCACCCCTCGGCGAGCCGCAGCTGGCACTCGAATGGGTGCCCGATACAGCCGGCTAGAATCGTGGATTCGCGGGCCGCTGGTGCCTCGCGGCAAACACCGGGCCTGTTTCAAACACCATGGCATTGATCGTTCACAAGTACGGCGGTACGTCGATGGGCTCCACGGAGCGCATCCGCAACGTCGCCAAGCGCGTGGCCAAGTGGGCACGCGCGGGCCACCAGATGGTGGTCGTTCCTTCCGCGATGAGCGGTGAAACCAACCGACTGCTGGGGCTGGCCAAGGAGCTGTCGCCCAAGCAGACGAGCTCCGCGCTGCTGCGCGAGCTCGACATGATTGCCGCCACGGGCGAGCAGGTGTCGGTGGGCCTGCTGGCCATCGCGCTCCAGGCCGAAGGCATGGAGGCCATCAGCTACACCGGCTGGCAGGTTCCGGTGCAGACCGATTCGGCCTATACCAAGGCCCGCATCGAGAGCATCGATGATGCCCGCGTGCGCGCCGACTTGGCCGCAGGCAAGGTGGTGATCATTACCGGTTTCCAGGGTATCGACGCCGAGGGGCACATCACTACGCTGGGCCGCGGCGGCTCGGACACCTCTGCGGTGGCGGTGGCGGCGGCGATGAAGGCCGACGAGTGCCTGATCTACACCGACGTCGATGGCGTCTACACCACCGACCCACGTATCGTGGCCGAGGCACGGCGCCTGAGCACCATCAGCTTCGAAGAGATGCTGGAGATGGCCAGCCTGGGCTCCAAGGTGCTGCAGATCCGCTCGGTGGAATTCGCGGGCAAGTACCGCGTGCCGCTGCGCGTGCTCTCCAGCTTCACGCCCTGGGATATTGATATCGAAGAGGAAGCCCGCTCTGGCACCCTGATCACCTTCGAGGAAGACGAAAAGATGGAACAAGCCGTTGTCTCCGGTATCGCGTTCAACCGCGACGAGGCCAAGATCACCGTCATGGGCGTGCCCGACAAGCCCGGTATCGCTTACCAGATCCTTGGCGCCGTGGCCGAGGCCAACATCGACGTCGACGTGATCATCCAGAACGTGTCGCACGACGGGAAGACCGACTTCTCCTTCACCGTGCACCGTAATGACTACCAGCGCACGGTGGACTTGCTGCAAAGCCAGGTGCTGCCCGCGCTAGGTGCCAAGGACATCATCGGTGACACCAAGATCTGCAAGGTCAGCATCGTTGGCATCGGTATGCGCAGCCATGCCGGCGTGGCCAGCAAGATGTTCCGCGCCCTGAGCGACGAGGGTATCAACATCCAGATGATCACCACCAGCGAAATCAAGACCAGCGTGGTGATCGACGAGAAGTACATGGAACTCGCCGTGCGCGCGCTGCATCGCGCCTTCGAACTGGACCAGGAAAAGGTCGGCGCCTAAAAAAACTTCGCAAGGTGCTTGGAAGTTCGAAAAAACCTTGCTAGAATGGCAGCTTCTGCACTGGAGTCGTGACCGAGAGGCCGAAGGTGCTCCCCTGCTAAGGGAGTATGCGGGCAAAACCTGCATCGAGGGTTCGAATCCCTCCGACTCCGCCACCCCATAGAGGGTGAACCGGGATGGTTTGGGCTTACACCCATCAACCCACCCACCAAAAGCAAATCAACGGTATCAGACTACCGAAGATGAAGCGGTGAACCCCAGGTTCCCCATCCAAAGCCGGCAGCTCATGCCGGCTTTTTTCTTTCCGCTTTCACCATCCGCTCGGCAGTGCCGGCCACAGGCTCATGCCCGGCAGCTGCGCACGCGCTGACGTAGCGCCGCAGGATGGCCGCCTCAAGGTGGACCGCCGGGTCTTGCGATAGAGCAGGGCTAGCTGCTCGAAGTACCATGGGGCGATGTACCAACCCGGGGCCGCGGCCTTGGCTTCGGCCTCCACGGCGCCCACCAGGCGCAGCAGCAGGCCGGCGGCCGCGTCGTTGTCCCCGCTGCGCTTCAGCCCCTTCACCTCGTCCACGTAGGCGGTGAAGTGCTTCCCGTCGACTAGCCCGGCGGCTTGGCGCGCGCTCACCACTGCAGGCCCGCCACGTCGAACTCGAAGACCCGCGAGCCGTAGCCGTAGAAGTCGGCCTCGATGAGCAGCCGCTTCGCCGTCTTCAGAGACACCAGCAGTCGGTCATGATCGCGGACGAATATCACATTGGTAGCGGTGTAGTCCGCTGGGCGCACGGCCGGCAGATCCACCACCTTTCCGGCGTCGAACCTTGCCGCGACGCGACAGCCGCTGCTGGGGCAAAGGAACTCTCCCGGGCCCACCTGCAGCATTGCCGTCTTGCCGTGTCGCGGATGGACGCGAAGCGCCAGAGTCGCGCGCTCGCTCTTGTGCGGCAGGAAATCCACGGTGTTGCTGGAATTGATGGTGGCGATCTTGATCTCGCCGCGCCCCATCTTGTCCGGCGTGGTGCGGTACGCCCAATGCGGCGCACCTTGACCCAGCGCGGCGCCGGATAGCAGTGCGGCGCATGCACCGATGCCGACCGCCTTCAGCATGGTTCTCATCAGTCCCTCCCGTCGTCGTGGGCCCAATGATCCCGCAACGGGACGGCGTTACCAGTTCCAGCAGATCAAAGCGGCTCAGGAGGCCCGAAGACTGCAGCCCGTAGCATCGCCCGGCATGGAGCCTCTGCAAATCCCCATCACTGACGACAAGCCCGGGGAACCGTGGCACGTCGTCTTCAATGCCACCTGCCGACTCGCCGTCGTGTGCGAGCGCAGTGGCACGCGCATTGAATTCCCGCTGCTGGCGGGCCAGCCGGTCACCGTCACCGGAGGCTTCTCTGACGTGCGGTTTGAAATCCTGGACGCCACATTGCCTGGGGACGGCGCTGGCCTGCAGTTGGTCAGCCCGGCCGCCCCTGGACATTCGTAGTCCGCAGAGCTCCCCACATCGGGCCGCGCCGCTCGGCAATCTGCGAGGCCGACTCCTTCACTGCCATGTCAATCACCATGCGCTGCTGCTGCGCGTCCCAGGTCGTCCGCTGCACGGCCAGCGGCTGCCCGTTGTTGTTGATGATGACGGTAGGCGCTGCACCAGCGCCGGCCATGTCTGCCGCGGAAGTCACTCGCCCGCCGCTGGTGGGGAGGAGGTACTGCGCCCCGTTCGCGGCCGTGAACATCTCCGGGCGCCCCGTCTCGTTCACCCGATACATGGTGTCGGCGCTCGCCGGTCCTCCGTACTGGCGCCCACCGCCGTAGTTCACGCCCTGGATGGTCGTGATGATGTTGGCCGTGGCCGCTGCCACCGATGCCATGGCCGGGATGTTGGCGGGGAAGGGGAGCGCGGCGGCGTTGGCGATGCCCTGCTGGATCTTCACGATGGACTCGGCTACGGCGAACGCCTTGGAGGCCGCGAACATCGCCTTGTAGATGCCGGACTGCTTGCCTGCCCCGGCCGCCGCGATCGTCGCCAGCGAGCCGAACAGATCTGAGGCGCCGGCCAGCTGCGCCTGCGCGGCGCTGCTGCGCAGGTTTGCAATGTCCTGCTGCATGCGCTGCTCAATGGCCACCTTCTGGTCCGCGTAGAGCTGGCTTGCCTCCAGGTCCATCAGGCGGGCCTGTTCGACGGCCGCCATATCTGCCTCTGCCCGCGCTCGAATCGCATCCTCCTGCGCCTGCGGGTCTCCGCCCTCGGCCTTGATCTGCAGCGTGCCCAGCCGCACGTTGGTGCGCTGGGTCTCCAGCTGCTTCTGCTGGTCGATTGCCATCTGCGCGGCCTGCACCTTGCGGGCCTCGGCCTCTTCGAAGGTCAGGGCGCCGCGGCGGTAGCCTTCTTCTGCCTGGCGGATGGCCTCGTTCCGGATGAGCAGGATGCGGCGCTCGGTGGTGCCAGCGAGCACGATGCCGGCCTCAGCGCGCGCACGGGTGTTGCGCTCCACCAAGTCAGCCCGCTCCTGCTCGGCCTTAAATGTGGCCAGCGTCTTTGCCCGCTCGGCCTGCTCGTGGGTCATCGTCCCCAGGCGCTCAGCAGCTTCGGCCCGGCGCACTGCCTCGGCGCGCACCGCCTCAATCCTCGTGGCCTCGTCGGTGGTGACCTGGATGTTGAAGTCTGCGATCTGCTGCGTGTTCTCCTCCTCCAGGCGGGCGCGCTCCATAGCGAACTTCTTGATGATCTCCACCTTGGCCTTGGTGTAGATCGCCGCGTTGTCCTTGTCCGCCAGCATGCGGCGCTGGTTCTCGGTCAGCGCTTTCTGCTCCTCGGCGTCGATCTGCTCCAGCGCGGTCTTGTTGGCCGCCACCAGTCCCTGGTAGTAGGCCTGCGCTGTGGCAGTCTTGGCAGCGGCCTTGCGGGCCTCGTCCTCGTCCTTGGGCGGCTTGAGCTTCGACATGGCCGGCGCTGCCTGCGCGGCGCGGTCCAGGCGGTCGGGCTCGGGCGTGAGCTTCAGCGCTGCCTGCTGCTGCCGGAAGCGCGGGCCCATGTAGCTGGCGCCACCGATGGCCAGCACGTCGTCTTTCATCTGCGTCAGCGCGGCGCGCGCGGCGCCCAGCTGGCCCTGCGCAGCGAGCCCGGCCGATGCCGCCAGGCCGGCCACGCCAGCGCCCATCTGGCGGAAGCCACGCACCACGAAGTCCGTGGCGTCCACCACGTAGGACAGGACGGTGGCCGTGTCCTCGGCCCACTTCTGCACCAGCTTCGCGCGCCCGGCCTTCTCACCCTCGCCAGCCATGGCGGCCAGGCGGCCGGCTACGAAGTCCAGTATGTCGCCCAGGCCCTTGCCGGCGCCGCTGAGCGCCGCGCTCGTGCCGGTCAAGTCGTCCAACTTCTCGTTGGCGCGCGCGGCCGCGTCCATGGCCACGGTGAAGGCGCCGCGCATCGTCTCGGGCATCTGCGCGAAGTCGGCGTTGATGCTGCTGGCGGCCTTGCTCATCGCCTGCACCACCACGTCCGCGGTGAGCTTGCCCTGCTCGCCCAGGCTCTTCAGCTGGCCGATGGGCACGCCGATGCCGTCGGCCAGCTGCTTCATCAGGTAGGGCGCCGTTTCCATGAGGCTCTTGAGCTCGTCGCCGGCGAGCTTCCCGGAGCCCAGCGCTTGGCCGAATTGAAGCATCGCTGCGGAGGCCTCGCCCGCCGACACGCCGGACACCTTGATGGCCTTGGCCAGCAGCTCGGTGAGCGTGAGCGTGTCCTGCTGGGTGCCGCCCATCTGCTTGATGGACGAGTTCAGCCTGGCAAACACCTGGACATTGCTCTCCAGCTCGGTCTGCGTGGCGGCGCTGATCTTCGTGAGCGCGCGCAGCGCCTCAGCACCGGCCTGGATGCTGCCGGCGGCGATGTTGACCCGGGCCGCCAGAAGGCGCATGTCGTCGGCCATCTCGGCGGACTTCACCAGGACCATAGCCGCGGCCAGTACCTTCACAGCGGTGGCCACCGCCGTCATGGCGCCCACGCCGGCCTGCTTGACACCGTCGAAGCTGCCAGCGGCCTTCTTCAGCTCCCGATCAACTCGGCGCTGTGCATCGATCAGCCCCTGGGTGTCCAGGGTAGTTGTATAAAAAATGCCGCCTACATGGGTCCCGGCTGCCTCAGACATGGCGGCTCCCTCTCGTGTTGATGGATTGTTTGATGGGTGTGCCACTCATGCGTGCTGCGCTGCCCTCTGTGACGTGGCGGATGCATGGTCCGCCATAGTGATTTCGGTGCTCCGCGCACCACCGGCGCAGGTGCTGCACTTGCTCAATTGCTGTCCTCGGTGTCGGTGTCCGGGATGCTGGCGTCCACCATCTGAACCACCACCGCGTGCAGCCCAGCGGCTTCCAGCGTGGCCACATAGTCCTCAGCCGTCTCCCCTGGCTGCTGCTCGCGCCAGCCTGGCGGCTCGGGCACCGGCTCACCAAGGCCGCCGCGGGAAAACAAGTCCGACACCAGCCGCCCATCGGCGCCCTCCCAGAGCACCACCGCTGGGCCGCACGGCGGCGCCATGGCCTGCTCCAACTTCGCCAGTCGCGCGCGCAGATCCACCATCGTCAGGCCTCCGCCGGCAAGTTGGACGTCCGGCTGAAGTCCCACATCAGCACCGTCAGGCCGAGAGCCTTCAGTGCGGCGATGTAGTCGGCTTCCAGTTCCTCGGGTCGCTGGGGCCGGCACCCGGTCGGCAAAGGCACCGGCTCGCCCGGTGCGCAATCAAGGGTCACGGGCGCCAGCAGGCCGGCGCTGTCGTAGGCCAGCAGCACCGATCCAGTCAGCTTGTGTATGCAGGCCTGCTCCAGGCGGTCCAGTCGGGTGTGCAGCCGCCCCACGGTCACACCTCGTCCATGAGCTTTACCAGCGTCCGCAGCACTTCAAGCGCGGGCACGTGGCACTCAGGCGCGGCGGCCAGGAGCGCGCAGTCCTCCTCGGTCAGCGTGCCGGCGTCCCCGCGCTGTAGCAGCTCACGCAATGGGGCGTCTCGGTCACCGTCGATGGTGATGGGGCCGCGCGGCACAGCGTTGAGGATGTAGCGCACGGCAACCTGAAAGCGGTCGCGGCGCTCATGATCCGCGGGGGCAGGCAACGCGGCCTCCAGGCGGTCCAGGCGGCGCAGCAGTCCTGATGTCATGCCCATGCCTCCCTTATGCATCCGCCAGTGCCCGCGCCCAGCCAAGCTGTGCGCGCAATCTGGCCGTCTCCGGGTCATCCGGTGCCTCCGGCGTTTCGGCCGTGAAGGCGTCCACGCGAGCGCGGAACTCGCTGTCCGGCAGCGCCATCCACTCTTCAACCTCGGCAGCGGTCGGCTCACGCTCCAGGCATTCGCGCAGGATGGCGGTCATCAGTTCGGCGTCGGTCATGTCGTGCAGCGAGCGAGCAGAGCCGATGCGCTGCTCCAACTTCTCCAGGCGCGTGCGCAACGTCATGGTTTGGACCTTCCTTCCAAGGCTTCAATGCGCCGTGCCAGCTCATCCGTTTCGGCCAGCTTGGCCAGCGTGCCCAGCGCACCAAGCAGCGCAGCGCCTTGGGTCGGCGCGAGCTCGCCGCCGGCCACGGCCTGCAACACCGCGCGCCCCTGCTCGGTCAGCGTGCCTTCGGCCGGCAGCGGCACAAGCGCGGCCTGCTCGATGGCTTTGACTGGCGGCAGCACCCGCTCCAGCAGCAGCCGGGCCGCGCTCACGTCGCCAGCCTTTGCCGCCGTGGTCAGCTTCTCCACGATCTCCGGCACGTGCTTCGCGATGTCGGCGCGCAGCTTTGCCACCTGGCCAGCCCCTGGCTTACGTCCGGTGGGGTTGCCGGACTCGCCCGGTTTCCACCGCCCGGTGCGCTTCAGGTCAGTCACCTTGTTTTCTCCTTGCTGGAACAGGCGCCGGCAGCGCCGCTTAGCCCCCGGCGGTGCCGTTGATGGCGTTCAGGTCGTAGGCGGCCCAGTCGTTGCCAGTCACCTTCGGCTGCGCCGGCGCGGCGCCGGTAGCGTTGGCGGCGTCGATGTGCCCGTTGAGGGAATAGCTGGCCCAGGCCTCGCGCTCCTGGCGCTTCTTGGCCTCGGCAGCGTTGGCGATCTGGGCCTGCTCGATCCCTTGCAGGTCGCGCAGCGAGAAGGCCTTGAGGTGCTCCACGTTGACAGGGACGGCGCTGTTTGCAGCCAGCTTCATGGCCAGGGCGTCGCGCTCGGCCTGCTCAGCGATCCCGTCCAGGGATGCCGTGTTCTGCACGGGCGTGGATGCGCTCTGCTGCTCGCGCTTGATGAACGTCTTCAGATCGGTGAGACGCTGCGTGCCCAGCTTCTTCAGCACGTCGACGCTGGCTCCTTGCACCAGGGTGCGCACGTCGCTGACCAGGCGCAGCAGCGCGCCCTCGTCGGCCGCGGGTTGATCGTTGGTGGTAAGCATGGAATCTCCTTGAACGGCGAGGCGGACGGGCAGCCTCTTGTGGGTGGTCAGGCGGCCGGCGCTTCGAGCAGCCTCATGGAGAGGTCGCCGGCCTTGCCACGCACGTCCTCAGTGCCGAAGTGCGTCCTGTGCGCACGCCAGTACGCGGCCATCTGTGCGGCCAGCGCTTCGGTGTATGCGTCCTGGGCAATTCGGAATGCCAGCTCGGTGACGTCGGCCTGCGCCATGTGCACGTCGCGCAGCGCCTTGGCCTCGCGCTCCTGGACGGCCTTCAACGCGGCACGCGCGGCCTCCAGTTCGCCCATGGCTTCGGTCTTGGCCAGTTCCAGGGTGGCGACCCGGTCGCGGCTCGCCGCCTGCACCTGGGAGACGTCGCCTCGTGCCTTCACAGCCGCCAGGAGCTGCGCCGCAGCGCCAGCCTTGGCCGCCTCGAAGGCGTGCTCCTCCTCCTGGATGAGGCCGTCCAGCGTGGCCACGGTCCCCTCGGCGGTCTTCACCTGCTCGGCCGCGCTCTGCACCAGCTGCTTGACCTTGGTCAGCGCTTCCTGCGCCTGCGCCACGCGCTGCTCGCCGGTGAGCATCCGGGAGAGACTGTCAATCTCCTTGTGCAACGCGGTCGCCTGTCGCTGCATGCTCTCGGCCTCGTTCCGGCGCGCCCTCATCGTGATGGCGGCTTGACTCACTTGGTCTTCGTTGCGGGTGCCAACGATCATTCCGCGCCGGCCATCTTCGAGCAGGCGCTGGTGAGCCTCCTGTGCTGCGTCCGCGCGCTCGCGGGCGGCAGTGACGTCCAGCTTCGCCAGCTGCGCCTGCAGATCCTTCAGCTTGGTCTGCAGATCCTTGACGCTCATCGCCATGGGGTTCTCCGTTGGTTGCGTTGGTACCAGTGTCCCCAGGTCGCTTGCCATCTCAGGCCCCGCGATGACAGAGCCGCGCGGGCCAGTGCTCAGCGCTGCGTCAATGACTCGGTAAGCGGTGCGCCAGTTGATGCCGCGCGACACCAGGCGGTCCCTGATCTGCCAGCGCGGTGCTCGCTGCTGCAGCAGGTGCACGGCCAAGCGCCGGGCCGCCTGGCGCTCGAGCTCGGCCAGCGCGGCGCGCCCACCTAGCGCTTCCAGAATGCGGCGGGCCTCGCCCTCGCCGGCAAGGCTCAGCAGCCGGTCGACGGCCTCAGGCATGGAGGCAAGAACGGCAGGCGTCATGCTGCGGCGCCCACCAGCGGCTCGCGCTTGAAATTGAACTGCTTGGCCGCTGCGCTGGGGCGCGGCACGATCTGCTTTGCTCGGCGGATGCGCTCCTTCTCCGCGCGCTCTGCCGTCCACCGGTCGCCCGGGTAAGCGAGCCCGGACACGCGCACGCGGTCACCGGCGCGGGCCACGATGTTGACGGCCCGGCGCGGCGGCGCGCTGGCACTAGCAGCGGATCCCGTAGAGCTACCGGGCACGCAGTACCGATGCAGGCGCACCGGAGCTGATGCCACGCTGTACCCAAGTTCAAACACGCTGCGCGGCGAGTTCGTCTCAGGCGGAGGCAGGGCGCCGGCCTTAGTCCGCACGCGGTGCACCGGCTCCTCGTCGTCGTGGTCGCCGCGGTGCCGCGTTGCCAGCGGCAGCAGATCAGCAAGGATTTCCAGCAGGCGCTCGTCCTGCGCCGGGTCTTTGAACGCTTCCACCACACCCTCCCTGAACCCTTTTTGATGGGTCGGTTGATGGGTGTAATTTTCCGGAGGCGCGTTTTCGCTCTATTCGTGGCGGAGTCAATCTCCGCCATGAACCAATCGCCAAAGAAGTGAGGCGGTTGCTGGCGGTCTCAGGTTTTCTCAGGTTCTCCGGCCGGTCGCTGGATCGCGCAACCGTCCACGCAAGTAGATCCCCAGCGCGCGGCGCCAGATCCGCCACCAGGTGCACCAGCCCCCCCAGCCGTTGAAGTCCGGGTGTGCGGCGGCCTCCCGCAGTCCGCGCGGCGTCATCTCCCAGCGAGTCCGAGTTACGCTCGGCCAACCTCGCAGACGCACCCAGCCGCGCGCGCGTAGTAACTCCAGCCCCAGATGCATTGCGGTGTCGTATTGCTGGAGCACGCGCATCACCAGCAGCGGCGCCGGGCTGGCCTCGGCCATCAGTCGCAGCGCGCGCAGTTCGTCGCTCGTCAACGGCCCCGTGTGCTGATCAGGGAAGGGCGCCGCCGTCACGGCGCACCGCCTGCCAACCATGCGCCATCCCCGGGGAAACGTGGAAATGAGTCCTTCAATCACGGCTGCGACTCCAAGTTCGACTCCTGGTTGGCCTGCGGCTCTGGCTCAGAACCGGCCCATTCGTGTCCTCGCCCCATCCATTCGTGCCCATTCGTGCCACTCGTGCCCAACGTCTTACGTGGGCATGAGTGGGCAGGAATGGCGTTCGATGGGCAGGAATGGGAACTATCCTTGGCGTCCTCACACCCATCATCAGACGGCAACGCCAAGCCGGGCGGCAGCTTCCAGTAGCTGCGCAACTCCTTCCCGAATCCGCTTCGCTTGACGATGACGCCCAGTCGCTCGCGCGCCTTGCGGATCACCTTGTCGGTGAAGCCCTCGCGCTTCATGGCCTCCACGGCGGCCTGCATCGGCACCATGTCGCCCGCCAGGATGCGCACCAGCGCGGCGGCGGCATCGTCCGAAGTTGCGCGCGGTTCGCCCGTGTCCTCGGGTTCCGCCAGTAGCTCGCGCGCGCTGCCCTCCACAGCCTCGCCCCAGGTCACGCGGGAAGCGTGGATACCAGGGACTGGCTCGCACTGCTCCAAGCTGTAGGCGAACCCGCCTTCATCCGGGCCAATATTGGACTTGGAGCGCGCCAGGATGCGGCGGTCCTCGCCATCCTCACCCTTCGCCTTGGCGGCCACGAGCACCACCCGCGCCACCGCTGTGAAGGCGATGGAGCCAACGACGCGAGAAGCCGGGTCTTGCCCCTGTCCGCCTTTGCTGAAGTGCGTGATGCCCAGAAGCGCAGCGCCCATGCTGGCGGCCATGTCCACCAGCGGCTGCAGCGCCCGGCGTACCTCGGTGTTCTTATGGCTGTCGCCCGTGACAGCACTCACCACCGGGTCAACGATGATGAGGCGGACATCACCAATGCTTGCGGCCTGGACTTGGAGCGCGGCCATGTCACGGGCCGGGTCGAAGGGCTCTACACGGCCACCGATGCGAGCCCCAGTGACGAAGAAAACGCGCGAGCGGTCGGCACCAGCAGCCAGCAGCCGCGGCAGCAAAGTGTCGGCCGGGTCATCCTCGCCGCTCCACACCAGCACGTTGCCCGCCGGGCAGCGCGTGCCGTCTGGCCAGCGTCCGCCCGTGGTGACAGTTGCGGCCAGCGCGAGCGCGATGGTCGTCTTTCCCTGGCCCGGGGCGCCGGCGAGGATGTGCAGCTTCCCCAGCGCCAGCCAGTCAGGCCAAAGCCAGCGCACCGGCTCAGGAACAACGTCTGCAGCGCACTGGAGCACCACGCGCGGCACGGCCTCCTGGGCGCGCGCGGCTGCAGCCGTTTCCAGATCTTCGAACATGCCCGCCGGCTCAGCACCACGAGCCACCGCCGGCAACTGTGCGTCCAGCGTTCCAGCAGCGCGTGCTACTTCTTCTCGATTCATGCGCACGTAAGCACCTCCTGCGCAATCAAATCGATGCGGCCGGCAGCCTGCATCAGCCGCTGGCGGTCTTGATCATTGAGCACCACACCATGCGCCAAGTTGCCGGCGGCCACGGCCACCAGCAGCGCCTCGAAGGCCACCACCTCCAGCGCCGCGCGAGGCGACAGGCCAGCAGGCTTGACTGGCCCGCGGTGCGGCTTGCCGTCGTCCACGTAGGCACCCAGCTCGCGGGCAGCTTCCACAAACTCCAGACCGTGGTGCTGCATGTGGAAGGCCAGCACGTCGCCACCGTGAGCGCCGCAGGCCATGCAGCACCAGCCGCCGGACTCGGTGTTGATGCGCATGCTGTCGCTGCCGTCGTGGAAGTCACAGCGCGTGGTGCGCCACTTCCCGCGGCCGGTGAGCGCTAGGCCTTGCGCCTCGAAGTAGCTTGTCGGCTCGGGAAGCAGATCTTTACGGAACTCACCCATGGCGCCCTCCGAACTGCGCCACATAGGCGTCGAATGTCTCCTGAATGGATGACACGCTGTCGGCGTGGGAAAGCCCTTTCAGGGCGTACTCCTGGGTGGCCTCATGCATCGCCGTCCTCCTCTCTGGTGAAGATGCCGGCGTTCCCATGCAGTGCCTTGAGGGCCTCGGCTTGGCGCTTAGCTTCGGCATAGTCGGCGTACCAGCCATGCACGCGCATGCGCCCATCGCTGTCGTAGTACGCAGCCGCATGCGGAGTTGCCACCGTGCGCTTGGCGTTCCTACGGCGCGCAGCGCCCACCACCAGCGATGCCTGGCGAACTTCCGACACGGGAAGCGTTACGGCTGCGCCGGTAGCGTCCAGCACCTTGAAAGCCTTGGCGTCGATGGCGGCCAACTCGCGCACCAGCGTGCGGCCGTCGTGCAGCACCAGCATTACGTCGTCACCGGGCTGCGGCACGGCCGCAAGCTCAATCACTACCGCCTCACCGGTACGGTAGCGCGGCGGCATAGCGGCGTCCGGCTGCAGCAGCACGGCGCGCAACTCGCGGCGATCCAGTCCAGAGCGGCGGTCGTGACCGCTACGGCGCTCAATGCCGTGGCGGGCGTCTTGGTTCCGGGGGGCGTTCATGCTGCAGCTCCTTTCGCCTTGGCGCGGTCCGCACGGTTGTCCGCGGCGATCTCGCGCATGATGGGCAGCACGTCGCGCATGTCCTCCGGGATCCAGCCTATGTCGTCAGGCAGGCGGTCGGTTTCGCCGCTGATGTAGCGGGCCACCGGTGCGGGCAAGCCGTTGATTTCCTCGCCTCGCACAAGCTTGAAACACGCAATCAGGGTTGCTTCTGCCAGCACGTTCATGCGGCACCACCTTCTTGCCCGACCACCACGCGCAGGGCGCGAGCGAACGACTCAGCTGCATCGGCGGCGGCCATCAGGTTGATGGTGGGTGCCGGTGACAGCGCAACCGGCACGGCGGCTGGCTGCTCCAGCAGTGCCATGGCGATTTGAGCGACGTTCAGCAGTCGCTCGCACTGCCTCTGGGCACGGCGCTGGCACTCCGCACGGTTGCGGCCTTCCTTGACCTCGGGCACCGGCTCACCGGCCAGGCGCACGGCCTCGCGCAGCAGTCCCACCGCGCGGCCATGGTCGCCGTCGGTCAGTGCCTCATATGCACCGTCGAGCAAGCCTGCCTCGCCTTCGTTGGGGCCGAAGAACATTGCTTTGTTGCCGCGCTCGATGGTGGCGCTCTCGCAGGCGTCCAGCAGCAGCCAAGCGGCCAGCTCGGCAGACGATTTCATCGTCGTGGTCGTGCTCATTGGGCACCTCCGTCCACCAGCGCCAGCACCTGTAGCGCAACGATCCAGGAAATGCGACCGCGCACAGCGGCGCGCAGCAGGATCGAGCGCGCTACGCGGCGCAGGTAATGCGGGGGCGGGCAATCGGCGCAGTTTTGAGCCGATTGGGCAGCAGTGTGCGAGGAAGCGAGGGATTGCGCAGGCGTGCGCAGATTGCCGCCAGCGTGGGCGGTCTTCGGGCTTTGGGCCATGGTCCGGGCTCCGTTGTGAGCTTTGGAACCCACCCGCCGCGTGACTAGCGCAACGGGGTGGGGCTGGGGATAGTCACACGGACAACGTCGTGCCGCCGTCCTTACGGATAGGCGCTCCCAGCCCCAAAACCGGACGGAATTCGGGCATGGCAAAGCCGCACTGTCGGGGCGGCTGTCCGCGTTGTCTGAGGTGTGACTAGCACCTGCGGCGAAGTGTAACCGCGCCACGGGCTTACGTTGGTGGGTTTTGGTTTGTTTGGTCAGCACAGGTCGCGCGCTACGATCGGCAGCACTCCACGGCAATGGCGGAGCCGTACTCCGCCATGCTTCTGAGGGAAAAAGGCATCCTCTTGAGGAGCCACCCATCATCTGACCCACCAAAGAGAGAACGGCCATCATGCACGCCCCTTCTTGCTGAGCGACGCGGTACCGGCCAAGCGCTTGCCCCACTCGCCGGCCACCCACTCCACGCCTTTGGGCGTGAAGCGTGCGTCGGTGTAGGCGTGGCCGTTGTCGGCGCTACCGGTCTTGACCACGAACCGGCCGGCGTCCAGGTGCGCCGCCGTCGGCGTGAGCCGACCGGCGAGGCGATACATGACACCCCGCTCCAGCAGCCAGGCCACCAGCTCCCGCTCGTTGGCGCGCAGCGTCTTGGCTACTTGGCGCACGCCCATCGTGCCGGTGCTCTCCACGTACCGGTCAACGAACTCGACGGCCGGGCGCTGCTGCTCCAGCTGCAAGCGCTGCGATTCCTTCTCCTCCTCGGCGGCCACCAGAGCCAGCAGTGCCTCCTTGTAGGTGCGCGGCAGCGCCGGCGCCGCGCTGGCCGCAGGCGCGGCATAGGCCCCTGTCCGGCGGATCGCCGGCAGCACCTCGGACGTGACCCACTTCTTGAAGCGCCGCGCCTCGGGCTTGCGGCTGCCAAGGATCAGGCTGAACAGGCCGGACTCGCTGATGATCGTGAGTTCCTGCATGCCGCCAGGGGTGTGCGTTGAATGCACACCCTTCTCGTCATCGTCCAGACGACGCATCGCGCTGGGGGTGTGGTCGTAGCCAAGCACCGCGCACACGTCGGTCGCGACGAACCATACCTCGCCGTCCTTCACGATCGCGCGCACGGCAGATCGATCGAACGTGAAAGCGGTAGCGGCGCCTTGCGGCACTACTTGGCTCGCCGTACCATGGAAACCTTCACTGAGTCCTTCTCCGAGGCCCTTGGCGCACCACACGCCCGGGGCCTCATCCTTTATGGGCGTGCGTCGCCCTGCCTTTGGGGCCTGCAGTTGCTCTTGCATCTGAGACCTCACGCGTTGACCTGGCTGGCGATGAAGCCGCGGACGTCGCCGACCTTCCAGGCGGTGACGCGCGGACTGAGCTTCACGGGCTTGGGAAATCGGCCTTCGCGGACCCACGCCCACAGGGTGCAGCGGGCGATGGGCAGGACAGGTCCAGCGATTTGTTTATCTCGCAACCACGCGCCATCGGGCAGCGTGTCGAGATTGAGGGGGGCTTGGGAGACGGTGTTAGCAGGCATTGCGCTGTACGAAACGAATCGAGACAGCGCCATTCGACACGCAACAAACCAGCTCTGTAAGCCTCACTGCAGGCAAGGCGGACGGGATGCCGGGATGGAGGACGGTCTGCCGCTACAACCTGCGGTCTGCCGGCAGACCGTAAAGCGTCAACTCTGCTTACGGCTCCACTCCGTGATCCATTCGCGGGCTGTCCGGAACGTCACAGACGCTTTGCCAGAAAGGACTTCAGCCTCTTGATCCTTGCTCTTGAACCGGTCCTTGTTGGCCTTGTGCCAAGCCTCCCAGGTAGCTTTGCGGGCGCGGTTGGGGGCATGTCGTGCATCGGCTCCAGCAATAGCAAGGCGTGATATCGCTTCCTTCATGAACGCCTCTGAATCACCCGACTTTTTATTTGTGTGAATCAGCGCCTCCACTAGGCCAAACACTCTCGCGGCCTCAAGAAGCTGCATAATTTGGTATGTCTCAATCAGGAATTTTCCGTTGCGACAAATTTCCGACGTATATATCAGCGGAATACCGTAGGCCATCGCTAAGGCCTGAAGGCAGAACCTGTCCACATGCGGTGCCGCAGCACACAACTTGGCAAGCAGTTCGTCAGGGACCCCCAAGTGCTCTTGCTTGATGTTGAAGAACACCTCATCAATAGGTGCGTCTGGTCCTAGACCCTTGGTCTGCAACATCTGGGACACAAGCATCGGAGCGCCGTAGCGGTCAAAAGCTTCCCGATGAATACACAGATCGTTGTCAATAAATCTGTCAAATCTTTCCCGGAGAGAATTCCCCAAGTCAAATAACTCGGCTTCTTTTTCTGTTTGTGCGTTCAATGCGATTCCCTTTGCGTCGCCCCTAGAAGAATGCTGCGCCAGCCAAGTAGGGAACCTGGTTTTCCTCCCGTCGAAGTAGGCGCAGCAGAAAATCAGTATCGCATCAGCCCTCGACTGCAGTGGCGACAGCCCGCAGCGGCACCACTTGGCCGGCCTGCTCAACGCGAGCCAGGAAAGCAGCCCAGTCGTCCATCATCCGGCGCCGCTTCTCGAACAGGTCACCGCGGCGATAAGCCGCCTCCACCTTGTTCCCGATGGAGTGCGCCAGCGCCATCTCGGCCACCTCGCGCGGATAGTTGGTGCGCTCGGCCGCCCAGTCGCGGAAGGTGGAGCGCAGGCCGTGCGGCACCGTGTTCTGGCCGTGCTTGTCCTTGAACTGCATGCGGCGCATCACAGCGCTCAGCGTCATATCCGAGAGCATGCCGCCGCGCGGCGCCGGGAACACCAGCGGGTTGTCGGCCATCCGGGGCAGGGCGCGGAGCAGTTCCACCGCAGCAGGCGACAGCGGCACCCGATGCGCCTTGCCGGTCTTCATGCGCTGGGCGCTGTCGCCGCGGGCCTCGCCGGGGATCTCCCACACGGCGCTCTCCAGGTCAATCTCGGACCAGGCGGCAGCGCGCACGTTCTGCGAGCGCACGGCGGTGAGCATCAGGAACTCCAGCGCCCGCGCGCCCATGCCCTCACGCTCGCTGCGCAGCTGGCGCATGAACTCGCCGGCCTCATGAACTTGCACCGCCGGGAAGTTCTCCACCTCGGCGATCTTGCCCGGCGAGGGCAACAGCTTGTCCAGGTGGCCGCGCCAGCGTGCCGGGTTGTCTCCCTGCCGGTAGCCGCGTGCGGTGGCCCAGTCAAGCACCAACTCCATGCGGCTGCGCACCCGACTGGCTGTCTCCGTCTTGGTGTGCCAGATCGGTTCGACCACGCTCAGGACGTGCGCCAGTTGGACATCACGCACCAGCAGCGAGCCCATCACAGGGCTTGCGTACTGCGCCAATGTGTTCTCCCACTGCTGGCGATGCTTGGCGTTCTTCCAGCCCGGAGAGTGTGTCTTGATGTACTTGGCGGCGCACTGGTCGAAGGTCAGCGCAGTGGCTCGCTCGGCCAGGAGCTTCGACCGGGCGGCTCGGGCCTCCTCAATGGGATCAGTGCCGGTCTTCACCTTCGCGCGGGCCGCGCGGGCCGACTCCCGAGCTTCGGCCAGCGTCACGGCCGGGAAGCCGCCCAGCCCCATATCTCGCCGCTTGCCGGCCACCATCATGCGCAGCACCCATGTCCGGCCGCCGGTGGGCAGCACCTGCAGTGCCAGGCCGGGCACACCGCCGACGAAGTGCATTCCGGGGTCGGTCAAGCGAGAGACGGCCAGTTGGCCAAGCGGGGCAATCACCTTGGGCATGTCGAAGAGCCTTTCCAAAGTGCCTGTATAGAACCCATCAACGCACCCATCAAAAAATGATGAATGGCATCATACGAGAGTAGACACTATCAGACAATGGTTTTTGCTAAGTTCGCTCTGTGACTACACTTTTTCAGACAACGCCAACGGTAGCAGACAACATGCTGGCGGACTCCGACTCCGCCAAACAAGCAAAAGACCGAAGGTTCCGCAAGGGCCTTCGGTCTTTTTGCTTTGGGGGTTTGCCCAGTCGCCAGGGGTGACTCGATAGCCGCTGTGAAAGGCCGCGGGAGTTTCGGGTATGGAACGCGGAGCAGGGCGCGGAAACCCCATCAGCCTGGAGCTGCTGCCAAATCGCGTGCCAGCGCCAGGACGGAGCAGGGCGCGCTGCCCTCAGCCTTGTTGTTGATCGTCACGAAAGCCTGGTATCCCGCCGACAGCGTGCCGGTTAGTACACGCACCAGGCCCTGGCGCGTGGGCAGGTCCGGCGCCACCAGTTTGTCGAAAGGCGCCCAGGCGTCCTTGGCGCCGGCATAGCTCTGGCCAGCGTGCAAGTTCCAGCGGCACACCAGGTCACCAGGCCAGGTGGCGCGCAGCATCGGCACCTGTCGCTCGATTGGCGGCATGCGGTCGTGCAGACCCAGGCAATACCGAATACCGAAGGCCTTGAGATGCGCCGCCAGCCACGGTTGCAGCGACTCGGGGTCGCGCAGTTCCAGCGCCAGGCGGCTGTCGGCGGGCAACTCGGGCAGCAACGCCTGCCACAAGCGCTCCAGTTGAGCTTCCAGCCGTACCGGGTCGTGCAGCCACGCGGCAGGCAATGGAGAAAGCTGAAACACCAGCACGCCGAGCTTGTCCTTGAGACCCTCGACAGCCGGCCGCAGGCATTGCTCCAGCGCCACGCCGGGATCCAGGAACAACGGATTGCTGCGCTCTGCACGTCCCCCCGCGTCGCGCCGCACAGCGTCGCTCACCAGCGCCGCCGCCTTGACCACGAAGCGGAAATCCTTCGGTACTTGTCCCGCCAACCCCGCGTAGGCAGCCGCGTCCAGTGGGCGATAGAACGCCCGGTCCAAGCTCACGGTCCGCAACAGCGGATGCGCTGCATAGGCCGGCAGACCTTCGCGCGATAGACGTGCCTCCGGATAGGCCTGTGCCCATACCAGCCCCGACCAGCCGCTGAAGTTCCACGAGGACGTGCCCAGATGCAGCCGGCCACCCCAGCGCTCGCGCAATCGCTGAGCAAGCTCCAACCATTCCGGATTGGGCGGCGCTGGTTGCACCGAGGCCGCGACGGGCGGCACCGGCTCATCGAAGAGCAGGGACTGGAGCGAGGAGGCCGCGTTATTCATGACTCAGCCCAGGATGCGACAGGAACACAAACCCAGGGTAGAAAAGAAGCCTGTGAGCAACTTGATTTAACATAATATGCATTGAGGCGATTTCTTAACACCCGGCGGGCACCCCCTCACCAGCTGTGCCGGCACCGGATACCAGCCATCACCGCCGAGATTGATCTCGATGCCACAGCATGCAGCTCACTGCACCGGTGCCACCGCGGTCCGGCGTCGCGCTGCGGCGGCTTCGATTTCCGACGCCAGGCCATCGCGCCCCATCGAGCGCGCGAAATCGGCAGCCGTCATCCCGCGCTGGTTGCGCACCGTGGCATCGGCACCGCGGCGCAGCAGCAGCCGTGCCCCATCGATCGCACCGTAGCCGGCGGCCATCATCAGCGGCGTGTTGCCGTTGGGGCTCACGGCGTCCACCGGCGCGCCAGCGCGCAGCATCAGCTCCATCGGCTCCAGCTCCGCACTCGATGCTGCGTAATGCACCGGTGCCCAGCCGTCCCGGTGCACGCGTGCACCGCGCTCGATCAGCCGCTGCATCCAGGCCACGTGGCCGCGCAGCGCCGCCATCATCAGCGGCGTCTCGTTGGCAGCGTTGACGGCTTCCAGGTCGAGCTGCGGATGCGTCCACAGCGCCTCCGCAGCCTTCAGCGCGTCTTCCTTGAAAGCCCTCGTCAAGGCCGGCTGGCCAAGCTCGTCTCGGGCATTCGGGTCAAAGCCGCGCTGCAGTAGTGCCGCGACGCTGCGTGCGTCGTCGCGTTCAACCGCCTTGAAGAAATCCTCGTAGCTGCCCGCCCAGACTGGGCTCGCGAGCGCCCAGGCAGCAGCTGCCAGTCCCAGACCACTGACCAGCCGCCGACGGCCCGCCTGCACGCCTGCAGATTGGGCTCTCCAGCCGTCAAGCATCCCGCTCATACCGCCGCTACCTCGAACAGCCGTTCGAAGTTGGCGCTCGTGGCGCGGCCGATGTCCTCGGCGCTGCAGCCCTTGAGCTCGGCCAGCTGCGCCGCGACATGCGGCACGTAGGCCGGCTGGTTCACCTTGCCGCGGTACGGCACCGGCGCCAGGTATGGGCTGTCGGTTTCGATCAGCAGCCGGTCCATGGGCACGAACTTGGCGACGTCTCGCAAATCCGCCGC
The DNA here is from genome assembly GCF_937926365.1 of uncultured Azohydromonas sp. Lineage (GTDB taxonomy): Bacteria > Pseudomonadota > Gammaproteobacteria > Burkholderiales > Burkholderiaceae_C > Azohydromonas. Next base: position 100,571 of record NZ_CALAOH010000226.1, on the reverse strand, counting down.
GTTCTTGAACGTGAGGATGCCGGAGAAGGAAATGTGAAAACCCAGGTCCAGTGCCGCTCGCGCCACGGCCTCGGTTTCGGTGAAGCAGTGGAAGACACCGCCCACCTGCTCGCCGCCCTCCTCGCGCAGGATCGCCAGCGTGTCCTCGCTGGAGCTGCGGGTGTGGATGATCAGCGGTTTACCAGTGGCACGCGCAGCGCGGATGTGCACGCGGAAACGCTCGCGCTGCCACTCCATATCCGCGAGGCTGCGGCCATTGAGCCGGTAGTAATCGAGCCCGGTTTCGCCGATGCCCACCACGCGCGGGCGCGCCGCCCACTCGCACAGCGTGCCCTCGGTGGGCTCCATGACGTCCTCGTTGTCCGGGTGCACACCCACGCTGGCCCAGAAGTTGTCGTAAGCCATGGCTAACGCATGGACGGACTCGAACTCCTCCAGCGTGGTGCAGATGCACAGCGCGCGGTCTACATCCGCAGCGGCCATGGCGGCCCGGATCTCGTCCAGCCGCGCGTGCAGCTCAGGGAAGCTCAAATGGCAATGGGAATCGACGTACATCGCAGTCGGCAGTTGAAATCCGCGGCCGGGGGCGGAAAGAAAGGATCAGAAAACCTGCGTCGGCCGGGCCGAGGCCAGCGCGCTGCCCAGGATCTCCTCGATCCGGGCTCGCAGCGTGCGCGACTCGGCGTCGCCCATAAGGGCCACGCCCACGCCCTGGGCACGTCCGCCGGCGGCATGGGCCGGCGTGATCCACGCCACTTTGCCTGCCACCACCCGGCATTCGGTTTCGCCGGGCAGCGTCAGCTCCAGCTCGAAGGCATCGCCTAGACAGTGCTCCCGCGACGTGGCAATGAAGAGACCACCCTCGGTGAACAGCGGGATGTAGGCCGCGTAGAGAGCGGCCTTGTCGTTGAACACGAGCTGCACCCGCGTCGCCGGGGCCGCATCCAGGTCGAAGGAAGAAGAGGCGTTCATCAACGGCCCAGTGTAGTGACCCGGGCGCGGCCGGAGCCGGCACGTGCCGGCCACAACGCCGCGGCTTGCGCCACCAGCGACTCCGCCAGCAGCGACGCGTTCCACGGATGCTCGTCGTGGCGAGAGAGCTGCGTCAACTCGCGCGACCAGTTCGCTAGCTCGGCCAGCGTCGCACCCGGCGGTAAGGCATCGGCCGGAAAGTAGCGCGGTGCACCGCCCGCAGCCTGGGCCATCAGGTCGTGGCAGAGTTTCAAAAGCGTCTCCAGCAGCCGGGGCAGATTCCATGACGCCACGGCGGTCGCGTCGCCCTGGCGCAGCCGCTGCGGCAGCGCGGTCCAGGCGGCGGCGTCGATGCCCTCGCCTGCCAAGGCCACCGCCTCCAGCGGCCGGCCGCCCGCGGCGTCCAGCAGCACCTGCGGCTGCGCCAGCCCGCGCTCCTTCAGCCATTCCAACGCCTGCCCGCGCGGCGGCAGCGCCAGGCCCAGGCGCTGACAGCGGCTGCGGATGGTGGGTAGCAGCAGCTCGGGATCGGTGGCGGTCAGCAGCAGCCGTACCTGCGGCGAGGGTTCCTCCAGTGTCTTGAGCAGCGCGTTGGCGCTGGCTTCCTGCATCGCGGTGGCCGGGTGGATCAACAGCACCTTGGCTACGCCGCGCGAGACGCTCTGGTGCGTCCAGTCGATGGCCTGACGCACCTCCTCGATGCGGATCCACTTGCTGGGCTTCGCATCCTTCTTGCGCGGCTCCTCCTCCGCCCAGCCCAGCGGCTCCCTCAATGCCTCGGGCAGCAGCAGCCGGAAATCCGGATGCCCATGCGTGTCCATCAGGTGGCAGGCCGTGCAGCGCCCGCAGGGCCGATGCGTGCCGTCGCCCGCCATCTCGCACAGCAGTGCGCGCGCCAGCTCGAAGCCGAACTCGTACTGGCCCACGCCCGCCGGACCGTGGATCAGCAGCGCATGCGCGCGCTGCCTCAGGGCCTGCTGCAGCGGCCCCTCCAGCCAGGGCAGCGGCGCGCTCACCAGCCGCGCTCCAGCAGCGAGCGCTCGATCTGCGTCCACACTGCCTCGCGCGGCTGCGCGGCGTCGATGCACACGAAACGCCCCGGCGCCGCCACCGCGCGCGCTGCGTAGCCCTCGCGCACGCGGGTGAAGAAGACTTCGTCCTCGCGCTCGAAGCGGTCCGCCGCACGAGCCGCGGCACGGCGCTGCGCCGCGATCCGTGGCGGCAGGTCGAACCACAGTGTCAGGTCCGGCTGCCGGCCCTCCTGCACCCAGCCTTCGAGCCGGCCCAGCACGTCCAGATCGAAGCCGCGCCCGCCGCCCTGGTAGGCGAAGGTGGCGTCCGTAAACCGGTCGCACAGCACCGTGGCGCCGCGTGCCAAGGCCGGCTCGATGCGCTGGCGCAGGTGGTCACGCCGCGCGGCGAATACCAGCAGGCTTTCCGTGAGTGTGTCCATGGCCTCGTGCAGCAGCAGCTCGCGCAGCCGCTCCGCCAGCGCCGTGCCGCCGGGCTCGCGCGTGAGCAGCACCTCGCGCCCGCGAGCGCGCAGCCATTGCGCCAGCGCCTCGATGTGCGAGCTCTTGCCCGCGCCGTCTATGCCTTCGAAGGTGATGAAGCCGTGGTTCACGTGGGATAGGGAAACGGTGGATCAGGGTGTGCCCGAGGTTCGGGGCGCACGCTGGTACTGGTTGACGGCCCGGTTGTGGTCCGCGAGGTTGTCGCTGAAGACGCTGCTGCCGTCGCCGCGCGAGACGAAGTACAGCGCCTTCGTGGGAGCTGGCTTCACGGAAGCGCGCAGCGATTCCAGTCCCGGCATGGCGATCGGCGTGGGCGGCAGCCCGGTACGGGTGTAGGTGTTGAAGGGCGTGTCGGTCTGCAGGTCGCGCTTGCGCAGGTTGCCGTCGAAGCGCTCGCCCAGGCCGTAGATCACGGTCGGATCGGTCTGCAGCGGCATGCCCACGCGCAGCCGGTTGAGGAACACCGCCGCCACCTTGGGACGATCCGCAGCCTGGCCCGTTTCCTTCTCGATGATGGAGGCCAGCACCAGCAAATCGTCCATGCTGCGCAGTGGCGTGTCAGCCGGGCGCTCGGCCCAGGTCTGCGCCAGGCGGCGCTGCATCGCCGCATGCGCGCGCTTGAGCACTGTGAGATCGCTCACGCCGCGGCTGTACGCGTAGGTGTCCGGGAAAAAGCGCCCTTCCGGCGCTACGCCCGGCGCACCCAGGGCAGCCATGAGTTCTGCGTCGCTGAGGGTAGCTGTGGCGGGCTTGAGCGTCGTGGCACGAGCCAGCTCGGCGCGTAGTTGCCTGAAGGTCCAGCCCTCGATGAAGCGCACGCTCTCCAGTACCTCGTCGCCGCGCACCATCTTGTCCAGCAACTGCCGCGGCGTGACGCCGGGCTCGATCTCGTAACTACCGGCGCGGATCTGGCGCGCCTGGCCCGACCAACGGAACCACTGGTAGAGGAACTGCGGTGAGGTCTGCACTCCCGCCTGCACCCAGGCCTGTGCCACCGCGCGCGGCGCGGCGCCCGCTTCGATGGACAGCTCCACCGAAGCCGACTCCAGCTGCAGCGGCCGCTGCAACCACCACCACACGACGCCACCCGCAGCCAGCGTCACCGTGGCCACCAGCAGCACGAGCGCCAGCAAGATCCGCCTCATCACCACACCAACACCCGCCCGGGGCAAAGCCGCTGATCATAATGGCCGCATGACCGACACCCTCATTCAGGCAGGTACCTTCGACGGTGCCGCGCCTTTGACGCACTGGGGCCTGGTGCGCGCGAGCGGCGAGGATGCCGCGTCCTTCCTGCATGGCCAACTTACGCAGGACGTGAACTCCCTCAACGCCACCACCGCCCGCCTGGCTGGCTACTGCACCGCCAAGGGCCGCCTGCTGGCGAGCTTCGTCATATGGCGCCCGGCGCCGGATGAGGTGCTGCTGGCCTGCAGCGCCGACGTGCTCGCGGCCAGTGTCAAGCGGCTCTCGATGTTCGTGCTGCGCGCCAAGTGCAAGCTCAGCGAGGCCACCGACCTGCGCCTCTACGGCCTGGCCGGTCCCCGCGCCGCAGCTTGGCTCGGCGAGACCGCGCCGCAGCAGCCCTGGCAGCGCGCGCGGGTGCAGGACGCCGACGTGGTGCGCCTGCCCGACGTCGACGGCGTGCCGCGTTGGCTGCTGGCCGCAGGTGAACCGCCGGCACTGCCCGCGCTGTCCGAGGAGGCCTGGCGCTGGCTGGAAGTGCGCAGCGCCCTGCCGCGCGTGGCCGCCGCTACCTCCGAGCAGTTCGTGCCGCAGATGATCAACCTGGAACTGGTGGGCGGCGTCAATTTCAAGAAGGGCTGCTACCCGGGCCAGGAGGTGGTGGCACGTAGCCAGTACCGTGGCACGACCAAGCGCCGAGCGTTCCTCTTCGACAGCGATGCCGCCGATGCAGCCCCAGGCCAGGAAGTGTTTGCCGCTGGCGACGATCCAACGCAGCCCTCGGGCATGGTGGTCGATGCCGCCACGCTGCAGGGCCGCACCGCGACGCTGGTGGAACTGAAGATCGCGGCGTTGCAGGCACCCTCGCTGCATCTGCGCAGCCCGGATGGCCCGGCACTGCGGCACACGCCCCTGCCCTACGACGTACCTCTGGATGCCGCCTGACCCGTCCGGAGCCCCGGACGGGCGCCAGCTCTTCGTGTATTACCGCGTGGCTCTGCCCGATCTGGGTGCGTGCGTACTGGCCGTGCAGACCTTCCAGGCCGAACTCCGGCGCGCGCACCCGGACCTGCTTTGTGCGCTGCTGCAGCGGCCGCAACCCCAGGACATGGACGGGCAGCGCACGCTGATGGAAACCTATGCCCGCCCCGGCGGCATCGATGCGGCGCTGGAGGCCCACATCGCCCATGCCGCCGCAACAGCGCTGGCGCTGCTGGTGGCGGGTCCCCGCCACGTGGAAGTGTTCGAGCCATGTGCCTGATCGCCCTGGCGTGGGACATGCATCCCCGCTTCGACCTCGTACTGGCCGCCAACCGTGACGAGTTTCTGGATCGCCCCGCCGCCGCGCTGCACCGCTGGGCGGAAGGCATCGTGGCCGGCCGGGACCTGCGCGCCGGTGGCACCTGGTGCGGTTTCACCGACGCCGGCCGCCTGGCGATGCTCACCAACGTGCGCCGGCCCGGCGCCGTGCAGCCGGACGCGCCTTCGCGCGGCGAAATCGTCCCGCAATGGCTGCTGGGTGGCGCGGACGCAACGGGTTTCTGTGACGCGCTGAGCATCGCCCGGCACAACCCCTTCAACCTGCTCGCGGCCGATCTCGTGCGCGGCGAGTTCTTCTGGACCGGCACTGACCACCCGGCTCCGCACGCGCTGCGGCCCGGCGTGCACGGCTTGTCCAATGCCGCGCTGGACACACCCTGGCCCAAGACTGTGCAGCTCAAGCAGGATCTGGCGCAAGCGCTGCAGCGCCATGACGACGTGGACGGGCTGATCGACACCCTGCTGTTGGCGCTGTCCAACCGCACGCCGGCGCCCGATGCGGCATTGCCCAGCACGGGCGTGCCGCTGGAGGTGGAGCGTTACCTCTCCTCCGTTTTCATCGACATGCCGCACTACGCCACGCGCTGCTCGACGGTGCTGGTGCGCGAGCGCGAGAGCCAGCGCTTGGTGGCGGTGGAGCTCACGCACGGGCCGGAGCCTTTCCGTACCCGCGTGGAGCTGCCGCGCTGGCCAGCCAGGCCGGCGGTACAGATGGCGGGCAAGGTGCAGGCGCTGCTGTAGGAAGCTTCCGTCAGCCCTCGGCGAAGGCGCGGGAATGCGCGAACAAGGTCACTGGCCTCGATCCCCGCGTTGCAACCCAAGCACCATTTCCAGGTGCGGGATGCCTGCCTCCATGAACTCCTCGCCACGGGGCTCGAAGCCGGCCTCTAAGTAGAAGCTCGCCGCGGACTGCTGCGCATGCAGCATCACCTCGCGCGCACCCTGCCCGCGCGCCGCTTCCAACAAGGCCTGCAGCAGCGCCTGGCCTATGCCGTGACCACGCCAGGAGCGCAGCACCGCCAGGCGTCCGAGCTTCATGACGCCGTCGGACAGCGGCAGCAGACGCCCAGTACCCACGGGCTGGCCAGTCGCGTTGAAGACCACGGCGTGCATGCAACCGGCATCGGCCGGATCGCGCTCCAGGTCCGCCGGGATGCGCTGCTCCTCCACGAACACGGCGTGCCGGATCGTTTGGGCGACCTCCCCCAGGTCCTGCCAGTTGCCGGTTTGCAGGTAAGTGGTGTCAGGTAGGCGTTGAGAAGTGTTTATAACCATGTACGTTGTGCTGCGGTTTCAAGCACCCCGTAGCCTGGCGGTGCCTCGCCTCGGCCACTCCGGGACAGCGCCGCTCCAGCGGCCATTCCTCCAGCGGCCATTCGACTGTAGACACGAAGGCGGGAGCGCATACCAAGTTGCTTGTACGTTGCGGTCGGTAGCTCCACAAGCCATGTACGTTGTCTAACGTCAGCCGCCCCACCCCTGTCGCAGGGCTTCGGCCGCTACCTGCTGCGCCTGAGCCGCCTGCGGGATGGCACGGCCCATCTTGATGAAGTCGTGGGTAAGGCCCCGGTAGAGCTCCAGATCCACGGGCACGCCGGCCAGGCGCAGCTTGTCGGCGTAGGCCACGCCCTCGTCCACCAGCGGGTCGCACTCCGCCAGGATCAGGCAGGCCGGCGCCACGCCGTCCACCTCCGCCTCCAGCGGCGCGAAGCGCCAGTCGCGGCGGTGGTGCACGTCGATGTAGTGATCGAAGAACCAGGCAATCGCCGCCGCGTCCAGCACGAAGCCGCTGGCGAAGAGCTTGTGGCTGGCCGTGTCGGCATGCGCCGTGGTGCCGGGCGTGATCAGCAGCTGCAGCGCCAGCGACAGCCCCACGTCGCGCGCGTGCAGCGCCGTGGCCGCCGCGAGCGTGCCGCCCGCACTGTCGCCGCCCACGGCGAGCCGCGACGCGTCCAGGCCCAGCGTGTGCGCGTGCCGGGCCAACCAGTGCAGCGCGGCCCAGGCGTCATCCACCGCGGTCGGGAAACGGTGCTCGGGCGCGAGCCGGTAGTCCAGCGCCACCACCGCGCCGCCGCTGCGCAGCGCCAGCTGGCGGCACAGGCTGTCATGCGTCTCCAGGTTGCCGATGACGAAGCCGCCACCGTGCAGGTACAGCAGCAACGGCAGCCGCTCGTGCGAAGGCGCGTAGAGGCGCGCGGGCAACGCCGTGCCGTCGGCGGCGGGCAGCGTGAAGTCTTCCACCCGCGCCAGCGGGGCTCGCGGCAGGTCCAGCACCTCGGCGCGCAGCGTATAGGCCGCGCGCGCGTCGGCCGGGGTCATGGTGTGCAGCGGCGGGGTCTTCACGCGCGACATGCGCGCGAGCAGGCCGGCCATCTGCGGCGTCAGGAATTGGGTGCTCAAGCGACGACGGTCCGGGTTGCAACGGGCGGCGAGTATGCCCGTGCGCCCTGCCCTGCCCGTTGAGCGGCCCAAAAAGTAAAAAGCCCGACGGCCGTTTGAGCCGTCGGGCTGCATGCGGCAGGGTTGCCGCCGCATGTCTCACTGAAGGGCCGGCTTGGATTCGCCGGCAGCCCGCACCCCACGCACAGGCTCAGTGGATCTGGTTGATCAGTGGAACTGCTCTTCCTCGGTGGAACCGGTCAGCGCCTTGACGCTGGAGGAGCCGCCCTGGATCACGGTCGTCACGTCGTCGAAGTAGCCGGCGCCGACTTCCTGCTGGTGCGACACGAAGGTGTAGCCCTGCTCGCGCGCCTGGAACTCGGGCTCTTGCACCATGTTGACGTAGTGCTTCATGCCTTCGCCGCGGGCATAGGCATGGGCGAACTGGAAGGTGTTGTACCAGTTGATGTGGATACCAGCCAGGGTGATGAACTGGTACTTGTAGCCCAGCGCCGACAGCTCTTCCTGGAACGAAGCGATCTGCTTGTCGTCCAGGTTCTTGCGCCAGTTGAACGAGGGCGAGCAGTTGTAGCTCAGCAGCTTGCCCGGGCAGGCAGCGTGCACGGCCTGCGCGAACTCGCGGGCGAAGCCGATGTCGGGCACGCCGGTCTCGCACCACACCAGGTCGGCGTAGGGCGCGTAGGCCACGCCGCGGCTGATGGCCTGCTCCAGGCCGTTCTTGACGCGGTAGAAGCCTTCCTGGGTGCGCTCACCGGTGATGAAGGGCTTGTCGTTGTCGTCGCAATCACTGGTCAGCAGGTTGGCAGCCTCGGCGTCGGTACGGGCCAGCACAATGGTGGGCACGCCCATCACGTCGGCGGCGAAGCGCGCGGCGATCAGCTTCTCGACGGCTTCACGGGTCGGCACCAGCACCTTGCCGCCCATGTGGCCGCACTTCTTCACGGCGGCCAGCTGGTCCTCGAAGTGCACGCCGGCGGCGCCCGCGGCGATCATGTTCTTCATCAGCTCGAAGGCGTTGAGCACGCCACCGAAGCCGGCTTCAGCGTCCGCCACGATGGGCAGGAAGTAGTCCACGAAACCTTCGTCGCCGGGATTGATGCCGCGCGACCACTGGATCTCGTCGGCACGCTTGAAGGTGTTGTTGATGCGGCGAACCATGGTCGGCACCGAGTCGTAGGCGTACAGCGACTGGTCCGGGTACATCGTCTCGGAGGTGTTGCCGTCGGCGGCGACCTGCCAGCCCGACAGGTACACGGCTTCCAGGCCAGCCTTGGCCTGCTGCATCGCCTGGCCGGCGGTGATCGCGCCGAAGGCGTTCACGTAGCCCTTCTTGGCACCGCCGTTGACCTTCTCCCACAGCTTCTCGGCACCACGCTGGGCCAGCGTGTACTCGGGCTGCAGGCTGCCGCGCAGACGCACCACGTCGGCGGCGCTGTAGCCACGCTTCACGAGCTTCCAACGGGGGTTCTCAGCCCAGTCCTTCTCCAGGGCGGCGATCTGCTGTTCGCGGGTCAGTTGGCTCATCAGGTACTCCTTCAGGGGTGAGATGCAAGTGGCGAATCGATGGCTAAAGCCTAAAGGCGGAACGCGCCGGACAGAAGACTTATGTCTTATATAAGACAGATTTTTTTCTTCAAAAAAATCAAGCACTTACAAAAACACTCTCGCAATGCGGGATGCCGTTTTCCGTAATGAGAAAAATTGCTGCGCCGCGAAAAACCAGAACTTCACAATGCGAAATGCCGTTTTTCACCGTGCGACGAAGGAAGCAAGCACAGCGCGTGGGCGCGCGCATCCCCAGCAACCCGGAGCGCACTCAACCAGATGGAGCGTGGCGAGCGGGCCCGAGCCGGACGCGGGTGGAATGCCCGGACCGACTCAAACACCCGGGCGCACGCGGCCCGCATGCCGCAGCGCCAGCAATGCCAGCGCGAGCACCACCAGTAGCGGGCGCAACGGCACCGGCTGGCGTCGCTGCTGCGCCGGATCCCGCAGCAGCGCCAGCAGCGGCACGCCCGGGTGCAGCCGGGCGTAGCGCAGGCCGGTCTCCTGCGCCAGGCGCTGCAGGTAGGGCTCGCGCAGGGAGGACAGGTGCTCGCGCCCCGGCGTGGCGCCCAGGTCGGGTGGCGCGGGGCCGGCGGGGTCCTCCACCATGCGCTCGCCCTGCACGCTGCCGCCGCGGCCCTGGCTGTAAGGCTCGACCTGCAGCACCTCGCGCGCGCCCCAGAAGCCCAGCGGCCGGCCCTCGGGGTCGCTGCGCGGGATGGGCACCGGCGCCAGCCCTCCCACGCCCACCAGCCAGCCCGAGGCGCGGTCGGTGCCGTCCATGGGCGGGCGGTAGCGCGGGTTCAGCGGCGGCGCCTCGTGGCCGTCGGTGACGAAGACCAGCGAAGGCGCTTCGGGCAGCGCGCGCACCAGGCGCAGCGCGCTGTTGAGCCCCTTGGCCACCTCGCTGTTGCCGCTCCACGCCATGCGGCCGTCGATGCGCGCCAGCGCGCCGCGCAGTTCCTGCAGGTGCGCGCAGACCTCCAGCGGCGCCAGCAGCAGCACGCTGCGGTGCTCGGTGAACACGCCCAGCCCGATGCGCGAGCCGCAAGGCAGCCGCCCCAGCGCCTCGTGCAGCGCGGCGCGCGCCAGCGCCAGCCGCGAAACGCTGCGGCCCTGCAGTTGCACGTCCACCACGTCCATGCTCTGCGTGATGTCCAGCACCACCACCGATTCCACCTGCGCGCGCACCAGCGGCAGCCGCGGATCGGCCAGCGCCAGGAGCAGCAGCCCGATGGCACACGGCAGCAGCGCCCGGCGCCCCGGCGGCCCGGCCAGGACACGGCGCAGCGCTGCCGGGGCGGCGAATCGGCCGCCTGTCATGGCAGCCCCTGCGCCACGCCGCGCGCCGTGGTGGGCGCGCGCTCCGCATCACGCGGCGCGGCGGCGGGCGCCGTCTCCGCGTCCTCGGCATCGGGCTGCAGTCGCTGAGCGCGTTCCAGGTTGTAGCGGGCGGCCCAGTGCCCCGGGTCCTGGCGCAACAGCTCGCGGTAGTTCTCCTTGGCCAGCTCCACCAGCGCGATGGCCTGCCCGGGCTGCTCGCCCGCGCGCAGCCGTGCGGCCTCGCGCAGCAGTGCATTGGCGGCATTGAAGCGCGCGGCGCGGCCCAACGGCGTGCCGGACTGCAGCGCGCGCCAGCCGTCCAGCGCCGCCGCGTCGTTGCCGGCGGCGGCCTGCTCGCTCGCGACGGCAAAGCGCAGCTCGGCCGGCAGCGCCTGCGGCGCGCTGGCGGCCTGCGCACCGGCCGCGGCCAGGACCTGCCGCTGCGTGATCACCGTGTTCCAGCCCTGCGCGCGCCACTGCGCCAGCCCGTCCCACGCCAGCGCGCCCAGTGCCGCGACGAGCAGCACCATCAGGAAATACCGGCGCGCGCGGCGGCTCAGCCCCAGCGTGTGCGCTGTACGCATTGCGCCCCCCAAAGCAACAGACAGCTTCCCAGCGCCACCGCCAAGCAGGCGCCGTCCAGCGGCCGCGGCGGCAGCCGTTCCTCGAAAGCGCTGGGCAGGTCGGCCAGGCGGCCCACGTCCGCCACCGCGCGCTGCAGCGCCGCCGGGTCCTCGATCTCGTAGGCGTGGTACTGCGGGCCCAGCGTGCCGAAGTAGCGGTGCAGGAACACCTCCGGCACGTTGGAGGCCGCCTCGGGGTCGCTGCCCGGCGGCGGCTGCAGGCCCGGGCTGCCGGCCGAGCGCAGGTAGAGCCAGTAGAGCGAGACGCGGTCGCGCCGCATGCGCTGCGTGATGCGCTCGCGCATGGCCGGCTCCAGGTGATCGCCGCCGTCGGACACCAGCATCACGATGCGCCCCCCGGCAAAGGGGCGCTGCCCGAAGTGGTCCAGCGCCGCCAGCACGCCGCGCCCGATGTCCGTCTCGCCGAGACCGCGCCCGACCGCGGCGGCGGCGATGGCGGCCTGCACGGCCTCGGTGTGCTGCGTGAAGTCCAGCACCGGCATGGGCGCGGCGCTGAAGGCCACCAGCGCGAAGCGGTCGTTCGGACGCTGGGCCACGAAGTCCGACAGCACCTCGCGCGCGACGTCGCTCTTGGCCCGGCCCCGCGCCTGGGCCGCCAGCCCCCCACCACGCGCCGCCTCGCCGCCGCCGTTGCGCGCCCTGCCGAAGCTCTGGTCCATGCTCCCGCTGCGATCCAGCAGCAGCACGATCTCGGCACCGCGGCCTACCCGCTGCACCGCGCGCTCGGCCAGCCGCGGTCCGGCCAGCGCCAGCACCAGCGCGGCAATCGCCAGGGAGCCCAGCGCGCGCAGCAGCAGCGACAGCAGCCGGCTGGCCGGATCGGGCGGCAGCAGCGCCAGCGCGCCATGCAGCACCGGTGCCTCGGCGCTGCGCCGCCAGGGCAACAGCGCCAGTGGCAGCAGCAGCAACCACAGCGGCTGGGCCAGCGTCACCGCTCACTCTCCCGTTCCAGCACCCGGGCCAGCCGGCACAACGCCTTGAGCCAGCCCAACTCCGGGATGGCCTCGCCACCGGGCGCGAAAAAGGTGCGGCGCGACAGCTCGAAGAAGCGCTCCAGCTGCGGGCGCAGCGGCGAGAAGGCCGGCCGGCGCGCCAGGAAGGCGTCCAGCCCCGGCGCGAACAGCGCCTCGCCGGCGCTGAGGTCCAGCGCGTGGTGCAGCGCCGTCATCGCCTGGCGCCAGTGCACCGCGCTGGCCGGCTCGGGCAAGCGGCGTATCTGCCGCCAGGCGCGATCGAAGTGGCGTGGATGGCGCCGCCATGGCCAGCCCAGCAGGCTCCCCAGCAGTGCCGCGCCGGCCAGCACGGCTATCAGCGCTTCGACTGCGAGCCGGGAGTGCAACGGACGGCTATCGATGAGCGGCGGTGGCAAGTCGGGCTGCAGGGCACCGAGGCCCCGGCGCTCCGGCGGCGGCTCGGGCACCAGCGGGCTCACCAGGATGGGCAATCCGTCCAGCCGCGCTTCTTGCGGCCGTGCGGTGCCGACGAAGCGCAGCGTCACCGGCGGCAGGTCCAGCAGTTGCGGCGCGCTGGGCGAGCGCAGCACCTGGTAGCGCAGCAGGAGCGTGGCGCTGCCGCCGCGCCGCCACCACGGCGGCGGCTCCCAGCGCACCTCGCGCAGCTCCAGCGAGGTGCCGAGGCGCGGCACGGGCAGCGACTCCGGGTCCAGCCGCAGGTCGGCAGGGATCTCCACCTCGGCGCGACGCTCAACGACGTCACCGAGGTGGTAGCCGAAGCGGCGGGGCTCCATCTCGCGCAGCTGCAGAGCCTGGCCAAAGGCGGCTCCGACGGACAGGAGCAGTGCGGCTGCAAGGAACGTGGATGCGTGACTCAGCCCGCACCCCCGCTCTGGAATCCACTCCCTACCCCTGCAGGAAATACCGCGTAACCGCATCCGCATCGAACCTTCCCTCGATGAACAGCGGCCGCAGCCGCGACTGTGCGAACACGGCCTTCAAGGCCTCGCGCCGCTCGTGCGCCACCTGGGCCCAGCGCGCGCGCAGGCCGGGCCGCCACCACAGCAGGCGGCGCTCGCCGCTTTCCGCATCCACCAGCGGCAACAGGCCGGCCCGGCCGCCGGGCTCGAATTCCCGCCGGTCCCACACCACCACCGGCACCACCCAGTGCGCTGCGAAGGCCGACAGCCAACGCCGCAGTTCTTCCAGCGGCACGTGGAAATCCGAAGCCAGGAACAGCAGCGCCCGCCTCCGCCCGGTCACGGCTGCCGCCTGTGCCAGCGCCCGGCTGCCGCGGCCCACCGGCTGCAGCGCGCGCAGCCGCGCCGAAAGGTCCAGCGTCCGGCCGGCCTGGTGCGCGGGCGGCCACAGCAGCTCCTCGCGCACACGGTCGTCGCAGGCCACGCAGCCGAAGGGATCGCCCGTGCGCCAGGCGGACCAGGCCAGGCTCTGGGCGAAGTCCGCCAGCAGGTCGAGCTTGCGCCGCGGCGCGCCGAAGGCCATGGAGCCCGAGACGTCGGCGATCAGCCACACCGTCTGCGCCCGCGGCGGGCTGTGCAGCCGCACCTGCCAGCGCTGGAAGGGATCGCGCAGCGTGGCGCGCAAGTCCAGCCGGCGCGCATCCGGCGCACGCAGCCAATCGGCATGGCCGCGGAACTCCAGACCGCCCTCGCCACCCTGTCCGCGGTGCGCGCCCGGGCGCAGGCCCTGCGCCGGCGCGGGCAGCCGGTAGAAGAACTCGGCCGGCGTGGCGTCCATGGCGGCTCAGGGCGCGGGTACCGCCTGCAGGATGGCGGCCGTCAACGCCGGCACCAGCGTCGCGCGGCGCAGCTCGTACACCGGCTGCAGCACCAGCCGGTGCGCCAGCACCTCGTGGAACACCGCCTGCAGGTCTTCCGGCACCAGGTGATCGCGGCCCTCCAGCCAGGCCGCCACGCGCGCGGCGCGCAGCAGCATGCTCATGCCGCGCGGGCTGGCGCCGGCCAGCACCAGCTGCGACAGGTCCAGGCCGTCCGCCTGCGCCAGCCGCACCCCGCTTTCTGCCGGCTGCTCGGTGGCGCGCCACAACGCCAGCGCGTAGCGCCGCAACGTGGGAGAAGCCTGTATGTGGCTCTGAAGGACTGCGGACAGTGCACCCAGTTCGCGGTGCGACACCAGCCCCGCGGGCAGCGTGTCCACCAGCGCGTCGGTGTCGTGGAAGCGCGGGTCGAACACCAGCGCCTCGCGCTCGGCCGCGCCGGCGGGCGTGTCCAGCGTCACTTCCATCAGGAAGCGGTCGCGCGCCGCCACCGCCAGCTCGAAGGTCTCTTCCCGCTCCACGCGGTTGCGGTCGGCAAACACCAGCAGGTGCGGCAATGCGATCTCGCGGTTGAAGGCCGAGACGCTGCGCTCGGCCATGGCGCGCAGCAGCAGCGAGTGCACCTGCGGCCGTGCCCGGTTGATCTCGTTGAAGAAGAACACCGCCAGCTCCGGGCCATGAGCGATCAGCGGCCCGGGGTCCACCGCCGGGCGGCCCTCGGCCGTGATGTGCGTGTGGTACAGCAGGTCCGCGGGCATCAGGTCGATGGTCCCTTCCACCCGCGCGAAGGCGCCGCCCACCACGCGCGCGAAGGCGCGCAGCAGCGTGGTCTTGCCCACGCCCACGTCGCCCTGCAGCAGCACGTGGCCGCGGGCGAACACGGCAATGTTCACCAGCCGGATCGCGCGCGCCTGCCCCACCACCACGCGCCCGATCTCCCGCTCCATCGCCAGCGCCTGTTCGCGCTGCGCTGCCAGCCAACCCGGGTCCACCGCCATGCGAGTCCTCCTGCACATCCTTGGACGTGTTCGCGGCTCGGAGGATGCCCGTGCAACCGACGCGCGGGCGATGGATGACCCACCCCAATACAGGGTCGCCTGCAAGGGACGGCTTGGTTGAGAAGGCACGGGAACGGCGCCAGGCCGCGCATGCACCATGGGTTTGCCCCGATGACAAGGCCGCTGCGCATGCACCTGCGCATCAGCTCGCCGGAAAGACTTCCCACGCCCGCGCCGGGCCCGCACGGCGCTCGCCTGCAGCCCCCCTTGCCCGGGACTAGACTGGAACGGCCCGCGGCTGCAGGGCCGCGCTTGTGTTGAGAGCCCATGACCACCGACCGCACTACCGACAGCCCTTCCCTCGACGCTCACTGGATGCCTTTCACGGCCAACCGGCAGTTCAAGCAGGCGCCACGCCTGCTGGCCCGCGCCGAAGGCATGCACTACTGGACACCCGAGGGCCGGCAGGTGCTCGATGGTGTGGCGGGGCTGTGGTGCGTCAATGCCGGCCATGCGCGCCCGCGCATCGTGCAGGCCATCGCGCAGCAGGCCTCCGTGCTGGACTACGCCCCGCCGTTCCAGATGGGCCATCCCCAGGCCTTCGAGCTGGCCGAGGAACTGGTGAGGCTGACGCCGCCGGGACTGGACCGCGTGTTCTTCACCAACTCCGGCTCCGAGTCGGTGGAGACGGCACTGAAGATGGCGCTGGCCTACCACCGCGTGCGCGGCGAGGGCAGCCGCACCCGGCTCATCGGGCGCGAGCGCGGTTACCACGGCGTGAACTTCGGCGGCATCTCGGTCGGCGGCATCGTCGGCAATAGAAAACTGTTCGGCACGCTGCTCTCGGGCGTGGACCACCTGCGCCACACCCACGACCCGGCGCGCAACGCCTACAGCTTCGGCCAGCCCGCGCACGGCGCGGAGCTGGCGGACGACCTGGAGCGGCTGTGCGCGCTGCACGACCCCAGCACCATCGCCGCGGTGATCGTCGAGCCCGTGGCCGGCTCCACCGGCGTGCTGCTGCCGCCCGTGGGCTACCTGCAGCGGCTGCGCGAGATTTGCGACCGCCACGGCATCCTGCTGATCTTCGACGAGGTCATCACCGGCTTCGGGCGCACCGGGCAGCCCTTCGGGGCGCAGACCTTCGGCGTCACGCCCGACCTCATGACCGTGGCCAAGGGCCTGACCAACGGCTGCGTGCCCATGGGCGCGGTGTTCGCCAAGCGCGCCATTCATGACGCCTTCATGCACGGGCCGGAGCAGCTGATCGAGTTCCCGCACGGCTACACGTATTCGGCGCACCCGCTGGCCTGCGCGGCGGCGCTGGCCACGCTGCGGACCTACGAGGAAGAGCAGTTGCTCACCCGCGCCGGCGAACTGCACGACTACTTCGGCCAGGCCATTCACTCCCTCAAGGGCCTGCCGCATGTGGTGGACGTGCGCAACATCGGCCTGGTGGGCGGCGTGGAGCTGGCGCCCATGCCCGACGCGCCGGCCAAGCGCGCCTTCAACGTGTTCCTGGACTGCTGGGAGCAAGGCGTGCTGATCCGCACCACGGGCGACACCATCGCGCTGTCGCCGCCGCTGATCATCGAGAAGAGCCACATCGACCGCATCGTGGACACGCTGGCCGGCGCGCTGCGCCGCGCGGCCTGAACGCGGAGCTCCGGCCATGAGCCCGGCCATGAAGCAGCGGCTGCCGGTGGTGCTGGTACCGGCCTGCAACCGGCTGCTGGGACAGCACCCCTTCCACATCGCCGGCGCCAAGTACGTGGAGGCCGTGCGGCTGGCCGGCGCGCTGCCGCTGGTGGTGCCCGATGCGTCGGTGCAGGAGCTGGACCCGCTGCTGGACCTGGCCGACGGCGTGCTGCTCACGGGCTCGCCGTCCAACGTGCACCCCAGCCATTTCGGCGAGGCGGTGCACGACGCCACGCTGCCGCTGGACCCGGCGCGCGACGCCTGGACGCTGCCCTTCATTCCCCGCCTCGTCGAACGCCGGCTGCCGCTGCTGGCGATCTGCCGCGGCGCGCAGGAGCTCAACGTGGCGCTGGGCGGCAGCCTGCACCAGGCGGTGCACGCCCTGCCCGGCTACGCGGACCACCGCGGCCAGGGCGAGACGGCGGAGTCGCAGTACGCGCCGGCGCACGAGGTGCGCCTGGAGCCCGGCGGGCTGCTGGAGACGGTGATTCACGACGCGGCCTTCCGCGTCAACTCGGTGCACGGACAGGCGGTGAACCGGCTCGCCCCGGGGCTGCGCGTGGAAGCGCGCGCACCGGACGGGCTGATCGAGGCCTTTTCCGTGCAGGGCATGGATTTCGCACTGGGCGTGCAGTGGCATCCGGAATGGCGTGCCCGAGACAACCCGGTATCGATGCGGCTGCTGCGGGCTTTCGGCCTGGCCTGCAGCGAACGGGCGGCGCGCCGCCACAACCGACAGGAGGAATAGCCGATGGTGGGACGCAAAGACTTCACATACAGCGACCTGGAACACTGGCTGGACCAGCACCGCGTCACGGAGATCGAGTGCCTGGTTCCTGACCTCACCGGCGTGGCAAGAGGCAAGATCCTGCCGCGCGAGAAGTTCACCGAGGACCGCGGGATGCGGCTCCCGGAAATCGTGGTGGCGATGGGGGTGACGGGCGAGTTCCCGGAAGAAGGCCCCTACTACGACGTCATCACCCCCACCGACCGAGACATGCACCTGCGCCCGGACCCGGCCACGGTGCGCATCGTTCCCTGGGCCACCGACCCCACCGCCCAGGTCATCCACGACTGTTTCGACCGCGAAGGACGCCTGGTGCCCTTCGCCCCGCGCTCGGTGCTGCGCCGGGTGTGCGACCTCTTCGCCTCCGAAGGGCTGGAGCCGGTGGTCGCGCCCGAGCTGGAGTTCTACCTGGTGGCGCGCAACACCGACCCGGACATGCCGCTGAAGCCGCCCATCGGGCGCAGCGGCCGCGCCGAAACCTCGCGCCAGGCCTACTCCATCGACGCGGTCAACGAGTTCGATCCGCTGTTCGAGGACGTCTACGACTACTGCGAGAAGATGGAGCTCAACGTGGACACGCTGATCCACGAGATCGGCGCCGGGCAGATGGAGATCAACTTCTTCCACGCCCACCCGCTGGGGCTGGCGGACGAAGTCTTCTTCTTCAAGCGCACGGTGCGCGAGGCGGCCATGCGGCACGACATGTTCGCCACCTTTATGGCCAAGCCCATCGCCGGCGAGCCCGGCAGCGCCATGCACATCCACCAGAGCGTGCTGCGCAAGGACACGGGGCTCAACATCTTCAGCAACCCCGACGGCAGCCCCAGCCGCGAGTTCTATTGGTACATCGGCGGGCTGCAAAAGTACGTGCCCGCGGCGATGGCGCTGTTCGCGCCCTACGTCAACAGCTACCGGCGCCTGGCGCGCTTCACGGCCGCGCCCATCAACATCCAGTGGGGCACCGACAACCGTACCGTGGGCATCCGCTCGCCGGTAGCGCCGCCGGCGGCGCGGCGGGTGGAAAACCGCGTCGTGGGTGCCGATGCCAACCCGTATGTGGCGCTGGCGGCCACGCTGGCCTGCGGCTGGCTGGGCATCAAGAACCGCATCGAGCCCACGCCCGAGTGCAAGGGCGACGCGTACCTGGGCGACTACGCGCTGCCGCGCAGCCTGGGCGAGGCGCTGGAGAAGCTGCGCGCGGAGGAGGCGCTGGCCGAGGTGCTGGGCGAGGCGTTCGTCACCGTCTACACCGAGGTCAAGGAAACCGAGTTCGCCGAGTTCATGAAGGTGATCTCGCCCTGGGAGCGCGAGCACCTGCTGTTGCACGTCTGACACCACACAGCTACAGGAGGAGCCATGACCAACCACCTCTACCGCGGCCGCAGCACCCGCGACTGGCAGGCCGCCGATGCGGCCCATTTCCTGCACCCCTTCACCGACTTCAAGGCGCTGGCGGCGCGCGGCGCGCGCATCGTCACCCGTGGCGAGGGCATCTACCTCTGGGACAGCGAGGGCCAGCGCATCCTCGACGCGATGTCGGGCCTGTGGTGCGTGAACGTGGGCTACGGGCAGCAGCCGCTGATCGACGCCGCCACGCGCCAGCTGCAGGAGCTGCCCTTCTACAACAGCTTCTTCCAGACCAGCACGCCGCCGGCCATCGAGCTGGCGGAGCTGCTGGCGCAGCTGACACCGCCGCAGTTCCAGCACGTCTTCTTCGCCAGCTCGGGCTCGGAGAGCAACGACACGGTGGTACGCATGGTGCGGCGCTACTGGGCGCTGATGGGCCAGCCGCAGCGGCAGGTGATCATCAGCCGGTGGAACGGCTACCACGGCTCGACCATGGCCGGCGCCTCGCTGGGCGGCATGCCGGGCATGCATGAGCAAGGCGGGCTGCCCATTCCCGGCATCGTGCACATCGAGCAGCCGCACTGGTGGGAGCACGGGCGGCGCCTGGGCTTCTCGCGCGAGGACTTCGGGCTGCAGGCGGCCCAGTGGCTGGAGGACAAGATCCTGGAGATCGGCGCCGAGAACGTGGCCGCCTTCATCGGCGAGCCGCTGCAGGGCGCGGGCGGCGTGATCGTGCCGCCGCAGAGCTACTGGCCGGAGATCCAGCGCATCTGCGACCGCTACGGCATCCTGCTGGTCAGCGACGAGGTGATCTGTGGTTTCGGGCGCACCGGCCAGTGGTTCGGCTGCGAGCGCTTCGGCACGAAGCCGGACCTCATCACCTTCGCCAAGGGCGTGACCAGCGGCTACGTGCCGCTGGGCGGCGTGATGGTGGGCCAGCGGGTGGCGGAGGCGCTGATCGAGAAGGGAGGCGAGTTCACCCACGGCTACACCTACTCTGGCCACCCGGTGGCCTGCGCCGTGGGCGTGGCCAACCTGAACCTGATCCGCGAGCTGAAGCTGGTGGAGCGCGTGCGCGAGGAGACCGGCCCGTACATGGCCGAGCTGTACCGGCAGATCGCCGAGCACCCGCTGGTGGGCGAGGTACAGACCTGCGGGCTGATGGGCGCGCTGACGCTGGTGCGCGACAAGAACACGAATGAACCCTTCGCGCCGGAGATCGATATCGCGATGGTTTGCCGCGGCCATTGCTTCGGCAACGGGTTGATCATGCGCGCCGTGGGCGACCGCATGATCGTCGCGCCACCGCTGGTGATCACCCGCGCGCAGCTCGACGAGATGGCGGCGCTGATCCGGTACTGCCTGGACCTGACCCTGGACGATGCCCAGCGCAACGGCTGGCTCTGATTCCGTTTCGCGATGACGAACCCAATCACCTCGTCACACCCGCGAAGGCGGGTGTCCACGAACTCCGGGCAGCATCCCGGCCAGCGTGGATGCCCGCCTGCGCGGGCATGACGAAGCTCTCCTTGAAGGAGTCCCCCATGAACCGCCCTGCCATCGACTGGCATGCCCGCGCCGCCGAGGCGCGTCCGGACGGCCGCTGTTTCATCGAAGGCCGCCGCGTCGAAGCCGCCGACAGCGTGTCTTATGACAAATACTCGCCGGTGGACGGCCGGCTCCTGGGCGCGGTGGCGCGCGGGCGCGAGGCCGACGTGGACGCCGCCGTGCGCAGCGCCCGTGCCGCCTTCGAGGACCGGCGCTGGGCGAAGCAGCCGCCCGCGGCGCGCAAGAAGGTGCTGCAGCGCTTCGCCGAGGCCGTGCTCGGCGCGCGCGAGGAGCTGGCGCTGCTGGAGACGCTGGACATGGGCAAGCCCATCGGCCATGCGCTGGCGGTGGACGTGCCGGCCACGGCGCGCTGCATCGCCTGGTACGCCGAGGCGCTGGACAAGCGCTATGACGAGATCGCGCCGACGGCGGAGACGGCGCTGGCGCTGATCACGCGCGAGCCCGTCGGCGTGGTCGGGGCGATCGTGCCCTGGAACTACCCGATGATCATGGCGGCCTGGAAGATCGCGCCGGCGCTGGCCATGGGCAACTCGCTGGTGCTCAAGCCCAGCGAGAAATCGCCCTTCACCGCGCTGCGGCTGGCCGAACTGGCGCTGGAGGCGGGGCTGCCACCGGGTGTGTTCAACGTGGTGCCGGGCCATGGCGCGGAGGCCGGCGAGGCGCTGGCGCTGCACATGGACGTGGACGCCATCGGCTTCACCGGCTCCACGCGCACTGGGCGGCGCATGCTGGAGTACGCCGGGCGCAGCAATTTGAAACGGGTGTTCAACGAGTTGGGCGGCAAGTCGGCCTTCATCGTGTTTCCGGACTGCGCCGACCTGCAGCGCGCCGCCGCCACCGCGGCAGGCAGCATGTACTTCAACCAGGGCGAGAGCTGCAATGCGCCCTCGCGCGTGCTGGTGCACGAGGACATCGCCGACAAGTTCATCGAACTGCTTGCGGCGCAGCTGCCGCGCCACGCGCCGGGCGACCCGTTGCTGCCGGGCACGGCCATGGGCGCGATCGTGGACGAGGTGCAGCTGCGCACGGTGCTGGGCTACATCGAGGCCGGGCGCTCCGAGGGCGCGCGGCTGCTGGCGGGCGGGCGGCAGGTGCGGCTGGACAGCGGCGGGCACTACGTCGAGCCCACGCTCTTCGACGGCGTGGACCACCGCATGCGCATCGCGCAGGAGGAAATCTTCGGGCCGGTGCAGGCGGTGCTGCGCTTCCGTGACGAGGCCGAGGCGGTGGGTATCGCCAATGCCACGCCGTACGGGCTGCAGGCCAGCGTCTGGAGCGACAACCTGAGCCGCGCGCACCGCGTGGCGCGGGCCCTGCGGGCGGGCACGGTGCACGTCAACCAGTACGACGAGGACGACATCACCGTGCCCTTCGGGGGCTTCAAGCAGAGCGGCAACGGGCGCGATAAATCCCTGCACGCCTTCGACAAGTACACCGAGCTCAAGACCACCTGGCTGCGCATTGACGGAGCAAGTACATGAAAGACCTGCGCGAGCGGCTGAAGAAGCAAGGCATCCACACGCTGCTGGTGCAGTTCACCGACCTGCACGGCGCGGCGCGCGGGAAATTCGTGCCGCTGGCGCACCTTGACGACGTGCTGACCGACGGCGCGGGCTTCGCCGGGCCGGCGATCTGGGGCAGCGCGCTGCCGCGCACGGGCGAGCGCGCCCGCTACCACGCGCGCGGGCAGGCCTCGTCGCTGGTGGCCCTGCCCTGGCTGCCCGGCGTGGCGCGCATCGTGGCCGACGGTTTCGTCGCGGGCGAACCCTTCGATGCCGACCCGCGCCAGGTGCTGCGCCGTGCGCTGTCGCCGCTGGAGGTGCAGGGCTGGACGCTGCGCGTGGGCCTGGAGCCGGAGTTCTTCCTGCTGCGCCGCGAGGGCGACCGCGTCGTGCCGGCCGACGCGCAGGAGCGCCTGGACAAGCCCGCCTACGACCTGAAGACGCTGCCGCGCCAGGCCGGCTACCTGCACGAGCTGCGCGAGGCGTTGGAGCGCTGCGGGTTGGACGTGATGCAGCTGGAGCATGCGGAGGCGCCGGGCCAGTACGAGGTGAATTTCGGCCACATCGACGCGGTGTCGTGCGCGGACCAGTTCATGCTGTTCAAGCAGGCGGCACACGCCATCGCGCAGCAGCACGGGATGCTGTTTTCGCTGATGCCCAAACCCTTCGCCGACCAGGCGGGCAGCGACATGCACGTGCACGTGTCACTGTGGGAAGGCGAAGGCGTGGATGCGCGCAGCCTGTTCACGCCGCACCTGCCCGATGGCGCGGTGGACCGCGGCCGGGCGCTGTCGCCGCTGGGGCGGCATTTCGTGGGCGGCGTGCTGGCACACAGCGCGGCGCTGTGTGCGCTGGCCGCGCCGACGGTGAACTCCTACAAGCGGCTGCGCCCCACCCTCTCCGGCCCGGGCTATGCGCCCAAGTTCATCGCGCACGGCCCGGACAACCGCACGGCGCTCGTGCGCGATCTGCACGGCCGCTTCGAGTGGCGGCTGCCGGATGCCAGCGCCAACCCCTACCTGGCACTGGCCGGGATGGTGGCGGCGGGGCTGGACGGCATCGAGCGCGAGCTGGACCCGGGGCCGGACGTGGACGTGGACCTGCTGGAAGCGCCACCGCAAGTGCTCTCCGAGCTGGGCCTGCGCTCGCTGCCGCACAGCCTGGCACAGGCGCTGGACGCGCTAGAAGCGGACGAGGTGCTGGTCAGCGCCCTCTCACCCGCACTCGTGAAGGAATTCGTGCGGCTCAAGCGGCTGGAATGGGCGGAATACACGCGGCATGTCAGCGCTTGGGAATTGGAGAGGTATGTGGATGCGTTTTGAGTACGCCCGGCACTGGCAAGGCCATCGCGCGGAAAGCTGTTCTGAAGGGCATCAGCGCTGCGATCGAATCCCTTCCCCTCCTGAGGCACACTCCCCGCCCCCACGCTGTTCCCCAGGCCGCAGTCTTGATGTCCGCCCCACCGTCCGCCCGTCCCACGCCCCACTTCCCCCTGCTCTCCGTCCTGTCCCTGGCCGCGAGCATGGCCCTGGTCGGCAGCTACGTCGGGCTGTCGAAGCTGCTGGTGGCGGTGTTTCCGGTGTTCCTGCTGGCATGGCTGCGCTTCGGCATCGCGGCGGTGGCGATGGCGGGCTGGATCAGGCGCCCGGCCGACGAGCCGGCACTGGGCGCGGCGGAAAAGCGGCTGCTGTTCGCGCAGAGCTTCTTCGGCAACTTCCTGTTTTCCATCTGCATGCTCTTCGGCGTGCAGGCCACCTCGGCGCTGGCTGCGGGCGTGACCATGGCCGGCATCCCGGCGGCGGTGGCGCTGCTGTCGTGGGCGCTACTCAAGGAACGCATCACGCCGCGATCGGCGCTGGGCATCGCCTGCGCGGTGGCTGGGATCGCGCTGCTGGCCTTCGCGCGCAGTACGCCCGGCACCACGGCGGCGCCTTGGTGGGGCTATGCACTGCTGCTGGCCGCGGTGCTGTGCGAGGCCAGCTACGTCGTGATCGGCAAGCGGCTGACGGCCAGCCTATCGCCGCGGCGCATCAGCGCGCTGATCAACGTCTGGGGCCTGCTGCTGGTGACGCCCTTCGGGATCTGGCAGGCGCTGAGCTTCGACTTCGCCCAAGTGGCTCCCGCCTCCTGGGCGCTGCTGCTGTTCTATGCGCTGGCGGCCAGCATGGTCAGCGTCTGGCTGTGGATGCAGGGTTTGAAAGGCGTGCCGGCGCAGCAGGCCGGCGTGTTCACGGTGATGCTGCCGCTGTCCGCCGCGGCCATCGGCGTGCTGCTGCTGGGCGAGCATTTCACGGCGGCGCACGCCGTGGCTTGCGCGCTGGCGCTGGCCGGGTTGCTGCTGGCGACGTGGCCGGCGCGGGTGCCGGCTACAGCTGCGTCCGCAGCAACGCGGCCGCGTGCTCGATGAGCTTCTCCCGCCACGGCCGGTGCCGCCAAGCCTGAAAGCTCACCTGCTTCGCGCGCTGCCAGTCCTGTTCGAACACGGCGATCAGCCGGCGCGCGAAGGCGGCGTCCAGCACGTTCAGGTTGGCCTCGTCGTTGAGCCTGAAGCTGCGGTTGTCGAAGTTCGTTGAGCCCACGGACACCAGCAGCGAGTCCACCACCAGCACCTTGCAATGGAACATCGTGGGCTGGAACTCGGCGATCTCCACGCCCGCCTCCAGCAACGGGCCCCAGCGCGCGCGCGAGGCGCGGCGCACCGTGGCGGTGTCGATGTGGCGGCCCGGCGTGATCAGGCACACCCGCACGCCTCGCTTGCGCGCATCCACCAGCGCCTGCACCGCCAGGCTGTCGGGCACGAAGTAGCTGCTGGAGAGGTGGATGGTCTCGCGCGCCGACGTGATGGCCATCAGGTACATCAAGTGCATGCTCTCGCTGCCGCCCGTGGGCGAACTGCTGAACATCTGCGCCGGCTGCTCGCCCACGGGCGGCAGCGCCGGGAAGTAGTCGTCGCCGTGCAGCACGCAGCCCGTGGCCTTGATCCAGTTGTCGACGAACACGGCCTGCATCTGCGCCACCACCGGCCCCTCGACGCGGAAGTGCGTGTCGCGCCAGTGGTCCTCGTCCTGCGCCTGGCCCTGCCACTCGTCGGCGATGCCCACGCCGCCGGTGAAGCCCAGGTGCCCGTCGATCACCAGCACCTTGCGGTGCGTGCGCTGGTTCAGCCGCGCCAGGTGCGACCAGTGCGGCTTGTGGTAGCGCTCCACCGCCACGCCAGCCTCCTTCATCTGCTGCAGGTAGCGGTCTTCCATCTTCATGCTGCCCACCCAGTCCAGCAGCACGTGCACCTTGACGCCGAGGCGGGCCCGCTCGGCCAGGGCCTCGGCGAAGCGGTCGCCGATCTCTCCCTTCCAGTAGATGAAGGTCTCGAAGGTGATGCTGCGCTTGGCGCCGTGGATGGCCTCCAGCATCGCCGGGAAGATCTGGTCGCCGTTGAGCAGCTCCTGCACGCGGTTGCCTTCGAGCAGCGGCGGGCCGAGCAGCACGCTCATCGAGCGGCGGAACTGGGGATCGTGGGTGTCGTAGAGGCGGTCCAGCTGCTCCTGGATCTTTTTCTCGCCCGACATCAGGTTCATGGCCACGAAGGCCACGGCCAGCGTGGCCAGCACGCTGATCAGGACGGTCCACCACATGGCGCGCCCCTCAGGACGCTCGGCGAACGGACTGCCGTGCCGGCTGGGACTTTGTCATCGCGACTCCTCCGTGACCCGCCCCGCGGCGGACTGCCGCGGCAATGTTGCAGCGGACCTGGACGGCGCCCATGCGGTCCTGCCCGGCTGCCACCGCCCAAGGCAGTTTCCGGGCCGCCTCCGCCACTGGAATGGGTGGAGAAGTTATCCCCTGGCGCGGGCCAGGGACTGGAGATGAGCGGCTGGCGGCAATTCAGGCCGCCACGGCGGGCCGCTGCGCCTGGCGCCACACGGTCTGCGGCGCCTCCTGCTTCAGGCGGTGGTCGCTCCACACCTGACGCCAGCGGCGCGCGCCGGGCATGCCGTTCCACAAGCCCAGCATGTGGCGCGCGACATGCGACCAGGCCACGCCGCGCGGCACCTGGCGCGCCATGTACTCGACCATCAGGCGCTCGACTTCCGCGCGGTCGCGCGGGGCGGGTGCGTCGCCGTAGAAGCGCTCGTCCCAGTCCGCCATGCTCCAAGGCTCGTGGTAGGCCTGCCGGCCGACCATCACGCCATCCACGTGGCGCAGGTGCTCGGCAATCTCGTCGTCGCCCTTGACGCCGCCGTTGAGCACGATGGTGAGCTGCGGAAAGTCCTGCTTGAGCCGGTACACGAAGCCGTAGCGCAGCGGCGGCACCTCGCGGTTTTCCTTGGGGCTCAGGCCCTGCAGCCAGGCATTGCGGGCGTGGACGATGAACACCTCACAGCCGGCCTCGGCCACGGTGCCAACGAAATCGCGCACAAAGTCGTAGGACTCGATGCGGTCGATGCCGATGCGGTGCTTCACCGTCACCGGGATGTCCACCGCGTCGCGCATGGCCTTTACGCCCTCGGCCACCAGGTCGGCCTCGGCCATGAGGCAGGCGCCGAAGGCGCCGCGCTGCACCCGCTCGCTGGGGCAGCCGCAATTGAGGTTGACCTCGTCGTAGCCCCAGTCCTGCGCGAGCCGGGCGCAGGCGGCGAGGTCCGACGGCTCGCTGCCGCCGAGCTGCAGCGCCAGCGGATGCTCCTCGGGGTTGAAGTCGAGGTGGCGCGGCTTGTCGCCGTGCAGCAGCGCGCCGGTGGTCACCATCTCGGTGTAGAGCCGGGTGTGGCGCGTGATGAGGCGGTGGAAGTAGCGGCAGTGGCGGTCGGTCCAGTCCAGCATGGGAGCGACGGACAGGCGCCAGGGGCTCACGTCTGCACTAAGTTGTTGATTTGTTTGAGTCTGCACGCCAGGATCGACTTTAGAGCTGTTGTTTTGAACAGTGGATTTCAGGGCTTTGCCGGGCTTAAACGGGCGTCCAGTGCAACTGGCGGTGCAACAATCGGCGCCCGTTGCACCGACCGATCACACCGACAAGAGGCACAAGTACCATGGCTTCCATCACGCGCCGCGGCGACGGCTGGCTGGCTCAGGTCCGGCTCAAAGAGGCGGGCCGAATTGTATTTAGCGAGTCCAAAACGTTCCCGACCGAGGCCATGGCCAGGAGCTGGGCGCAGCGCCTGGAAGCGAAGGTGCGCAAGGACGGGCCGGCGGTCGCCATCGGCGCGCGTATGACAGTCGGCGAGCTGATTGAGCAGCACCTGGGCTACCAGCGGAAGCTCCGGCCGCTGGGCCGCTCCACCATCGCCAACCACGAGTACATGGCCGGCGTGTTCAGCAAAGTATTGCTGGGCGATCTGCGCGCGAAGCACCTGGTGGACTTCGCCGTGCGCCGGCGCGCGGAAGACGGCGTGACACCGGCCACGGTGCTGGCCAACCTGTCAGTGGTTTCAGCCGCGATCCACGCGGCGCCTTACGCGCACGGTATCCCGGTGGACCCCAGCGAGGTGGACCTGGGCATGCGCAAGCTGCGCGAGGACGGACTCACGGCCAAGAGCCGGGAGGTGATCCGGATCGTGAGCCAAGCCGAGGAGGACGCGCTGCTGGAACAGTTTGAGCGGCGCAACGCTCACCACCAGACCGCCATCAACATGGTGCTGATCTACAAGATGGCCATCGCCCTGCCCCGCCGCGCCGGTGAGCTCACGCGCATGCGCTGGGCCGACGTGGACCCGAAGCGCCGCACGATCGTGATTCGGGACGTGAAGCACCCGAAGCGCAAAGTGGGCAACGACCAGGTGGTGCCCCTGCTGGGTGACGCCTGGACGTTGTTGGAGCAGGTCCCAAAGCTTGATGAGCGCGTCTTCCCCCATGACACCGACTCGGTTTGCGCCGCCTTCGAGCGCACGCGTGACCGGATTGCCCAGACCGGTATACCGAGCATCAAGGACTTGCGTTTCCACGACCTGCGGCACACCGGCATCACGCGGCTATTCCAGCATGGGTTGAGCATCCAGGAGGTCGCCTTGGTCAGCGGGCACACGAACTGGACGCAGCTGAAGCGGTACACCCACCTGCAGCCTGAGGACCTGCACAAACACTTTCCAGAGCTCGACAAGGTGTTGGCCGATTGACACCACAGCAGCAGTACCAACCGCCGGCATTGGGAGCGCCGTGGGTCAATTACAGCCATATCCCCTGCCTGCTATCACGTGTGCGAGTTCGCCAGCGCCTTGCTCCCGCAGCAATTCGATAGATGCACGGCCGCTCCGAAATCGGAATTTCTCCCCGAATTCTCCCCTGAGCGCCGCTTGGCCGCGTGGTCCAATCCAGCACCGGCACCAGCCGGTGCCGCACACAAGAGAAGACACATGACCGACACCGCCACCACGCTGCCGCACGTCATCGAGCAGATCGCGCAGGAATGGGACGGCCGCACCTACGAAGTCTCTGGCGAAGCCGTTGACATTGGCGCCGCAATCCGCGCCGCAGCTGCCCGGCTGCTCGCTGCGCCACCTGCCGCCAGTGCGGGCCCTGACCCGCATGTCTGGATGCGTTCGGAGCTGAAGCGACTGGACAAGACGATCAGCAACGAACAGTGATATACGACCTGACACCGGAGCGCCCTTTCCGGCTTTCCGCTGTATACGGGCATGGCGCTGTGCTGCAGAGAGGGGTGCCTCATGTTTTCTGGGGCTCAGCGCCAGATAGCGCTTTAGTCCAAGCCGAGGCCGATTTCATTTCTGCGGCAGCGGTCTCGCGTGACGGCCAATGGATATTGAGCCTCGACCCACTTCCGGAGGGCGGCCCATACACGGTGAGCTTCTCATGTTTGGGCGAGACGATCACCCTGAACAGAATTCACGTCGGCGATGTGTGGCTAGTCGCAGGGCAAAGCAATGCCCGGAAGCACGCCAAACTCCAGCTTCCAGACGGATGCTCCGGTTACAGTGGCTTTGGCCCAACCAACAAGGGAATTTACCCAGACGACGTTTGGCAATCTCTAATTGATATTCGTCGCCAGTGGGTATCTCACGGCCAAGTATCAAGGTTCGGCGCTGCATTTGCCATTGAGATGCATGAGCAGCTCCAGATACCAATCGGTATTGCGAGCATCGCATTTCCAGGAACGCCAATCCAGTCCTGGTACTCGTCGGCCGGACACCCGAAGGCTGTGGGGAGCACCGCAAAATGGGTTCGGAAGTTGCCGCCCGCCACC
The DNA here is from genome assembly GCF_937926365.1 of uncultured Azohydromonas sp. Lineage (GTDB taxonomy): Bacteria > Pseudomonadota > Gammaproteobacteria > Burkholderiales > Burkholderiaceae_C > Azohydromonas. The sequence goes on along the minus strand of NZ_CALAOH010000226.1, from coordinate 71,818 downwards.
ATGGCGAAAGAATGGGTGCGGCCGCTATACCGCATGCCCGCTCGCGGCGTGGTGTGGTGGCAAGGCGAAAGCAACGTCCCAGCTCATGCTGACTATGCCGACCACCTGCAACGCATGATCGCGGAGTGGCGCAGTGGCCGTGGCGACCCCGACATGCCCTTCATCATCGTGAAACTGCAGTCAATCGCGACAGAAAGTGCGGCCGACCTGGAGGCCATGCGCGCGGCCCAAGAAGCTGCGGCCAAGAGTGCCGGTAATTGCATCCTGGTGGAGTCGGCTGACTTAGCCGCGTCCGGCGATGTGCATCCGCCACCGGAAGAGTTGGCAAGCATCGGCCGGCGCGCGGCAGCGATGTACATCGCGGCAACGCCTTCTCTAGGAAGAAACTCACCGTGAGCCGTGCTGCCGCCAAGCGCTGTTTCCAAGCGTCGCGGGTCGTGCGCAGCACGGTGAACAACTTATTCCAGGCCGCGCGAGTACATGATTTCCGCATCGCTTCTGCACCGTTTCCGCAATGCATGCCGGCACAACCTCAGCCGGCGTCTACGCACTGCCGGTACTCCGCTTGGCGGCGCAGCGTGAGCCCGCGCAGCGGCTGCCCACGGAACTTGTCCCAACGCAGGATCTCGGCACACGCGCCGGCGTAGTCGCCGGCGTTGAGCCGCTTCACAAGCGTTGAGCTGCAGAAAGCCGCTACGCCGATGTTGTACGCCAAGCTCAAGTACGCGTCGTACTCCGCTTGGTGTAGCTCCACGGTGACGCAGCGCTTGAGGCCTGCTTCGTCGCGCTGGATGTGCGCCAGGCTGCGCCGGGCACCGTCGAGCGGCGTGATGCGGTCGCCGAGCTGCACCGGCGTGCCGTCCGCGCGCTGCGTCAGCCCGGGGCCGATCGTCGGCACGTCGCCGGGCACTGGGATGACAGCCCGTTCCGTCCACCCCTCTCGACCCCAGAGACCAATCAGCGCCGCAGCGGACAGGCTCAGGCCGGCAATCGCGACACGGCCCGATTTCATTTCTGGCTCCCGTCGCGGTAGGCCTGGACCACAGCGGACAGCACGTCGCCGCTGTCCACCGGCACGCCGGAGCGCACGGCATGCCACAGGCCAACCATGGCACTCACCGCGGCAGCGATGCCGCCGGCCCAGCGCATCACGACGCCGAGGTGACCGAGCAGGCGCAGCCCGTTACGGCCAAACTCCAGCAGCTCGCGGATTTCAGTCGTGAGCTGTGTGTTCGTGGCCAGGCCATTTTCCAGCGCCGCAATCCTGTCTGCACCGCGGCGCAGCCGCTGCTCGATCGCATCCAGCCGTTGCTCCGGCGTCAGCCCTGCCAAGCACTCGCCGCCCACGTCATCGGCCGCTTCTCCATCCCGTGCAGACGTTTGCACTGCGTCACCACCCATGGGTGCCTCCCTGAAATGAAAATGCCCGCCAAGTGGCGGGCATGGGTACTGCGTTGAGGTCCTGTCGCGCAATGCGTCACGACCACGGCCAGCTGATCGACTTCACGCTGCCGTCTGCCATGCGTCGCTTGACCGTGAGTGCGGCCTCAGTGGACTGGAAGACCATGTCACCTGGGTTGTACGGAGTCGCACTGGACTGCGGCCGCAGCACGAAGCCTTCCGGCGACTGGTGGGCCATCCCACCCAGGTCGCCGTTGGTTGGGGTCTGGTTGTTTGCGGTACCTGAAAGCTGTGGCATGTCGCGTCCTTTTATGGCTGTTGCGCGGGCAGGCTCGCGGCGGTGGCCAGCAGTTCTTCGGCTTGCTCGCGACTTTCGAACCTGTAGAAGTGGGTTTGCACACCGGCGAACACGCGCTGCGGGGCCTTCGGCGTGACTTCGTACAGGCCGAGGCCTGGCAGCGGCGCCGTGCTGTTGATGTGCCAACCGGCCAGTTGTACGGCGGTGTCGCCGGTGATAGCGCACAGGAGGCCGATGATGTCGAGATCGGGCATCTGTTCTCCTTCACGCCGTCATAGCGATGCACTGCACGGCGGCCAGGCGCGCCGGGAAATAGGCCACGCACCCGAGAACGCCGTTGACCTGGTTGGCACCCGCCGAGTCAGCGCCAAGGCATAGCGTCGACAGCGCCGCGGGAATAGCCGCACCGGTGCCGGCCCACACCTCGACCCCGTTGACGTACAGGGCCGCATCGAGCGCGCGATAGGCCACCATGACCCGTACCACCGCGCCCGCCGCGATGACCGCAGCCGTTGAGGTCACATCCACCCCGCCCGAGGTGATCGATGCCGCTACCTGGCTCGCCCCGCTCACGGCATTGCGTACGAGCACCAGGGCCACGCGATTGGAGGCGGTACCGTCATTCAGCGAGAGCACCACCGGCGCGGCACCGGTAGACACAGCCGCCGCCCGAATGAACTCGGCGTAGAGCGTGCCCTCCCCCTGCCGCAGCCACGCGCCCACTGACAGCGGGCAGGTTTCCGCGGTGCGCGTCGTTTGCGCGCCGGCGGTAGGAATCGGGCTGGTGGACAGCTCGCCCAGCTCGGCCTGACCGTGCCACACCAGGACACCCGATGCACCGTCCCCGGTGTAGCTGGAAACGTTCGCCGTCGCGATCACTTGAACGCTCAGCGAGCAGCTTGCCCCGGGCGCGGCGATGGTGGTCGATGTGGCCGACACCCGATACCAACCATTCGGGTAGGCCTCAACCCGCGTGCGCGACGGGTCCGGGGTCGTGTACTCCCCGGTCAGCAAGTTGAGCTCCACGATGTTGGACGCCACTTGGTTGGCCAACGATCCCATATACACGCGCACGCGGGTGCGCTCCGCGGCCTTCACAAAGGCCGACACGGTATAGGTCGTTGATGCCACGACGTTGAACGCCTGGCTCACGGTGTGTTGCGCCGTGGTGGCGGTTTCGTACACCCTCCAGGCCGACATGGTGCCGTCCGGGGCCAGATAGCGTGTCGCATCGAGCCCGACCACGGTGCTCTTGTTCCAGGCCGACTGGGACAGGTCGCTGCTGTGCAGCAACAGGTTTGTAGCCGCGGCCTCCACCATCACGCCTTGGCACGCCAGGCTCATCGGATCATGCGCAAGGCGCGGCACGCCCGCGAGCACCGCTTCGACCTGACCGCGTCCGTTGATGCGCTGGGCCGTGGAGCTGCGCCCGAATACCAGGCGCGGATCCACAAACCGCCCACTCGCAAACGGCAGCAGCAGTGATGGCGGCACAGTGGCGCGGGCCGTTGCCGAGCCAGACGCCAATGCGGCAACCGCGGCAGCCGCCGCGGTTGCATTGGCGCCGGCGCTGCTGGCCACGGCAGCGCTGGCCGCAGCCGCCGTCGAACTTGCAGACGCCTGCGCTGCTTTCGTTGCCGTCCCCTCAGCGGCGCTGGCCACGGCTCCGGCGACTGTCACGATGTCATGCACGAGCGGCAGCAGCAACCGCCGGTGACCGCCCGCTCCCATGCCAGTGTCCGGATCGTCATCGTCCGAGTATGTTCGGCCGTTGATATTCACGACGATAGTCACGCGATGATCTCCTTCACTTCGTATGCATGGCCGTGGGTCTGGTAATGCGGGTTCTCGATCAGGCTCAACCGCCGCAGCCGCCCGTAAATGTTCCGTTGCAGCGAGAACTGGCTAGAGCCGGGATCTGGAATGACGACGACCTCGCCATCAATCCCCACAGTGCGCTGCAGCAGCAGTACCGCGCCGTAGGCCTCGGCGTCATTCAGATTCCCAAGCCGGAAATTGAATATGCGCACCGGCGGGCGGCGCCCGAAAAACTCAACACCATCGAGGCTTTGATCGACGGTGGTTTCAGTTTCGTAGCCCAGGCCCGAACCCCATTCGTAGTTGTATTTCGGCTGGAATGCACGACCCATGAAAAGCCGCCCAAATTGCACATAGCCCGCCGGGTTTGTTGAGTCGTCAATCTCGACCGTCCACGTCGCCGGGTTCGTGACGTCATCAGCAGACGGCCAGAGCTTGCGTCCACCGGTCCAGACCAGTAGCGGTGTGAAGGCAGCGATGGTCTCCGCGTCCGGCAGACCGCTCCACCACCGGTCATCCTCCCACTCCAGCTCTGCCGGGTCGCTACGCTTCCAGACGTCCATCCAGCCCGTGCTTCGAACCTTGCTGCCCGCCGCGTTGCTGGCGGTCACCTTCCACCGGGCCGCCGCGCTCAGGTTGTGAGCGACCAAGACGATGCAGTCGATCAGCGGTGGCCGGCCGGCGAACGTCGCGGTGAACTTCGTGGCGGCCGTGGCTGCCGATGTCGACCGGGCGACCCGCGCAAGCTCACGCGTCTGCAGGTTCGTGCGCGGCAGCGTGGACACCCACGCGCCGCCGGACAGCGTCGCGCGATCAGCATCGTTGCCCCAGGCGATCAGGATATTGGCCATCACCTACCCCCACAGCGTCAAGTACGCGCGCTCGCGCGCGAGATCCAGCTGCACGCCAAGCACGCGCAGCATCCGGCCGCTCTGGAGGCCGTAGCGCTTCCAGGTGAGTCGCACCGAGCAGCCCGGCGACAGCGATGCCAACGCCGAGGCGCTGGCCGAGATCCGCACCTCGAACATGTCACGGCGGACGCGGTAGAGAGCCAGCAGGCGCTGAGCTTCCAGCTTGGCATCGGCCAGGGTGTCGATGAGGCTGTCGACGACCAGGTCAGCAGCCTGCAGGTGCTGCAGCTTGATGCTGGCCTGTGCCGAGCGCTGCGGGCGCGTTGCCATGGCAAGCCAGGTGCGGCGCGCCGCCGTCACGGCACCCGCAACGTCGCTTTGCACCGACCAATTCCGGTTGCCATTCACGGTGACACGCCACGCCGGCACGCCGGCGCCCGCATCGCGCTGCGCTTGGCGCTGGATCTGCATGATCTGCCACGACTCGATTGCCATCGCCGGCACGTCACCTGCGGGGTCCACGAGCTGCCCCATGCGGAGCACACCCAGCGAGTCGAAGGCCCACCATGCACCCACCGATGCGGCGACGCGGTCCATGGCCGCGCGGCACGTCGTTTCATCGCCAGACGGCAGCCAGAGGCCCAGCGCATACGGCGCAGCCGCGTTGAGCGCCGACACATCGGCCGCGGAGACATCGCCCGCGGCGAGCCCAGCGGTCAGCGCGAGCGACTGCAACAGCGAGCCGGCACGGGCCGTTGTGCCAGTGGTGGCAGTGACGTCGGCCGTGAGCTGGCCAGCCGGCAGCGATCCGAGACGGACGTAGCCGCCGGCCGGCCAGACACGGTAGCTCCCTGCCGCCGGCGCGGTGGTCTCCATCTCGGCCTGCGATGCGTACACCGCGCCCGCGGTGAGCGCGACGCCACGGTCATAGACCGCATCCACGGACGAAACCGAACCGTCGCTGACCTGGTAGATCAGCCGGGCGCTGTTCACGCACGGCGGCGAGACGTTGCGCACCAGACCCCAGCAGCGTGGCTTGCGCTGGTCCGCCAGGTCGTCGGCGCCGCCCTCCAGCCCGGCCGGCAGCGCGTTGTCGCCGGCGTAGGTGTTGGGGCTTGCCGGCACGTCCAGCACCGCCTGCCTGTCGCGTACGCGGATCACGACACGGTCGCCCTCGAACGTCGCTTGCTCCATGGTGCCGGTCAGCACGCGCGACCATGCTGTTGGGTAGGCCGTGCCCGGCTCGCCGACACGCAGCACGATCTCCCGCCCGGCCCAGCCGTAGCCGATCCAGTCGTCAAGCGCTTCATCAACGTTCACGAGCACGACCTCGCCGGTCGAAACGCGGGAAGCGCCGCCCGTGGTGCCGGGCTCCCAGAGATCGGTGCGGTACAGCGCGGGCTGCTGCACCCGCCCCATGAACGCCGTGTGCGGCGGCGTGTCATCCGGGCCCGTGACGAGCGGGCCGCTGGACACGTAGAGCGTGCGCAGCGTCCCGGCCGCATCGACGGCTACCGTCATTTCGATCGCGTAGGTCTTCATGCCACCGCCTGCCTCAGGGGCCTCTCCAGGTCTTCAATGCGCTGCCTCAGCAGCTTCAGCTCCGCGAGCACGTCCTTGGTGCCGGCGCCTTGCAGCACAACCAGCGCCTTAAGCTCCTCGGTCTGCTTCTTCAGCTCCGCCGTCTGCTTGAGCTGCTCAGCCTTCTGCTCAGCCAGGCTGAACCCAGGCAGTTCCAGCGCGCGGCCGAGGGACTCGACCGTGCGCCGCGTCATCGCCTCCAGCGCGACGTACTGCGAGCCCGAGCCGTACATGCCGCGGCCCGTGCTCAGCAGCGTGTCGGCCACCGATGTGACGCGGTCCAGGGCCGCCTGGTCCTTGCCGCGCGCGGCGGCAACGACGCTCGCGAACTGCTGCTGCGCGGCCTGGAACTGGCGCCCCGGGTCGAGAGACGACCTGTCGCTGAGCTGCTGGCCGTCGAGCCAGCCGCGCAGATTGCTCGCCGCGCTTGCTTTCCACGCGGCGGCCTCTGCCTGCAGTGCAGACGTCTGCGCCTTGTGCAGCGCCGTCACCTTCGCGATCTCCGCGGCCGACAGGCCCAGTGCCTTCGCGTCGGCCAGGCGCTGGGCTTGCTCCTCCTTCAGCTGCTTGGCGGCGTAGGCGCTGGCGTCCGTGAGCTGCAGGAGTTGGTCGGTGACGTCGGACATGAAGTTTTTCTTGAGCGCCGCCGTCTGCTGGGCGATGGCTTTCGGGATGATCTGGCTCGCTTGCCACGTGCTGCCGTACAGCTCGACCAGCACCGGGCGCATCGCTTCGGCATTGGCACGCACGCGCTCCATCTCCAGCGCCATGCCGTTGAGCGGCTTCGACAACAGCATCCAGCCGGCTTGCGCGCCGGCCATGGCGCCCGCAGCTTCGCGCGCTTGCGCATACGCGGCCGCGCCATGCTTCTGAGCAGCACTCAGCATGTCCGTGATGTTGTCGCGCAAAGCCGCCGCGGCCTGCTGCGCATCCAGCCACACATCGGCGCGCGAATCCTGCTGATTACGCGCGCCACTGCCCGCGCGAATGGTCTTCTGCAGCTGTGCCCAGGCATCGGCCTGGGCCTGGACGCCATCGGCCCACTGCCCGAAGCCATCGGACAGTGTCACCAGGCGGCCGAACAACTTTTGTCCAGCCTCGCCGGTGCGGTCGATGCCCTCGACCATGAGGCGAAAAGCCTCGCGCGAAGCCGGCATGGCGGTGCCCGCCTGGCGAAACGCATCAGCCAGCTCGATGCCGAGCGCAGCCAGCTGCTCGGCCTCGCTGTAATACCCCTCGCGGAATGATCCCAGGCCCTCGGTGAGCGCATCCAGGCCGCCGGCACCCAGCAGCATGGCCGAGGTGACATCGGCTGCACGTAGGCCAATGGCGGCCATGCTGTCGCGCAAGGCATCGAGCGCCCTGTAAACCTCGCCAATTTCCTCGGCCGTGCCGTCGAATCCCTCGATCAGCTTGCCAATGCCGCTGGTGACTGTCTCGGCCGCTACCGTGAACGTGAACCCGAAAAGCCGCACGGTGGTCAGGCTGGTGGCCGCCGTCTCGGCTGCCACCAAACTCTCGCGCACGATTTCGGCCGCAACGTCTCCTTGCTTGTTGGCCAGGTTGCGGAAATTCAAGGCCGTCACGCCAAAGCCGTCGAGCGCCGCGCCGGCCACTTCCACACCGCTTGCCACGCGCGCCACGGTTTCCAGATACCCCTCGCCCACCCGCTGAAAGTCCGTCAGCCCAGGCAGCGCGGCTGCTGCGATCTCGTCGCCGGCGGCGCCAAACACGGCCGAGAGCTTTTCCTGAATCTCGCTGCCAGTCAGCCCAGCAATATTGATCTTGCCGATCTTGACCACATGGGCCGCCAGGCGCTGCTCGACCAGGGCGAAGGATTCATCCAGCGGCCCGGCCGCGGCGCGCACGGTATCGGCAAACCCCGTGAGGATCAAACCAAACTGGCGCTCAAGCTCGGGATCCGCCGCGCCGGTGTTGGCCGTGTAATTGCTCTCACCCACCGTGAAGCCAAAACGCTTCTTCTTTTGGTACACGTCGGCGTAATAGCTGGCTTGGAAACCACTCGCCATGATTGCGCCCAGCGCCTGCGGATCCGCGGTAATGCCCTGGCCGGTGATGCTCGTCTTGGTGCTGAACATCTTGCCGGCGAGGTTGCTCAGGGCCTTGCCGATGCCCAGCACCTCGGTGAGTCCGAAACTCACATACGCGGCCGCGGCGCGCACTGCCGCGCCCTCGATCTTGCCCATGGTCGAGACTTCACGCCCCACCGCAATGCCCGCGCCAGAGGCTTCAACCACGCCAGCGCGCACGATCAGGCTCGACACACCGGCCAGGCTGCTCTCGATGTTGCGCAGCGAGGACAGCATGGCGGCGCTATAGCGCATTGTCAGCGTGTCCACTTCGCGCAGCGCGTCAATGCTGTTGGCGATGCTCTCGCTTTGCGCGCTGACGTCACCGAGCACGGTGCCGGTGCCCGTGTTGCCCGGATCCACCACCGCGCCGCCACCACCGCTCACCGCGCCGCCGAGCACGGCCGCGATGGCCACGCCCGCGGCGGCCATGCCCCAGGGACCGAGCGCCGACATGAAGGCCATGAAAACGCCCGGGATCTTGGCGGTATTGCGCGCGGCCTCGCCGGCCGTCACCGCGGCGGTTTCGGTGGCCTGGCCAGCCACCACCGCGCCCACTTTGGCCGCCTCGCCGGCCACCTTGGTTGCCGTCACCTGGCCAATGAGGCCGAGCTGCTGCGCCGCACTCGCAGCCGCGTTGGCCAGCTCTAGGGCCCGAAACCCCTTCTCGGCCGCAGCCATGATCTTGTAACCGCGGCTGCCCTCTTCAAAAAAGTCTTTCGCTGCGCCCGTGAGATCCGCATAGGTTGAAACCTGCATCTCGGTCTCGCGGCGGCTCAGCTCGGCTTCCTTGCTCCAGCGCTCGGACTGGTCCTCGATCTTGGAAACGTTGACCCGCTGCTTCTCGATTTCAGCCTGCTTGCGTGCGTACTCGTCCATGGCACTGGCGAGATTGCCGAGCGCGCTGCTGGCGGCGCCGAATGCATCGCGCAACGCTTCTCCGAACGTCTGCGCGCGCGCCGGGTCCAGGAACGCATCGAGCTCCTGGCGCGCCTTCGAGTCGAGTTCCACGCCTTGCGCCTTCACGGCACCAGACACCCTGACGCTGGCGAGCTCGCGCAGTGCAGACGCCTGCTGCCGTGCCGCTGCAGCCGCAGCCATGTAGGCGTTGGCGTAGTCGCCGGCGTAGACGGATGCCGTTTCCAGCGCCGTGGCATAGCCGCCCTTTTCCTCGGCCGTCAGCCGCATGCGCGCGGCCTCCAGCTCGACGACCTGGCGCGCGCTCAGGCCAATGGCCTCGTTCTTCTCGCGCTCGGCCTTGATCTGCGACTGCAGTTCTTCGGTTGCCTTGTGTGATGCCTCCGCCAGCTGCGCGCTGAGCGCCGCCGCGGTCTGCTGAGCAGCGTTGTTCCGGCTCATCTCCGCCACCGCTTCGGCATACGTCAGGATGAGCTTCTTCTCTTTGTCCCCCAGCGCAGACGTGCCGGACGCGAGCTTCGACCGCAGCGCGACAAGGGCTTGCTCCTCTGCCGTGAGCGCAGACGTCGCCGCCGACGCCGCGTTGAGCGCGGAGGCGCGACCAGCCCACTCGCCCAGCAGCCCCTTCATTTCATTGGCTGCCGCCTTCTCGGCGCCGGTGAGGTCGCCGAGGTGCTTCTTGCCGGTGGCAGCGGCCTCAGCGAGCTTGGACACACCGTCGCCGGTACCGGTCCAGATCCCACGCACTGTGGTCACGGCCTCACGGCCGATGCGCATGGTTTCGGCCGAGCTGTCCGTCATGAGCTTGAAGCCCAGCTGAATCCTGGCGGCCGCTTGGTCAGTACCCTGACCCAGTCCGATCAAGCCGCTCCTCGCAGCATCAAGCGCGCCAGCGAAATCGCCGGAGAGCGCCAAGCGCACGGCAGAGCCCAGGGCACTCAGCATCGAGCCACTCTGTGTCACGACCGCCGCAAAGGCGTCCGTGATGCCGCCGGACACCTCGACGACACCCGCGGCGACTCCACCGACCAGTGTGCCGAACTGGCGGAACGCCGTTGCGGTCACCACGACGGCAGTGGCGACAGCGCGGATGCCTCCGGTGAGCACTTGCGAAGCAGCCGTGACGGCCCCTTCAGACGATGCCGCTTTCATGAACGCCTCGGCCACCGCCTGCATCGCAGGCAGCGACTTGGCCACGACCTGGGTATAGACCCCGTCGAAGCCGACGCTCACGAGCTTCAGCGTGTTGCCGAACTCCTTGGCCGCCTTGCCGGTAGAAGCGTTGAACGTCAGGCCCAGCTGCTCGGCCTGTTCCTGGAAGGCCTTCAGGCCGGCCGCGCCCGTATTGAGCAACGGGATGAGCTTGAGGCCGGCGTCGCCCATGATGTCCTGGGCGATAGCCGCCTTGGCCGTGCCGTCGGCGCTCTTCTGGAACGCGTCGGCGATCTCGTAGAGCAGCGTGTCCAGCCCCTTGAGATGCCCCTGTGCGTCCTTGAGATTGATGCCCATCTGGCCGAAGGTTTCCTTGCCCGAGCTGGCTTGCTCCGACAGGCCGGCCATGCCTTCCACCAAGTCGTCGAACGAGATGCCGACGAGCTCGGCGGCGAGCTTCATCCCCACCAGGCGCTCGGTGGCGATACCCAGCTGCTGGCTCGCCTGTGTGACCTCGCCCATGGTCTGCACCACGTTCTGCAGGCCGTTGATGATCGCGCCCACGCTGAAGGCGCCGGCCAGGCCGGCGGCCATGCCGCCGATCAGGCCCTTCACGCCGGCGGCCATGGTGTCCATGTGGCCCTGGACCTTCTTCGCGAACTGCAGGGCCTCCTGCTCGCCCTTGTCCAGGCCCTTGGTGTACTCGGCGTACTCCAGGGCGAGCTTGACGATCAGGCTTCCGAGAGCGCTCATGGTTGGTCCAGGTGGGCGTTGAGAACTTCAAGGGCCGCTTCCTCCATGAGTCGGAGGTCGGCGATCAGGGCGCGCCGCTCGGGTTGCGGCACGCCGTAGGCGTCGATGACGCCGGGCAGCGCGGCCAGGTCGAGGCCGTGGCGGATCAGCTTGCCGTTGGGCGCAACTTCGATGCGCCACTGCCGGCCGAGCAGCAGGAACACCTGCACGGCGTCCCAGCAGTCAGGGAAGACCTCCAGGCCCGGCCGCTCCAGCGGGCTGCCGCGTGCGTGGGCAACCAGGTGCGGCGCCGCGCCGGCGGCGGCCATGGCATCGGCCAGGTCGTTGAGATGCGCGGCGGTGTCGCCGGCGCCGGCGCCGTCATCCGCGCCGGCCCAGCGGCGGGCCGCCGCGATCAGTTTTTTTCGCGGATGCCGAGGATGTCCTGGGCATAGGTCAGTGCGGTCGCGCGGACGGCGGTCGGCACCTGCAGGAACGCCTCCAGGTTCTCGGGCGTGAACGGCACCGGCGCGCCGTCGTTGGTGACGCCATCCCAGCCGGCGACCACCTCGCGCAGCAGCGAGGCATCGCCGCCGCGCTGCGCCTTCTTGAGCTCATCGGTGCTCAGACGCTTGAACTCGACCTTGATGGTTTCGGTGACGGTGCCTTCGTTGACGGGCACGTTGATCGACACGTCGCTTTTGAAGGTGCCCTTGCGGTTGAGATTGAAAGCCATGGTGTCCTCTGTCGCGGTTGAGGTGAGGTGAAGAAATCGCGGGGCAAGAAAAAGCCGCCCGAAGGCGGCGCCCCGCGACAGGGAAAAACGGGTCAGGTGTAGGCCAGCGTGAAGCTGTCGTTGGCGCCGTTGAGGCCGGCGGACAGGTCCATGTCCACGGTCATCATCAGCTGCCCCTTGCTCTCGCTGTAGCGCGGGTTGCTCAGGTACGCCGCCGGGGCGTTGAACGTGATGGTCTTGCCCGCCTGGCCGCCGCCGTGCACCAGGTTGAAGGCGCCGGTCAAGCCCCGCTTGATGGCGTCGAACCAGTCCTTGTAGGCGATCGACGTGGCTTCGAACACGACCGTGCCCTTGGATTCCTGGTTCGTGACGTCCACGTACTCCTGGCCGGGCCGGTTCACGTACTCGACGGTGTTGCCCATGTTGACGGACACGCTCTCGATGACGATGGACTTGCCGAACAGCGTAACGACCGTGTTGGCCTTGTTGACCGGCAGCGCCTGGCCCCACACCGTGTAGTTCGGCGCCTCGGCCAGCGCGTAGTCCTCGGCATCCACGTACAGCCCGGTGGCGGATACCTTGGCGGACGGCAGCTGACCCGTGGCCCAGGTCAGCTCCAGGTTGCCCCGCACGCCGGTCGTACGGTGACGCAGTCCGTCCAGCAGGTAATGCAGCGTGCACGACTCGGTGACGTCGGAGATCGGCGCATAGACGACCGACACGCCGGCCGTGATGGTCTCGGAGAGCGAGCACATGCGCAGCAGCTCGTTGTAGCGCGGCGGTACACCGGGGGCGCCGCGACCGGCGAGCTCGATCTCGAAATCGGCCGTGGTGTTGCCCCAGACCACGAGCTGCCCAGCGTTGCCGAAGTGAGGGCGCACATGATCCCGCTTCACCTGCTCGGTGTTGAGCGGGTTGAAGTTGAGATTGCGCACGAGCATTGCATCGTTGGCCGGGGACAGCCCGGACGCATGCTCTTGCCCGTACACCTGTTCGCGCTTGCTCAGCATGAGCGCGCGTCGGAATTTCTTGCCCATGGGTCAGGCCTCCTTTTCAGCCGCCGGCGTGCGCTTGCCGGTGGCGGGGTCGAAGATGAAGCTGCCGCCGCGGTCGGCGTGCTGGTCGCCGAAGATCGCGGCCAGCGGGCAGGCCTGCTGCGCCGGCGCGGCGCCGCCAGCGGGCGACTCGGTGGCCGGCGTGGACGCGGCCGTGCTGGCCGGCGCGGTGGCCGGCGTCTTGGTTGCCATGGAAACGCTCCTTCAGAAAGCGGGAGTCCGCAGGATTGCGGTCAGGTGGTAGGCGTAGACCGCCGGGTCGGGCTCGTAATCCGCGTCACCGTGGGACTGGATGCCCATCGACTGCTCATGTCCCTCCAGCGCTGCCCGGATCGGCTGCACGAGGGCTTCGATCTCGCCCTGGGTGCGGGCGAGAACAATGACGGTGACGCCGTGCTGGTCGTAGCCGCCACCCATCACCCAGCCGTCCTCCGGCTCGGTGGCGATGTCGAAGACGACGGCGGGCCACGCAGGATCGGGCGGCAGCTCGACCGCCCATGTGTTGTCCAGGATGGGCGTGAGCAGGCCCAGGACAAGGCTCTTGATGCTCATCGCGCGCGCCTCCTCTGCCGCATCAGTTCACGCAGCGCGGCCTTCTGCATGGCCGTCAGCGCCTCAGTGCGCTTGTTCTCCAGCGCCTGGCTCAGGAACGGATTGGCCTGCAGATGCTTCGTGCCGAAGTGCTGGAACCGCCAGTACCACGGGTCGTTTTCGTAGCGGGTGACGATGCGGCCGGAGCGCTTCGAGATGGCCAGGCGCTTGCCGCTCTCCTTGCGCTGCTTGCGCGTCATGGAGTGCCCATGGCGCACGCCGAGGTGGTACTCGGCCACGCCGCTGCCGGCCGGCGTCTTCTCGCGCTTGATGACGATGTTGTCGATCATCGCGCCAGTGCGGCGCAGGCCCGCCGTGTCGGCCAGGCGCTTCGCCTCGACCTTCAGCACCCGGCCGCCGGCGACGACGACAACGCGGGCGCCCCGGTCCGCACCGCGCAGCTCGGCAAACGCGGCGCGCAGCTCCGGGACGCCGATGACCTCCGGCTTGCTATCGGCCATCGTTTGCTCCCGTGTCGCAGACCAGGATGAGCTGCCCGCCGCGGCGGGAGCCGGCCAGGCTGCGGATGTTGTAGACGGTGCTCCCGCAGAGCACGCGGTGCCCAGGCGTGACGTCGTCACGCCAGCGCATGCGGATCTCGACCCGGGCGACGGGCAGCTGGCCGCCGGCGGCGGCGGTGGCCTTCTTGTCTTCGCCGGAGTAGAGCTTTGGCTCGCTTGCCCAGGCAGTGCAGACGTCTGTCCAGGCATCGACCATGCCGCCGTGGGCGTCCCGGCCCGGCACGCGACGCTGCAGCGTGACGTGCTCGGTGTACTGGCCGGCGCCCATCAGTACACCCGGTATGGATCGAGCAGCCGCTCCAGGAACGGCGATGGCTGCGCCGCCTTTTCTGATGCGGCCTCGGGGTTCTCGATCCAGTACGCGACGTTGGCCGCGACCCACTGCTGCACGGGCTCGGGCATGTCGGCGGTGATGTAGTGCTCGTCACCCTGCCCCGTCTCGTGACCGGCCAGCCGCGTTGCGGAGGCGATCATCATCGGCAGCAGGGTGTCGAACGCATCGCCGATCCGTACCCAGCTCTTGACGATGTCGATGGATGGGGCGGGCATCGGTCAGGCGCCGGCGACGGACTGCTCGGACGCGCTCTTGGGCGGGTAGGCGACGACATCGCCGCCCGCCTTCAGCGCGTACGCCACCGCCGCATCGTTGTCGTCCAGCTCGCCCGGATGCGCCTTGATGACGTCCGGTGCAGCCTCGATCACCTGCCCCGCTTTCACGCCGAGCGCGGGGCAGTCCACCAGCACGCGGGCGCGCGCCGGCTTTTCGGTTTTGGTCGTTGCCATGGTGTTCTCCTGGTGTGGCCCGCGGGCACGCCTGCGCCCGGCGGTGCCGTGGCCATCAGGTGGCCGAGTTCTGGAAGTACTTGACGGCGCCGCCGGCGTCGATGAGGTTGCCGCCCTGGCGGTTGAAGGCAACGAAGCCGACCTGGCCGTTGAGCGTGAACGCCGAGTCGGTCATGCGGAAGATGGTCAGGTCCATCACCAGGCGGCGCTTGTACTTCTTGAACGCGCCGTACAGGATCGACTTGGCATTGGCAGCCATGGTCGGCATGTCCTGGTTGATCACGATGGGCTTGCCCATCAACGAGTCGGGTGCACCGCCGGGCGTGCCGGCCTCGTAGCCGGGCACGAAGATCGGGCGGCCGTTGCCGTCCTTGATCTTGCGGACGGCCTTCAGCGTGTTGTCGTGGAACATCCAGCCCACACCCGGCATGCCGCGGTAGATCGGGTCCACGCTGTGCTCCGTGTCCACCAGGTCGTCATAGCCCACGCTGGTGGTGGAACCGGTGGCGCCGGCCTTGCCCAACGTGGCGGCGGTAACGATGCCCTTCGGCTGGTTGGTGCCGGTGCCGTTGGTGAGGTGCTTGCTGCCAATCCGGCCCAGGCGCATCGCGAGCAGCTCGTTGATGTAGCCCTCGATGTCGATGAACGAGTCCTGGATCAGCTCCCAGGGCAGCGCGATCTTCTTGGAGCTGTAGCGGTAGACGGACAGCGCGATGTTGCCGAACGCGGTGTCCTGACCGGTAGCGGGCCCGCCCTCGCCGACGATCTCGCCCTCTTCCGTCGTCGCGTCGGTGGTGGGGAAGTTCATCGCCGTACCGGTGCCGGTGCGGATGGTGTCCACCGCGCTGAAGATGCCGCCATAGGCACGCATGGCTGCTTCGAGCGAGGCGTAATACTCGGGCGCCGTGGTGTAGCCGCCCTCCGTCGGTACGCCGGTGGACATGGCGTTGCGCACGCCGTTCAGGTTCATGGCCTGGCGGATGTCGTCGTTCTGGCGCGCAAGCATGGTGCGGCGCTGTTCATCGGTCAGCGCCATGAGGCCGCCACCCAGGTAGGCGCGCAGCGCGGCATTGCCGTCGCGGTTCTCCTGGCGGTTGGGGTCCACCGTGTGGCGGTCGCGCAGCTCGTTCTGCCCCATGTTGTCGCCGGCCAGCTGCGCGGCGCGCTCCATGCGCTGGATCTCGGCGTCGATGGCCTCGATCTCGTTGAGGATGCCGTCGAGCTGGTCGGCCTCGCCTTTCGGCATGCGCTGGTCGGCCGGGTACTTGTTGTTGAGCGCCTGGGCCTCCTGGGCCTTGGCGTTGCGGCGCTCGCGCAGTTGCTGGAGCTTGGTGCTCATCTGGGTTTCCTTCCGGAAATGAAAAAGCCCGCCGATGGGCGGGCCGGGATGCGGTTGCGCGAGGGCGCTACCTGGGGATGGTGAGGGCCTGCAGCCGCATGCGCTGCGCCTGGCGGGCCCTGTGGTCGGCCGAGGCCGCGGGCGGCTCCGGCGGGGGCGGTGCAGACGTCTGCATTCGCGGCGCCTTGGCGTAGGCCGACAGGTTCCAGGCGGAGGCCTTGGCCGCGGTGTCACCGCCCTTGTCGCCGGCGTCGATGGCGTGCACGAAGCCGGCATCCACCGCCTCCTGTGCGGTGAACCAGGTTTCAGCCTTCACCCAGTCCTCGATCTGCTTGCGGTCGCCGCCGGTGAAGCGCTCGTAGGTGTCCACGATCGTGCCGTCCACCTTGCGCAGCAGCCCCACCACGCCCTCAAGGTCGTCGGCGTTGCCGGCGGCGAAGGTCCACGCCTGGTGGATCATGTACATGCCGCCCGGGCTGATCCGCACCTCGTCGCAGGCGCAGCACAGGTCGGTGCCCGCGCTGGCCGACAAGCCGTCGATGTGGCCCACGATGCGCGCCTTGTGCTCGCGCATCGCCTGCGACATGGCCTGCGCGGCGAAGACATCGCCGCCCGGCGTGTTGACGCGCAGGTGGATGGTTTCCACGTCCAGTGCGGCGAGCGCGGGCACGAAGTCCTGCGGGCAGACACCGCCCCAGTACTCGGCCGTGGCGCGGTCGCCGACGATGGGATCGTAGACGTAGACCGTGGCATCGCTGGCGTCTGCAGTGCGGACGATGCGCTGCTCGATGGGCTTAAACGCCCGGCGGTTTTCCGCCAGGAGGCGAAGGAGAAGAAGCTGGCGCATCGTCGGGTGCTCCGGTGTTGATCTTGTCGCCGCCTTCGATCGGCGGCATGTTTTCGCGGCGCCGCACTTCGTTGGGCACCATCCAGCCCGGCTCACCAGCGCGGCCTACGGCAATGCGGTACGCCTGGAAGCGGGTCAGCAGGTCGGCTTTTTCCAGCGCCTCGACGATGTGCTCGGCGTAGTACTGCCCGCGGCCCGGCCACAACTTGCGGTTGAACTCCTGGCGGATCTGCGTAAGGTGGCGCAGGAGCGTGTAGCGCACGAAGCCGATGCCCTGGGAGTCGATGCCCGTTCCCCAGCTCGTCGTCTTGTCGGTGTGCGCCACCATGAACGGCGGCACACCCAGGATGCGGCAGATCTCCTGGACGGAGAACAGCCGCGTGGCCAGGACCTCGGCGTCCTTCGGGTTCACCGTGAGCTGCGCCACGTCCACCCCGCCGGTGAGCAGCAGCGGCAGCCGGCTGTTCGGGCCGCCGGTGTACTTCAAGGCCAGGCTCTCGCGCAGCTGCGCGAGCTGCTTGTCGTCCAGCTTGCCGGCGCTTTTCAGCGCGTAGTCGAAGGCCGCACCCTCGCTGAAGAACCTGGCGTTGTAGGACTGGCCGGCCAGCGAGATGCCGATGGCTTCGCGCGCGGCGTAGGTGATCGGGCTTGGACTGGTGCGACCGTCGAAGCCCAAGGACGTGAGGTGAATCATGTCTGCCGAGTACAGGACGTTCACCGAGCCGTCGTCCTCCACCACGCGGTACAGCAGCTCGCCGTCCGACTTGAACGGCGTCACGCGCTGCCAGTGATAGGGCTTCCAGCCGATCACGCGGCTGCTCACGCGACTGGGGCGCAGCAGCTTGGCGAAGCCGTCGCCACCGAACAGCTTGGCGCTGATCAGGTACTCCCAGGCCGTGTAGGCGCACATCTCCTCGCACGGCTGCTCGTTGAGCATGCCCCAGTACTCGTGTGACGCACGGCTCTTCTCCTCGCCCTTGCGCTCGTAGATCGCCAGCGGCAGGCCAGCGATGGCACCGGCGATGAGCGAGACGCAGCCGTACACGGCAGACACGCGCATCGCGGTGTCCTGCGTGACGGCCACGCCGGCAGCCGAGGTGTTGCTCATCCCCAGCACGTTCACCAGCTGCTGGGCCGTGAGGCCCGTGGTGACGGCGTTCTCGTCGGCGGCCGAGGCCTGGATGCCGGCCCGCTGGGCCCCGCCCTCGCGCGAGGCCAGCCAGGAGCCGAGCACGCGCGAGTCGTGGCGCCTGGCGGACAGGTCGAAGGTTCGGGTCATCGGGTCAGATCCTCAGCACCTGGATGCCAGGCGAGTTGTCAGGCTGCGGCGCCGCGGCACGGCTCAGCGCCATGACGGTCGCGACGATGCCGTCAATGCGTCCACGCGGCCGGCTCTTCTTCTTGTCCGGCCGGAAGTTGTCGTTGCTGTCGAAGAGCAGCGCCACGTTGCCCGCGCAGTAGCGCAGCACCGGGTTGCCGCCGTGGTGCAGACGTCTGCTGTAGACCAGCTGCTCCAGCTTCTTGCTGCCCGGGTACATGCCGCCGGTGTTCTGCGGCACCTCCACCAACGGCACGTCCTGGTCCAGCAGTTCGTTGGCCAGCTGCTGTGCGTTCCAGCGGTCGAAGCCGAGTTCGACCAGGTCGTAGTCCCGGCATGCCTGCAGGATCTGCTGCTTGACCGGCTCGTAGTCGGTCACGTCGCCCGGCGTGCCCACCAACCAGCCGGCTTGCTGCCAGGCGCGGTAGTTGGCCGCGTCGTCCTGCTCCTGCGTGTCGATCTTCGACTGCGGGCACCAGTGCCACACCAGCACGTACCAATCGCCGTCCGGGTCGTCATCGTCGGGCGGGAACACCAGCGACAGCGCGACCAGGTCGCGCGTGCTGGCCAAGTCCAGGCCGCCGTAGCAGCGCCGGCCCTTCAGCAGCGCGGGGTCGAACTTCTTGCCGCCCTTGTCCCAAACCGTGATGTCGAACCAGCTGTCCGCACCGCTGCCCCAGACGTTCAAGTCCTTGGTCAGGAAGTTGGCCAGCGCCGACGGCAGCGCGGCTGCCTTGCGCGCCATGGTGCGCATGTACTCCCAGGTCTTGGACAGCCCCAGGCCCGGGTTGGCCTTGACCCAGTTGCGCTCATCGAAGGGGTCGTCCCCTTCGTCCAGCGTGTAGATGTAGCCAAAGAAGGCGTCATCGACGCGCTTGCCCTCCAGCACGGAGATCAGGTACTGCCGGATCTCGGTGCAGATGCCGTCGAGCACGTAGCCCGCGGTGGTGATCGCCGACAGCAGCGGGTCGCGCCGGGCACCGAGCGCGGACTCCATGACGTCCCACACGTCGCGCGTCTTCTGCGCGTGCAGCTCGTCGAAGAGGATGGCCGACGGGTTCAGGCCGTCCAGGTTGTCGGCGTTGGCCGGCAGCGGCGCGAAGACCGACTCGCCGCACTCGATCTTTTCCTGGTTGAGGCCGTTGAAGATCTTGAACGAGCGCGCGACGCCGGGCGAGCGGCGCGCCCACTTCTTGATGTTGTCGAACGCGGGCTTGAAGACCGTCATGGCCTGGGCCCGCGTGGTGGCCACGGCGTAGACCTCGGCGCCGATCTCGCCGGCCCAGCCGAAGAGGTAGGCGCCCTGCGGCCCCTTCCACGTGCTCTTGCCGTTCTTGCGCGCGACCTCCTCATAGCCGCGGTGAAAGCGCCGGGAGCCGTCGGCGGTGCGCCGCCAGCCGTAGAGCACCGCCGTCCAGAACTTCTGCCACGGGTCCAGCAGGATCGGCCGCCCAGCGAGCGGCCCCTTGATGTGGACGAAGAAGCGCTCGATGAACTGGATGACGTGCCAGCCGTTGGCCGCGTCGAAGTAGAGGCCGCGCTCGCCGGCGCGCTGCAGGTCCTCGTAGTGCCGCTTGACCGCCAGGTACGTGTACTTGCCGGTGACGATGTCGCCCTGCAGGACGGGCAGGCCATAGGCCGTGTCCCACTCCTGCAGCTGCGCCGGCGTCAGTGCGGCGAGTTGCTTCTTGGTGAGGTGGTAGCGTGGCCGACGAGCTCGCTGAACAGGTCGTCCTGCGGGCTGGGCCCGCCGACGTCCTTGCGCACCCTGGCCAGCGACGGAATGGTCAAGCACGCCTTCGGCAACCATTGGCCGAGCTCCATCTTCAGGCGCTTCTCGTCCTCAGCCCACGGCTGCAGGGACGAGTAGCCGTTCTGCGAGGTGCGGTAGCGACCGCGGTCGTCGCACAGCTGCAGCGCATCGAGCCAGGCGTCGTAGGTCTTGACGATGACCACGATCGGCAGGCCGGCGGTCATGTGCTCGATGCCGGCCTCGCGCAGCATCTGGCACAGGTGGTGGTAGAGCGCGACCTCGCGGTCGCTCAGGTCGGTGCACGGCGGCGGGTCCGGCGACCGCACCTCGGTGCCGCCGGAGGCGGGTTTCGAGGCGCCATCGGGCGGCGCACCGGCCGCGAAGGAGAAGGGTTTTGGGCTCATGGAGCGGCTTTCTCAGTCGGGGAGCGCGCGCGCGGCCCCGAGCGCTTCAGCGCGTCCTGGGGCCTCTATCGCCTTCAACCCCCCGGGGGTAGTTTTCTGGTCCCCATAAAAATCCAGGTGGACGGTCGGTCCTGCGCGGCGGGCTCCAGACTTTTGGCCCCCCCCTCCCCGCCAAACGGGCTGGGGTCGGGGCCGGCCTGGCCGCCGCCGCCCGGCGCGCCTCGGCCTGCGCCGGCTGCCCGCTGGGAGCACCCGTTGAGCCCTCAACGCGGCGCCACGCTGCGGAGCTGGGGCCGGTTCTCGGTGGCGGTCTTCGCCTTGTGGCAGTCCACGTTGATGGCCTGCAGGTTGTCGTCCTCGTCCACACCTTCCAGCGTGCCGAAGCGTGCGAGCCACGTCGCCTTGTTGATGCGGTGGTCCACCTCGGTAGCGACGCGCAGGCGGTTGAGGCGCTTGCACTCGTCACACCGGCACAAGCCCTTGTCGCGCTCCAGGATGCGCAGGCGGCGCTTCTCCCAGTCGGCGCCGTATCCGCGTTGCTGCCGCGTGCCGCGCCTGCGATCTGCAAAGGTACCGGCGCGGACCTTGTGGGCGTCGCACCGGGCGGTGCCGTCGCGCACGAGCGTGCCGCAGGTCACGCAGGATCTCGGCGCGGCCTTGGGCATGTGGATGATCCAGAAACGAAAAAGCCCGCTGCTGCGGGCTGTTTAGACGCACTGACCCCACCGATAGCTCCCGGGTCGGAACCGGGTTGAGCACTAGCGTGCTGGTCAGATTCACCGTGCGGGACGCACCATGGCACGGCGTGGGGCGGAGTCTAACCGCGCAAATTCCGACCGCGCAAGTGGTGCCGCATGTCGGCATCGACAAACGAGAAGCGCCGCTCCATCTCCGCCAGCAGGTACGTGGCGAAGTTGCGCTCCACATCATCACGGCCCAGCGCCTCCTGCGCGCGACCGGTGCCACTGCACCAACGGCACACCTGCAACGGCTTGCCGTTGCCTCCCTTGGTGCCCAGGCCGTGGCAGCTCTGGCAACGCGGTTCCAGGAACGTGCGCAACACCTGACCGGTGATCGCAACGACCACGCTGTCCGGCCGCATGAAGTACCGCCGGGTCGCCTCCACCACGGCCCAACGACCCAGCGCGTCGCGTGCGGCCGGCAGTGAGCGCAGCTGCTGCAGCGCCTTTGCATAGGCGACGCGCTCTTCACCGTGCAGCTGCTGCTGGCGGCGCAGCAGGACTTCGAGGTCCTCGGCAGCCCGGGGCGGACCGCGCCGCATCTCCCGCTGAACCAAGGCCATGGACACCTTGATCGCCGCCTGTACTTCTCGCTGTCGCTGCTGCACGAGAAGCTGCTCGCCGCGCACGCCGTCCAGCTCGACACGCAGCCGGTAGAGCAATGGCCCCAGCTCGTCGCGCATGGCGCCGGCTGCGATCAGCACATCAACGTCGCTGGCCGCATCGCCGGCCCGCAGATGGCTGCTGGTGATGGCGCGGCTGTACCGCTCCTCTGTCGTGATGACATCCTTGTCCATTCCCTACCCCCTTCGCCGCTGCTGAATCCGTCCACCGGTGAGCCGCCGCGGCGCGCGGTCGGGCTTCAAAGGCCCCAGCGGTGCGTTCATGCGACAGCCTCCAGCTCGCGCCCGGCAGCCTGTTTCACCCGGGCTTCGTACTCCGCAAACGACTCGCCGCGCTGGGCGTAGAAGGCCGCCTCATCCCACTTGCCAAGACCCGCCTCAACGCCGATAGCCTCCACGCCGCTGCGCGTCTGCGGCCAGCCGCCTGGCGCACCAGGGCCGTCCGGCGCAGGCAGCGCGGTGGCGCTCCGGTTCGCCACCTTTCCCGCCAGCCAGGCCATGGGCGCCTTCACGCTGCTCCAGCCTGCCCTGGGCGCTTGGTCCAGGATGGCCTGCGCCGTCCAGCCGGCGCTGACCAGCCGTTGCAGATCGCCGTCGGTGTGGTGCACGAGCAGCCCCTGGGCGGTCAGCTCTGCCGCCACGGACCGCACGGCATCGGAGCGTGACGCCTCCCGTAACGGCGTGACGGCAGCCGTCACGCAGGGCGTTACGGCGTCACCTTCTCCGCCACCCACACCGACCGTTGCATCGCCGGGGGTGGTGGGGGTGGAAGGTGGTTCATGGGTTGTGGTTACTGGTTTAAGGGGCTGCGTCACGGGCGTAACGCGTGACGTCACCGGCGTTACGCCATCGGTGTCGCCGGCCCCGTCCGTGTCGCCCAGCGCCGCCGATGCCGTCTCGCCCAGATGCTGGACACACAGGGCACGCAGCTCTTCAAGACTGGCGTCCGCCTGAACGGGCACGCCGATATCGGAAAGGGCTTTGCGGCGGCGCTTGCGCTCGCGGTACCGGCGCTGCCGTTCAGCACCTGACGACTGGCCGCCCTCCTCCTGTGCATCGTCTTCCGCCGGCGCGCCGCGCTGGTACGCCGCGACGGCGCGATCCCAGTCCGCTCGGTGGTGGCGCCCGTCGTCTCCGAGCACGAAGAAGCGGCGCAGCACCCCTTCCAGCGCCTCGCGCTCGCCCTTCTTGCGGACGTTGACGCCGGCCATGGCGGCCAGCTCCTGCAGGTCCACCACGAGGCCTGACTCGTCGCCCTTGTAGTAGAGCTCCAGGGACCAGTAGATGCCCCGCTGCAACGCTGGCAGCCGGCCCACGGCCAGCAGCTCGTCGCCGATGTTTCGCTTGAACCATTTCATCGCGCAACGACCTCCTCAACACTGCGCGCCGGACCATAAGGTCCGATATCGGAAATCGGCAATTCCTTACGTGCCGTCGGCTGAGGCGCTGATCAACGCCACGACGCTCACCAGCTCGCCGGTGACGGTGCAGTGCCGGTTCCTGGACGCGGGCAGCTGCTGCAGCGCCTGGCGCTTCACCAGGTCGCTCACGCAGCGGCTGACGAGGCCGGCATCGCGCAGCACCTCCTGTACGCCGTTGCGCTCGTCAAGCGCCATCCAAATCCGCTGAATCTCTCGACGCGTCAGGTCCTTCTGTCCGAGCCTGTACGCCTCGCGCACGATCTGGAGCACCGTGTCCGGCTGGCTCCCCGGCCGCGGCAGCCGCGGACCTTGCAACACATCTGCCTGGACCGCACGCGTGACCGCTCGGGACACTTCTTGTTTTTCCATCACGACCTCCCTATGGCCGGTGAAGACACGGGCCGATATCGGCGCCGCTGTAGATCAAAAGGACGGGCGACCTCCCCGGGTAAGCTGGCGATCCCGTAACCAACCACCAGCCCCGGGAGGGCTACCCATGGCAGACAACTTTCTTGACTACTCCTCCGAGACGTACCGCGCTGAAATCGCTGCGCAGCGCATCGTCATGGCCGCACTGGGCAGCGGCAGCCTTCGGTTCGCCTACGACATCTCGGACGACGAACAAGCGGCGAACGCGGGTCGGTTTCTGGGCCTGATCACGACGACACTGGCCAAGACGCTGCGGGAGTCGAGCGAGGCCTGAACGCCGCCAACACTAAGCGTCGGGCGGCTTGGCCGAGCTCGGTAGGCATCTCGCCCTGCAGCTGAGTGAGGCTGGCGTTGGTCAAGCCACCGCTCAGGCGCTCCAGCACCCGCTCTAGCGCTTGCTGCTCCGCGCCGGTTAGGCGTTCCACCACATCACCCGCCGCGGCGGGGGCTTGTTGTTTCATCACTGGCTCCTTGCCGCGCATAGGCGGCCTTCTAGAAACGCCGCGGCTTGCCCGCGACAACCGTGCCCAGGGAGGGCACCGATGGAATTGATGAACCGCGAGCTGCAGCTGACGCTGCTGCAGCAACTCGCCGCTGCGTATCCGGAAGAGCTGGACCCTCGGCAGCTCGGCATGAGCAATGACGATCGCGCTTGGAACTTCAATGCGATGTACTTGCACCAGCACGGCCTGATACACGCGCGCTGGACAGACATGCTGTCTCGCGGAAGGCAGATACACCTCGCCGGCATCACCGCCAAAGGCTTGGACTTCCTACAAGACGACGGCGGCCTCGGCGCCATCCTCGGCACCGTCACCGTGCGCTTTGAGGCCGAAACACTGCAGGCACTGCTGGCCGCCAAAGTGCAGGCGTCTGCACTACCGCCGGAGAAGAAGTCGAAGGTGCTGGGCGCGTTGAAGCAACTGGGCGCCGACGCCCTGAAGGAGGTCTCCAAGCGGCTCCTCGATGCCGCACTGGACCAGGCCCCCGACGTGCTGCAGCAGTTGCCGCAGATGCTTGACCTGTAGCTCACTACCGCCCGCCCTTCCCAACCCCTGCGCTGCACCCGATATCGGATTGAGACTTCGGCGGGTTCCGGTGCGGCGGCACCTGCCCGGCGCTCACACCGCGCCGCGGCGGCCAGGACGTAGAGGCCTCGAACCACTGGCCGCTCCAGGTCATGCGCCTGGTGCGCCGGCGCGCCAGGGCCAGCGCCGCGCGAACGGCCACGGCGAGTGCCGCCCCCAACAGCCAAGCCGCGGCACCGGGTTCACCGCTGATCCAGGCCATCACCGCGGCCCCCGATCGGCCGCCCGCCGCACCGTCTGCCGGCGCTCGTGCGCGGGCTTCGCGGCCTGGTTGCGCGCGTGCAGCAGCGCCTGCAGGTGCTGGCCGGCGGCGATGAGCTGGCCGAGCTCGCGCTCGCAGTGCCGCAGCTCGTTGTCGCTGACCTGGCCGTCGGCCAGGGCCTCGCTCACGTGCGCCAGGTAGTCGCCCAACTCGCGCGTGACCTGGGCCACGCCCTGCAGCACGCACTCGCCGGCCAGGCTCACGTCGGGCAGCGGCAGCGTCATGCGCCGCAGCGCCGCGGCGAAGGCGTTGAGCATCACAGGGTCGTCGGCCAGCACGCTCATCTCCACGGCCGTGTCCCAGCCGAGCTTGTGGCCGGGACAGTTGGGATCGAGCTGATGCTGCAGCGTCGAGGACGACATTCCCATCCGGAAGGCCAGGGCAGCCGCGCCGCCCGGATATTTGCGCGCCAGATAGCGCGGCGCGTCGTTTATGTCCATGGCAGCGACCTCCTCACGGCGCCATGGCCGCCCTGCCCGCAGCTGCGGACACTCGCGGCATGGGTAGAAAACTGGTTGAGTTCAGGAACCATGTCAGGGCGAGCCACTACAGGCCGCCCGTTCTTCGATACCTGCCGGCGCGCGTGGCGCGGACCGCAGGTGCGGCATGGGCAGGCGTGCGCTGGGCAATACCCGTGGGCTGCGCGCGATGCTGAGAGCGAGTCGATATCGGAACTGCGAGCGAACTCACCCGTTCCCACTCCGCCGCTGTACTGCCAGCACACGGCTGCAGCCAGTTCCCTCCTGGGTCGGGTTACGCTGTTGGCTTCAAAACGCAACCACCTCAGGAAGGACAAGTGATGTTTCGCAAGATGAGCTGGGCGCTGGGAACTCTGGGCAGGATCGCCGTCGGGGCGGCGTAACGACCAGTTCGTCGAGACGGCGCCGAGCTTGTGCAGCACGCGGCTCATGAAGTGCCGCCTGGATCGGTGCTCCGCCGCTTACCCCTACGCCGATCCCCACCGCTGCGCCGGTCCTTGCCACTGCGCTGGTCAGCAGGCGCCGAGATTTCAGGCGTAGCTGGGATTGCGGGCGCACCAGGCACCCCGATGATCTCCGGCCAGATCAACCACCAGTCGCGCGGCCTGGAGTCCCAACGTCGGACAGCGCCCTTGGTTTCCCATTCAATGCTTACCGCCAGGTGTGGCGCAGGCTCACGTTTGGCTTTGGCTCCGCCCGCGGCACACAGTTGCGTGAGATAGACCGCAGAGATCTCCAGCCGACCTGCCAAGTCCGCAACGACATCTGAGCGCTTACCAGAGCGCGACCCAATATAGGTTCTAAGGTCCATCCTATGCAATTTGCTCCGTTTGATTCGAAGCATACTGCATCGCCCTCCCCGATGCAAAACGCATACAGTTTGGCTATGGGGAGCAACGACCATCAGGCGCCACGGCCGTACCGTGAAACGCGGCGTCAGCGTCTACGCGAGCTGTTACGCGAAGCCGGCGGTCCGTCTGCTCTGATGGCCCTTACCGGGGTTACTGACACGCATTTGACGGCCTGCGAAAAGGGCCGGCGCATGATCGGCGACGACATGGCCGACTCTTTAGAAACCGGTATGCGTAAGCCGCGCGGTTGGATGGACAGCCCGCCCGGGGCGGAGCCGTTAGACGCGGAGGCCCTGTCGGTAGCGCGGCTGTACGGCCGGCTTCTAGCGGAAGATCAGCAACGCGTTCTTGCTTTCCTACAGGCCTTGCTGCTACCCACACTGCCGACCAATGCAGTCAGCCTCGAAGCCCAGACTCAGGATCTAGCACCCAACCCTGCCCCTGCTCAGGGGAATAAAACAGGCGACGCTGATGCCCGGTACGTAAGGCGTCCAAGGCAATCGACCACCTGAATGCATGCGCCTGCTCAGGCAGGCAAATGACTGCTGTCGGCAACCTCAACCGATTCCAGCCGCATGACTCCACTACCGCATCTTGAATGTCGGCGCCGCCAACATTCCGGGCGAACCTGAAATCCAGCACCAAGCCACGTGGTGCGCGACCTGAATAGGTCGCCGCTAAGCACGCATACAGCGCAGAGACACCGGCCGGACACAGCGCTCCGCGGGCGCGTGCATACACAACCCGGTCGCGGCCAATTGCCGCCACAACCTCGTTGTGCACTACCACGTACTGCTCTGGAACCATCCCAGTCCTTGATACTGTTGTTTTATACAGTTTCTAACACAATCGCATCTTCACGTGCTTGATCTCTGAGCACATTGCGCTGCGCTGCTATGCATCTTGCTTGACAGCGTACGATGCAAATCGCATAGTTTTGATCATCGCCACTTTTACTGGACGAGGCAACTATGGGACTGGGTCAGACCCCATCGCAGCGACTGTTTTATGTGCGGACACCTGCACAGCCGGCCACTACCAATCAGCTCATCACCGACGACACCCTACGGGGCACCGCTCAGCTCGCCCGAAACGCACGGCTGTACGTGGCAACGTCCTTCGCGGCCTACGCTGCGGTGATCGTCAACCTTGTTGCGGTGCTGTCATGAGCCGCGGCGCCCTTGCCCAGCGGACCACGCTGGCCAACACGCAGCCGACTGCCACCGAGCTGGAAGCCCTGCGTGTGCAGTTCGCCCGCACCGACGCGGCGCTGCTGCAGAACATCGAGGCCGGCGCCTACCCGGTGAAGCTCGACGGCACCGTGTGGCGCGACGTGCGCCCGCTGCTCGATGAACGCGAGGTCTGCCCCACCACGGCCGACACCACGCGCGAGCTGCTGGACTACCTCGCCGAGCGCGGCCTGCTGCTGCGCCATGGGCAGCACGCGCACCTGGTGCGCGCCGCGGCGAGGCCGGCATGAGCACCGCCCCCATGTACTGCACCGTGGTGCGCGCGGCCCCTCATGCCATCTGGCTGCCCGACGGTACCGCCATGCACCTGCACCGCGTGAACACCGCATCGTCCCGCGCCGTGCGCCTGCGCGCGCTGCGCGGTGCCGCGGGTTGGATGGTGATCGACCTGGGCCTCGTGGCGCCCGAGCTGTGGCAGGACCTGCCCGGCGCCGCGGACCGCGACGTGCCCGCCCTGGTGCTGCGCGCGCTGCGCCGGGCCTGCCCCACCGGGGCGGAGTTCTCGGCACTGGCGCGCGAGGCGGAAGACAAGGGGCTGACGCGGCTGGTCAACACGGCACTGGCCCGCAACGAGGAGGCCGCATGCCGCTGAAGAACTTGCCTCGCAACGTCCTCGCCGACCAGGTGCTGGCCTTCTTCACGGCCAACCCGGACGAGGAGCTGACCGTCAACGACGTCACGGTGAAGTTCGACGTCGACGACGTACGCACCGCGTCGGCCAAGCTGTCCGCGCAGGTGCGCCGGCGCGTGCTGGTGCGCGAGGGCGACACCTACCGAGCCGGGCCGGCGCTGCAGAAGGGAGCGTGATGGACACCCCTACCCTGACCGTTGACCCGGCGACGATCGTTCAGATCCCGCTCGACCAGCTGCACGACTCGCCCACCAACCCGCGCCGCACGTTCCTTGACATCGAGGAGCTAGCCGCCGACATCCGCCAGCACCGCCGCGTGCTGCAGCCGCTGCTGGTGCGCCCGCGCCGGCCCAACCCGCTGCGCGACGACCTGGTGGACGGCTACGAGGTGGTCTTCGGCCACCGCCGCAAGCGCGGCGCCGTGGCGGCAGGCCTGACCAGCGTGGATTGCATGGTGCGCGAGATGACCGACGAGGAGGTCAAGCGCGCGCAGATCAGCGAGAACCTGCAGCGGCGCGATGTGCACCCGATCGAGGAGGCCGAAGGTTTTCAGGCTCTCATGCGCGACCACGGCGTGACGGCCGACGAGCTGGCCGAGCAAGCGGGCAAGTCCAAGTCCTACGTATACGGCAGGCTGAAACTGTTGGAGGCCGTGCCGGAGATCCGCGAAGCGTGCGTGAAGGGCGAGATCGGCAGCGAGGTTGCACTGCTGATTGCGCGCCTGGGCCCCGCGACGGTGCAGCAGAAGGCACTGGCGCGCATCAAGGCGAAGTACTGGGACTTGGGCGACGGCGGGAAACGCAACTTCCGGAACATCCGCGACCTGTTGATCGAACAGTTCACGCTGCGCCTGAAGGACGTGATCTTTGCCCCTGAAGACGCAACCCTGCTGCCCAGTGCAGGCGTCTGCAGTGCATGCCCGAAGCGCTCCGGCAATGCGCCGGAGTACGCCGACACGCTCAAGGACTCACAAACGTCCTGGGGCACCCGCCGTGCCGCCTACGGCCCCGACCTGTGCACCGACCCGGCATGCTGCGCCGAGAAGAAGAAAGCGCACCTGCGCCGCCAGGCTGAAGCGCTGCAGGAACAGGGCAAGGTGGTGATCGAGGGCAACCGGGCCCGCGCATCGATCGGCAAGGACGGCACGGTGAAGGGCGCGTACGTCGCGCTCAAGGACGTCAAGGACCAGCTCAAGAAGGCCAAGAAGGGAAAGGGCGTAGACGCGCCGGCCGTCGAGACGGTGCTGATTCAGAGCCCGTACGACGGCAAGGTCGTTGAAGCGGTGGCCGCCGCTTCGCTCAAGGCCGCGGACATCGAGCCGCCGGCGAAGAAGAAGAACAGCGGCTACGACTGGCAGGAAGTGAACCGCCAGCGGCAGGCGGAGTATGCGAAGAAGGAAGAGCGCGCCGCCGAGGAGCTGCCCAAGCGCTTCGCGCTGCTGCAGTCGGTGCGCGCCGCGATGGCCGCGACCGAGCGCAGCGAGTTCGACCTGCGCATGGTGGTGCGCACGGCCGTCAAGGAAGCGCCGACCTGGAATCAAACCGCGCTGTTGCGCCTGTGGAACTGCGAGGACGTGGAGACGCTGCTGGAGAGCATCGAGCAGGCCTCGCCCCAGGAGATGACGCAGCTGCTGATCGACTGCACGCTCGTTGAAAACGTCATCGTCCCGGCGGGCTGCATTGACGACGAGGACGAGCAGCCGCACCAGCTGCTCGCGGCCGCGAAGTACTACGGCGTTGACATCGAGGCCGCGCGCGCCGGCCAGATGCTGCTGGTGGAAGAGCCGACGGGCGAGGCCTCGGAGCCGAATGCGCCTAACGACGCCGTTGCGGCCGAGGAGCGCATCGAGCACACGCCGGAGGAACTGGCCGAGCTGCAGGCCCAGGGCTGGCTGACGCTGGACGACGCCGACACGCCAGCTGTTGAACCGCCTGCCGCAGCCGCCGATGGAGATGCAGCAGAGCCGGCCAGCGCACCCGCGCCCGTGGTCCGGGCGGAGCCGTGCATCGAGGATTTCGACATCGTCACCCAGTCCATGGCCGGCGGCATCCTGCGCCGGCTGCTGCAGGAAGCCGCCGTAGAGCTGCGCCTGCTGCACAAGGCCACGGTGCTGACGCTGATGAGCATGGGCCTGGTGCAAGGCCAGGACGGCCGGCAGAGCGGCACGCATGTGGAGATCACGGACGCTGGCCGCGCCTGGCTCGCTGCGCAACAGGAACGCGCCGCGGCATGAGCAGCCCTATGCACTCTCACATGACGCCGGGCGCGTACCGCGCGCTGGGCGGCGTGGCCGGGCTGATCGGCCTGTCCGCCAGCACCGTCGCCACCTGGTTCTTCGTCCTGGGCCTGCTGCAGACCGAGCGCGACGAGACGGCGCGCCAGGCGCTGATCGCCGCCGGCGTGCTGCTGACCGTCGGCCAGCTCGCTGCCTTCGGCTTTGCCGCCGTGCTGCCGCGGTACGTGCTGCGCGGCGTGCGCGCCGTGCTGCTGTCGCTGGGCGCGGCGCTGTTCATCTTCGAAGTCGGCTCCATGGCCGTCACGCAGCTCGCGCTAGTGCAGTCCGCGGATGCGACGGAGGCCGCCGCTGGTGCCCGCATCGAGGAGCTGCAGGCCGCCATCAGCAACCACCGCGCCGTGGCCGCCGGCCGCCGCGAGCTCGCGGCCACGCAGGCCCAGGCGCAGGCCATCACAGCCGCGGCGCGCACCCTGCGCCAAGCCGACGATGCAGAGGCAACGATCGCGCCGCTGGCCGCCGAGCTGCAGCAGCTGCAGGCCGCGCGCCGGCCGACGCTCACTACCCTGCTGGGCGCGGACCGCACGGCGCTGTACGCGACGCTGCGCGCCGGGCTGATCGGCCTCGTGGGCCTGGTGTTCATGTCCGCCGCCGGCGCCCTCTTCCGCACGGCGCGTGAAGCGCAGGCAGCGCCGGCCGTGGCTGAGCTGGCACCCCCCTCAAAAGGCGCGCCGGCGGCGGCCCGTGTCGTGGACCAGGCGCGCGCCGCCGCGGCCGCGTGGCTTTCGCCGGCACCTGCTGCCGCGCTGGCCAACAGCGTCACTGCTGCGACCACATCGGAGGTGACCGCAGCACCTGCAGCGCCGGCTCCAGGTGAAGCGCTGCATGAGCACAGACGTCTGCACGCGCTGCCCAACGGACACGGACAGCGGAGACGACGACGACGAAGTCCTGACCACCTCAACAGCCGCACCAACGTCGACCTACGTGCGACCTAACGGACACCGATTTTTTCATCTGCCCTCGGATTACTGGCCTTACCTAAGGGCAGCCGGGCCGAGCGCGAATTACCTACCAAACATTTCGCGCCATAGCAGGCCTAGGCCCGGCACAAAGGGCGATCAAAAAGAGGATTCGACACATGAGCAGCATCCCGATCCGCATCCAGCTCAGCCGTGCCAAAGGCTGGCGGATGCCCGCGAACACGGTGAAGGTGGACCGGACCACCCGCTGGGGCAACCCGTTCAAGCTGCACGGCGACGGCCAGCCCATGGCGCCCGAGGTTGCTGTCGGCCTGTTCCGGCGCCTGCTCCAGGAGCAAGGCGGCTTTGTCGCCGAGGTCCGCGGCCAAGCCATCCAGACGACGCTGGCCGACATCCGTCGCGAGCTGCGCGGCAAGAACCTGGCGTGCTGGTGCCCGCTGAGCGGGCCCTGCCACGCGGACGTGCTGCTGCAGCTGGCCAATGAAGAAAAGGGCGGCATCGATGCCGCACCGCTCAACAACGCATCGAAGAAGGTTGCCCCGTGATCACGGCTTTCGCCCTCATGAGCCTCTACAAGACGCCGACCATTCCGCTGTCGGAAGTGTGCGAGCGGTTCTTTTGCCTGAGCTACGAGGAGGCATTGAAGAAGGCAGCGCGTAACGAATTGCCGGTTCCGACGTTTCGCCTTACCGCTAGCAGGAAGGCTCCGCTGATGGTGTCTTGTGAAGATTTAGGAGCCTGGATTGATAAGGCGCGGTCCGAGGCTTCCCGACTATGGGAGCAGTCGCAAGTATGAAAATATTGGCTATTTGTTATTAATAAACGGCAAAACATAGCCAATATATTCCTTCTGAGGCGAACGGCACACAGTCCAGTTGCCACTGTGCCCAACTGGTTTTGCCCGCTCCCAAGCGTGCGTTACGACAAGTCTTCGTTTAGCACGCGATACGCCAACAAAGAAGGCACAACGATTTTCATCAGCATCACCAAAGAAAATCTCATCCTCAACAGCTATCATGATTACCGACTCGAACTCTAACCCTTTACTTTTATGAATTGTCAGAATACGAACAGCCTGATCATCGGAGAACCTCATCAAAGCCTTCGGCAAATCAGGCTCCAGTTTCATTAATTCCTCTATTTTTGATTTTGCATCAAAAATAACGTCTCCAAGTCTGTTATGAGATTCATAATCCGGCGAAAGCGCCGTCAAGCCTTCTATTCCAACTTTTTCCAAGAATGCACATACAGATTCCCACCAACCAAAATATGCTCCTTTGCTTCTATGAGCATCAATCCTATTCTTCCGCTCATTCTTGATAAAGCTTAAAAAATCCAGCCGAATACCGCCCCGAACATCTTCATCGGCAAATGGGGCCATTAATTCTATCAACCGAGTCCAAGCCTTAGGCTCACGCTCACCATACAAGCAAGATAAATAATCAACAATAAGCCTAGCCACCGGCTCAGTGGAAATATCCTGAATTTCCTGTTCATTTCGGAAAGGCACCCCTCTACGCTCCAAAGCAGACATTAGAGGAGCAGCATAAAGATTCAGTTGTCTCGAAACCAAAACCGCAATTTCCGACAAAGGAACTCGCTCAACCTCAATCAAGCTCAAAATCATGTCGGCCAAAAAATTCGCTTCGCCTTCACAATTCTTAAAGCTCCAAGCAAATATTTTTCCACCATCTCCCATCAACTGCTCATCGGGCATGACCGACGCAGGATCAAGCACACGAATAATCTCATTTTGCAAGCGCAAGAGGCGCGGCTGCGATCGAAAATTGCGGTACATATGCAATGAAACAGCCCTGAAATCCACTTCGAATTTCTTAAATATTCCATCTAGCGCACCGGCCCAGCCCATAATTTTTTGCTTAACATCGCCTACCGCTGTAAGACGAATAGACGTACCAAGGAAAGCCAGCTTCACCAACTCGTACTGCTTATCAGTACAATCCTGGAACTCATCCAAAAACACATCAGTATAAGTTTGACGAATAGCGTTCCGAGCAACCACAGAATTTTCCAATATCTGAATTGCCAACGGAACAAGATCGCTAAATTCGATCTGCTTTCTAGAAATCCTCTGATTACCAATTTTATATCCAGCATCAAGAGCATCTTTGCCCGTCAATACTGGTCTAAATTTATCTATAATACGTTTAGCAAAAGCATGAAATGTATAACTATCAAGCCGAGAAGATAAGTCTCGCCCACATCGACGCTGAACGCGCTCCTTCAAATTTTTACTCGCATCGACCTTAAAAGAAATAGCTAGAACCCGTCTCGGGTAGCGACAAGTCCCAGTCCGAAGTAGAAAGTCGGCACGCTGAGCAAGCATTTCTGTTTTACCCGCACCCGGCCCTGCCGTAAGCACCAAGCAACGATCCTGCTCTTTTGCAGCTTTCAACGCATTGGGCTCAAGGGTCATCTCGTCTGCAGGACTCCATGCATCAGCGGCAATCATTCGGGCAGCTCCAGAAGTTTGGCAATTACGGCATCCGCAAGGCGTCCTAGTGACGGAGGCATAGCGGCCAAAAGCTGCCTGTCATCAAGCTTTGCTAGGGCTTCTATGTGGGCTGCCGGTTTACTGCCCAGTTTAAAAAGTTTTTGATAGCCGGGAAAAAGTTGCAGCTGGTCGGCGCTGTATTGGGCAGAGTTATGATGACTATCCCCCAACACTGCCTTTACTATAGTCTCGGAAGGAGCGACTGCTTTAACCCCGTAGGCGGCACAATAAGCCGAAAGCATAGAAAAATCCAAATCCAAAGGTTGCGCAAAAAAAACTTCTCTTGCCTCCAACTCATGGAGGAACATCTGATAATCTAAAATTTTGTACTCATCAGAGTTCCAAGGCGGAATCTCATAATTCGAAGGAAGCTTTTTGCTGGGCATATATTTCCCAAGCTGATCATTTACATATTTAATGCGACCCCATCCGGCCTGATGTCTTGCAACGTCAAGATCAAGCAAAGTGAAGAAGGGTATTTGCAGCGCAGACAAAAGGCGCCAAAAATGATTTACATGCCGCCCACCTAAAGGAGCTATAGTAACGGCAGACTCATCAACCGGCGCTCCCTTAGCTTGCAAAATTCTTGGCAACACAATCTCTTCGCTATCCCCCTCCCCTAGAACAACCAAGCGTGAAAAGTAAATTTCGGGGAAAGCCTCTACAGCTTCTCGCACGAATTTATATGCCTCATCATTTTCTTCTGGCAATACGATACGCGTCACACAAGTCACGCGACCCTCGTTAAGCCTCAAATAACGAATTTGCTTTGGGTCAACACGACGCAACATTGAAGGGGCATGCGTCGCAATAAGTGCTTGAGCGTCAGGATAACTCGTCGTCGCCTTCAATGCATTAACAATTCTCCCCAAATAAAAAGGAGATAAACTATTTTCCGGCTCCTCGATTGCAATAATCGTGAAACTTGGCGGAAGAAGTTTATCCAAATTGAATGAACTATTTCCCGCAAGAGCATCACGCCCAATTACCTGAGATGATAAAACCAACGAAAGGTAAAGCATTGATTTTTGACCGTCACTAAGACGAGAAAAATCAACCACTTCTTCAGCATGACCGGGAGAGAATGAAACCGACAGATGTCGCAGCAGAGCCTCAACCTCAGAAGCGACAAAGGTTATCCTTGGGTCAGCAAAAAATTTACCTTTATGAAGAGCGCCCCAAACACGTGTCAAACTATCGCTGAGCGAATTCACCGATAGGTTTTCCGACAAACATTTACTGATCTGATCTGTAAAACTTTTTACCTTTTCTCTTTCAGAATCCCAATTCACGGCTCGCAGCATCCTGCCCAAAAGCGCTGTTGCGCCATAAGCTATATGGTCAGCAGGATCGCGCCTTGCCGGCAAATAATGCACGTGAATATAATTGCGCTCGGCTCTCGGTACTTGCGACGTGCTCAGCGGTGATCCATCTTCATTTAGATCGAGCACATAAACCAAAACTTCCTCGATATCCCCGTCAAGTCCCATGGTAGCACTAAGGCGGTATCTAACCCGAGGTATACCCCCCATTTCATCAAGGCGCATATGCCCGAAGTGCATTGCAACCGTGGAACCATCCTGGTCTTCAAGTAACTCCGGGAATAAAAAGTCGACCTCTATCCACAAACCCCTTTCCTCTGGGATTTCTATCTCATTATGAGGAACATAAAAGTCTGACTTCTGAATCCGTCGCAACGAAGGATCAAGCGCAAAAAGTCGACACAGCGCTTGCAAAGCCGCTGTTTTCCCGGATCCATTTGGACCTATTAGATAAGTTATATCGGTCAGAGTAAGTTCTGTCGGGCCCGCACCAAAAGATTGAAAATTGAACAAACGAATTGCATGAAGTTCCACTTAAGCCGTCCCTCTTCTCAGATGCACAGATGTTGCACTCTTCATCGGCACGTCAGCCGAAAAATGCAATGCCAGTGCAACGTAACGGCATTTACTGAAATTTCGTCTTTCAAATCAATAACTTAGACATGCATGCTTCCCATCCAGCATGGGGGCGACGGACAGGCGCCAGGGAGAGATCGGGGAAGTAGCGGTGGAATTCACGGGCGGGATTGTCCTCAGGCACGCATGCGCGTGCCGGTCTGAGGTTGTGCGGAACCAGGCTTGCTCGTGGACGACTGCCGCAACCCCAGCGCCGCATCCAGCGCCAGTGCTCCCAGCACGACCGTGCCGCCGGCCAGCACGGAAGACGATGGCGTCTCGCCCGCGCCCAGCCAGGCCCAGAGCACGCCGAACAGCACTTCCAGCAAGCCCAGCAGCGACATCTCCGGCGCGTGCAGCACGCGCGACACCGCCACGCACAGCAGGCAAGGCACGGCCAGCTGCATCGCGCCCAGCAGTGCCAGCCAGGCGAGGTCGGAGCCCGTGGCCTGGAAGGGGGCGGCCAGCGGCAGCGTGGCGGCGGCCGAGAGCAGCGCGCCGATCAGCACCGCCGGCAGCATGTCCCCGCCGCCGGGCTGCTCGGCGCCACGGCGGCGGCTGTACTGCAACACCGTCCAGTTGGTGGCCGCGAACAGCGGCACCGCCAGCGCCACGCCGATGCCCAGCAGCGCGCGCGAATCGCTGTGCAGCAGCTCATTGCCGTACATCCAGGCGATCCCCGCGCCCGCCAGCACGATGGCGGTCCAGGTGCGCAGGGCCAGCCGGTGCTTGAGCACGAAGCGCGACAGCAGCGCCGTGAACAGCGGCCCCAGCGCCATGGTCACCAGCACGTTGGCCACGGTGGTGAGCGTGAGCGCCACCATGAAGGCGGTGAACATCACGCTCCAGCACAGGCCCGACAGCCAGAGCGTGCGCCCGCCCGAGCGCAGCGTGGCCCACACCACGCGCGGGCCGCGAAGCACGGCCAGCAGCACGCCCAGCGTCAGCGCATTGAAGGCGCTGCGCCAGAAGGTCACCTCGAAGCTGGCCGCGCTGTCCAGGTGCCGCGTCACCACCCCCGCGATGCTCCACAGCAGGGTCACGAGCAGCATGGCGGTTATGCCTTGGCGGTGGGTCATGACGAGAACGGCTCCAGAGAACGGTTAACGAGGTTCGGGACAGAAGCAGCGAGGGAGGCGACACCTCATCGCAACAGACCTGCGGCCCAATGAAAGAGGGCCGCAGAGCGGCCCGGGCAATCGTCTAGCTAGAGCCCCCGCTGGCGGGGACTGGGGGTGCCGCCATGACAGCGCCCCCGGTGCTTGAGCGCGTAGCGCTCAAGCGCCTTCGCGCTGTGCACGCTTACGTTCGTGCTCCTTCAGGAAGCGCTTGCGCAGCCGGATCGACTTCGGGGTGATCTCCACCAGCTCGTCGTCCTCGATGAACTCCACGCCGTACTCCAGCGTGCACTCGATCGGCGGCGTGATCTTGATCGCGTCTTCCTTGCCGCTGACGCGGAAGTTGGTCAGCTGCTTGGTGCGCGTGGCGTTGACCACCAGGTCGTTGTCGCGGTTGTGCACGCCCACGATCATGCCTTCGTACACCGGGTCGCCCGCCTTCACGAACATGCGGCCGCGGTCGTCGAGCTTGCCCAGCGCGTAGGTGAAGATCTCGCCGTCGTCCATGGAGATCAGCACGCCGTTCTTGCGCCCGCCCACGTCGCCCTTGAAGGGCTCGTAGCCGTCGAACAGGCTGCTGATCAGGCCCGAGCCGCGGGTGAGGTTCAGGAACTCGTTGGAGAAGCCGATCAGGCCCCGCGCCGGGATGCGGTACTCCAGGCGCACGCGCCCGCGGCCGTCCGGCTCCATGTTCACCAGCTCGCCCTTGCGTTCGCCCAGCGCCTGCATCACGCCGCCCTGGTGGCCTTCCTCGATGTCGGCCGTCACCAGCTCGATCGGCTCCATCTTCACGCCGTCGATCTCGCGGAACACCACGCGCGGCTTGGACACGGCCAGCTCGTAGCCCTCGCGGCGCATGTTCTCCAGCAGGATGGTCAGGTGCAGCTCGCCGCGGCCCGCCACCTCGAACACGCCGTCCTCGTCCGTTTCCTTCACGCGCAGCGCGACGTTGCTCTGCAGCTCCTTCTGCAGGCGGTCCCAGATCTGGCGGCTGGTGACGTACTTGCCTTCGCGGCCGGCCAGCGGCGAGGTGTTGACGCAGAAGTTCATCGTCAGCGTCGGCTCGTCGATGCGCAGCATGGGCAGCGGCTGCGGATTGGCCGGGTCGGTCACGGTCACGCCGATGCCCAGGTCCTCGATGCCGTTGATCAGCACGATGTCGCCCGGGCCGGCTTCCGTCACCTGCATGCGGTCCAGGCCCTGGAAGGTCAGCACCTGGTTGACGCGGCCCTTGAAGGACTTGCCGTCCGGACCTTCCATCACCAGCACGTCCATGGCCGGCTTGATCTTGCCGGCGTTGACGCGGCCCACGCCGATGCGACCGACGAAGCTGTTGTAGTCCAGCGCCGAGATCTGCAGCTGCAGCGGGGCGTCAGGGTCGCCCTGGTGCGCCGGCACGTGCTTGAGGATGGTGTTGAACAGGGCCGACATGTCCGGGCCCCACTGCTCGCCCGGAGCGCCCTCTTCCAGCGAGGACCAGCCGTTGATGCCCGAGGCGTAGACCACGGGGAAGTCCAGCTGCTCGTCGGTGGCGCCGAGCTTGTCGAACAGGTCGAAGGCGGCGTTGATGACCTTGTCGCAGTTGGCGCCGGGCTTGTCCACCTTGTTGACGACCACGATGGGCTTGAGGCCCAGCGCCAGCGCCTTCTTGGTCACGAAGCGGGTCTGCGGCATCGGGCCTTCCTGGGCGTCGATCAGCAGCACCACGCCGTCCACCATGGACAGCGCGCGCTCCACCTCGCCGCCGAAGTCGGCGTGGCCCGGGGTGTCCACGATGTTGATGTGCGTGCCTTGCCAGCTCACGGCGCAGTTCTTGGCCAGGATGGTGATGCCGCGCTCGCGCTCGATCGCGTTGCTGTCCATCACGGTGTCAACGACCTTCTCGTGCTCGGCGAAGGTGCCGGACTGGCGCAGGAGCTGGTCGACCATCGTGGTCTTGCCATGGTCGACGTGCGCGATGATGGCGATGTTGCGAATCTGGGTGCTCATAAAAGAACGTCTTTCAGGGATTCAGGGCGGCCTCTTGGGCCTGCGGCGCCACGGCGCCTTGGGGAACTTGGAGCAGCGCCTGTACCTCGGGCGGGCTGAGCAGACGCTGCGCAATGAGCTCGCCGGCGCGCACCTGGGCCGAGCCCAGGAAGGCGCGCTCCTCGGGTCCGTACACGCGCACCGCCGGCATGTCGGGGTGGTTGACGCGACGGCGCAGCCCGGAGAGGAAGCGGGCGGCCTCCTCGGCTGGCAGCCGGATCGCCGGCCAGTCCGCCACCAGCGCGTCCGGCGGCTGCAGCAGCGCCAGCCGCGCGGACTCGTCCAGCGCCTGCAGCGCCTCCAGGCTGATGGCGCGCGACACCGTCAGCGCTCCGCTGCCGGTGCGGCGCAGCGCCGTGAGGTGCGCGCCGCAGCCCAGCAACTCGCCCAGGTCCTGCGCCAGCGTGCGCACGTAGGTGCCCTTGCTGCAGCGCACGTCGATGACCAGTGCGTCACCTTGCCAGTGCAGGATGTCCAGCGCGTGAATCGTGATCTGCCGCGGCGCGCGTTCCACCTCGATGCCGGCGCGCGCGTACTCGTACAGCGCCTTGCCGTCCTTCTTGAGCGCGGAGTGCATCGGCGGCACCTGCTCGATCACGCCGGTCAGGCG
The DNA here is from genome assembly GCF_937926365.1 of uncultured Azohydromonas sp. Taxonomy (GTDB): domain Bacteria; phylum Pseudomonadota; class Gammaproteobacteria; order Burkholderiales; family Burkholderiaceae_C; genus Azohydromonas. Next base: position 32,432 of record NZ_CALAOH010000226.1, on the reverse strand, counting down.
CGCGCAGGCCTCCTCGATGGCAGCGCGGGTCACGGCCACGGGGCGCTCGCTGACGATCTCGCCCTCGGCGTCGCCGGTGGTCGTGACCTGGCCCAGCTTGAGCGTGGCGGTGTAGCGCTTGTCGGCCTCCAGGCTCACCTGCGAGAACTTGGTGGCCGCGCCGAAGCACAGCGGCAGCAGGCCGGTGGCCAGCGGGTCCAGCGTGCCGGTGTGGCCCGCCTTCTCGGCGCGCAGCAGCCACTTCACCTTCTGCAGCGCGTCGTTGCTGGACCAGCCCAGCGGCTTGTCCAGCAACAGCACGCCGTGCAGCGCGCGGCGCACACGGACAGGACGAGGGGAGCGCGCGGCGCCGCTCATGGGGTCAGTCCTCCTTGGCGCGCGTGGCGTTGGCCTGCGCGATCAAGGCGCCCAGCTCGGCCGCGCGCTCGGTGGTGCGATCGAACTGGAAGTGCAGCGTGGGCACGGTGTGGATCTGCAGCCGCTTGAACAGGCTGTTGCGCAGAAAACCGGCAGCCTCGTTGAGAGCCTGCTGGGTCTGCTGCGGGTCGCCCACCAGCAGCGAGAAGAAAACCTTCGCGTGCGCGTAATCGGGCGTGACCTCGACGGCATTGATCGTGACCATGCCCACGCGCGGGTCCTTGAGCTCGCGCACGAGCTCGGCCACGTCGCGCTGGATCTGGTCGGCAATGCGGAAACTGCGGTTGGGGATGCTTCTCTTGTGTCGCATGCGGAGCTCCTGAAATACAAACCCCGCCCTTCTGGGGCGGGGCTGCGTCAGAAAGGGACGGCAGGCTGGATTACAGCGTGCGCGCCACCTCCTTGATCTCGAACACCTCGATCTGGTCGCCCTCGGCGATGTCGTTGTAGTTCTTGAGCTTGATGCCGCACTCGAAGCCTTCCTTGACCTCGCGCACGTCGTCCTTCATGCGGCGCACCGACTCGATCTCGCCGGTGTAGATGACCACGTTGTCGCGCAGCAGGCGGAAGCGCGCGTTGCGGCGCACCAGACCCGAGGTGACCATGCAGCCCGCCACGGTGCCGATCTTGGAGGCGACGAACACGGTGCGGATCTCCGCCGTGCCCAGGGCTTCTTCCTTCTGCTCCGGTGCCAGCATCCCCGACATCGCCGCGCGGATCTCGTCGACGGCGTCGTAGATGATGTTGTAGTAGCGCAGGTCCACGCCGTTGTTCTCGGCGAGCTTGCGCGCACCGGCATCGGCACGGACGTTGAAGCCCACGATCACCGCCTTGGAGGCGATGGCCAGATTGACGTCGCTCTCGCTGATGCCACCCACGGCCGCGTGAACGATCTGCACCTTGACCTCGTCGGTGGAGAGCTTGAGCAGCGAGGAAGCCAGCGCTTCCTGCGAGCCCTGCACGTCGGCCTTGATGATCAGCGGCAGCGTCTGCACGTCGCCGGCGCCCATCTGGTCGAACATGTTCTCCAGCTTGGCGGCCTGCTGCTTGGCCAGCTTGACATCGCGGTACTTGCCCTGGCGGAAGGTGGCGATCTCACGGGCGCGGCGCTCGTCGGCCAGCACCATGAACTCGTCACCGGCTTGCGGCACCTCGGTCAGGCCCTGGATCTCCACGGGAATCGACGGACCGGCGGCCTCGGTGGCCTTGCCGTCCTCGTCCAGCATGGCGCGCACGCGGCCATAGCTGGAGCCGGCCAGCACCACGTCGCCCTTCTTCAGGGTGCCGCTCTGCACCAGCACCGTGGCCACGGGGCCGCGGCCCTTGTCCAGGCGCGCTTCGATCACCAAGCCCTTGGCCAGCGTGTCTTCCGCCGCCTTGAGCTCCAGCACCTCGGCCTGCAGCAGCACCTGCTCCAGCAGGTCGTCGATGCCCTGGCCGGTACGGGCGGACACGGGCACGAAGGGCGAGTCGCCGCCGAATTCTTCCGGCACGACCTCCTCGGCCACCAGCTCGCTGCGCACGCGATCCAGGTTGGAATCAGGCTTGTCGATCTTGTTGATCGCCACCACCAGAGGCACGCCGGCCGCCTTGGCGTGGTGGATGGCTTCCTTGGTCTGGGGCATCACACCGTCGTCGGCCGCCACCACCAGGATGACGATGTCGGTCGCCTTGGCGCCACGGGCGCGCATGGCCGTGAAGGCCTCGTGGCCCGGGGTGTCCAGGAAGGTGATGACGCCACGCGGCGTTTCGACGTGGTAGGCGCCGATGTGCTGCGTGATGCCGCCGGCTTCGCCCGCCGCCACGCGCGAGCGGCGGATGTAGTCCAGCAGCGACGTCTTGCCGTGGTCCACGTGGCCCATGACCGTGACCACCGGGGCGCGCGGCTTCTGCTCCGCGGTGCTGGTGGCGGCTTCCTCTTCCAGGAAGGCTTCCGGGTCGTCCAGCTTGGCCGCGAAGGCCTTGTGGCCCATTTCCTCGACCACGATCATCGCGGTCTCCTGGTCCAGCTGCTGGTTGATGGTGACCATCTGGCCCAGCTTCATCAGCTGCTTGATGACCTCGGAGGCCTTGACGCTCATCTTGTGCGCCAGGTCCGCGACGCTGATGGTCTCGGGCACGTGCACTTCCTGCACTTGCGGCTCGGTCGGCGCCACGAAGCTGGACGAACCGCGCTCGTCGCGATCGCCGCCACGGCGGCCGCCACGCGGCGAACGCCAGCCCGCGCGGGCGGCGCCGGCACCGGCGTCGGTGCGGCCCTTGACCGCGGCGCGCTTCTTGGCGGCGTCATCGGCCCAGCTGGAAGACAGCTTCTCGGACTTGACCGACTTCTTGTCGCCGGGCTTGGCACCGGGGGCCGCCGTCGCCTGCGCGGGTGCGGGCGCACCGCCAGCCGTCTTGGCTGCGGGCTTGTGGATGGTGCCCTTGATGGGCGCAGGCGCCGGCTTGGGCTCCTCCTTCTTGGCCACGAGCACCTTCTTGGGCGCATTCATCATGGCGCGAATGGCAGCGGCCTCGGCCTCGGCGGCCTTGCGGCGGCGTTCCAGCTCGGCCAGGCGCTGCTTCTCGGCATCGGCCACCTCGGCAGCCTTCACCACGCGCAGCGCGGGCTTGGGCGGCTCGGCGGCAGGCGCAGGTGTAGCCGGCGCAGCGACCGCGGGCGCACCACGCGGCGGCACGGGAATCGGTGCGGGAGCCGGCGCGGGTGCAGCAACCGGGGCAGGCGCCGGAGCGGCGGCGGCCGGTGCGGGAGCCGGCGCGCCGGCACGGGAGGCGGGCTGCTGGCGCGGCGCATGGCGTACACCCTGGTGCTGGCGACGAGAAGCCGCCTGCAACGCCGCGGCCTCGGCAGCGGCGCGGGCCGCGGCCTGCTCACGGGCGGTCTTGGCGGCCTGCGCCGCCTGAGCGGCCTGCGCCTCCTTGGTGGCGGCAGCCTCGCGCTCGCGCGCCGCGGCCTCTTCGGCCTCGCGGGCACGGCGAGCGGCCTCGGCCTCCTCGCGCTGGCGCTTTTCCTCGGCTTCGCGCTGGCGCTGGCGCTCGGCCAGCTCCTCTTCCTGGCGGCGCAGGGCCTCGGCCTGGGCGCGCGCCTCTTCCTCGCGGCGGCGCAGCTCTTCAGCCGAAATCTCGGGCGCGGGCGCCTCGTCAGGCTTCACGAACGTGCGCTTCTTGCGCACTTCTACCTGGATCGTGCGGGCCTTGCCGGAGGCATCGGCCTGCTTGATCTCGCTGGTGCTCCGGCTCGTGAGCGTGATCTTCTTGCGATCGCCTCCGCCGGTTCCGTGGCTGCTGCGCAGATGAGCCAGCAGCCGCTCCTTGTCGGCATCGGTGAGCGCGTCGTCGGTGGAGCGCTTGCTGACACCGGCGGACTGCAGTTGCTCGAGCAGTGTCGACGCCGGGCGATTGAGCTGGGCGGCGAACTGAGCGACGGTTGTCACGGCCATTATGGGAATCCTTGCTTGCTGGGCGATGCGGTCTTGCGGGCGTGGGTCAGGGATGATGATCAGGCGTTGAACCAGTGTTCACGCGCCTTCATGATCAAAGCCTTGGCCGCCACGTCGTCCAGGCCAGTCATTTCAGTCAGTTCATCGACGGCCAGGTCGGCCAGGTCGTCGCGGGTATGAACACCGCCGTCGGCCAGCTTGGCAATCACTTCGGGCGTGAGGCCGTCGAGGTCGCGCAGATCCTGCGACACCTCCTCCACGGCTTCCTCGCGCGCAATTTCCATGGTCAGCAGCGCATCCTTGGCACGCTTGCGCAGCTCTCCCACGGTTTCCTCGTCAAAGGCCTCGATTTCCAGCATTTCCTGCATGGGAACGTAGGCAACTTCTTCCAGGCTGGCGAAGCCCTCGGCAATGAGGATGTCGGCGACCTCCTCGTCCACGTCGAGCTTCTCCACGAACAGGCTACGCAGCTTCTCGGTTTCGGAAGCCTGCTTGGCCTGCGATTCCTCGGCCGTCATGATGTTGATGCGCCAACCGGTGAGGTCGGAGGCCAGGCGCACGTTCTGGCCGCCACGGCCGATGGCGATGGCGAGGTTCTCCTCGTCCACCACCACGTCCATCGCGTGACGCTCCTCGTCTACCACGATCGACTGCACGTTGGCCGGCGCCAGCGCACCGATCACAAATTGGGCCGGATCCTCGGACCACAAGACGATGTCCACGCGCTCGCCGGCCAGCTCGTTGGTCACGGCGTTCACGCGCGAGCCGCGCACACCGACGCAGGTACCGATCGGGTCCACGCGCTTGTCGTGCGAGAGCACGGCGATCTTGGCGCGGCTGCCGGGGTCGCGGGCGCAGCTCTTGATCTCCAGCAGACCCTGCTCGATCTCGGGCACTTCCTGCGCGAACAGCTCGACCATGAAACCCGGCGCGGCGCGCGAGAGCATGATCTGCGGCCCGCGGACGGTTGGGTCGATGCCGGCGATGAACGCACGCACGCGGTCGCCGGTGCGCAGGTTTTCCTTGGGAATCATCTCGCTGCGCTTGAGCCGGCCTTCGACGCGGCCGCTCTCGACGACGATGTCGCCCTTGTCCAGCCGCTTGACGGTGCCCACCATGATCTTCTCGCCGCGGGCGAGAAAGTCATTAAGCAGCTGCTCGCGCTCGGCGTCACGGATCTTCTGCAGGATCACCTGCTTGGCGGCCTGCGCACCGATGCGCCCGATGGTCACGGACTCAATGGGCTCCTCGATGTAGTCACCCTCTTCGATGTCAGCGATGCGGTCGCGCGCATCCGACAGCAACTCCTCGGCGTCCGGGTTCTGCAGCCCGGCGCTGTCAGGCACCACCAGCCAGCGGCGGAAGGTCTCGTACTCGCCGGTGTCGCGGTCGATGGCCACGCGGATGTCCACCTCGCCACCATGGAGCTTCTTGGTGGCCGAGGCCAGGGCCGCCTCCACGGCGCCGAACACCACGTCGCGCTCGACGCTCTTCTCGCGCGAGATGGCGTCCACCAGCATCAACATTTCGCGGTTCATTCTGTGCGTCCTCCGTCCTGCTGCGGCTCCTGCGGCTGCGCAGCGCGGGCCCGCCGGCCCTTGAAATCCACCACCGGCACCAGCCGGGCCTCACGCACTTCATCGAAGGCGAAGTCCAGCACCTGCACCGGCGCCTCCTCGTCCACGGTCTTGGCACGCGCCTTGGCGTTGGAGCGTCCGGCCTTGCTCCCGCCCTTGCGCGCTGCCGCCGGCGTCTCGTCCTGCAGCACCAGCCGCCAGCCAGCAGGGGCCACCGCGACGGCCTCCTCGGCGGCGCTGCCCTCGCCGGCACCCGATTGCGGCGCCGGCCGCGGCTGCAGCACGCCGCGGTACTTGCGCCGCCCCTGGAACGGCAGCTTCAGCGTGATCTCCACCAGTTCCCCGGCAAAGCGGACGTAGTCCGCTTCGCGCTTGAGCGGACGGTCCAGTCCGGGCGAGGAGACCTCCAGCCGCGCGTAATCTGCGTTCTCCACCTCCAGCACGTACTGCAGCTGCCGCGTCACGGCCTCGCAGTCGTCCACCGTCACCGACTCGGACTCGGGACCGGGGTACACCTGGCCCGGCACGCGGTCGATGGTCACGCGCAGCAAGCCGCGCGCGGCGCGCTCCACCTCCACGAGCTCATAGCCCAGACCCGTGACGGTGCGCTCGATGGCAGCCTGCCAGTTCATGCCTTCCCGCATGCGGCTGGCGCCACCTGCGGCCTCCTGTGGTTGCAACGGTGAGGGATGCGAAATTCGATCAAGCAAAAAAAAAGGGCTGGAAGATCCGCCCATTCAGGTATTCAGCGAGAAGCGGATTGTACCCTGCAAGAGCTGTACCGGCAAGTGACCGACACACCCCACTGAAGTGGAGCAAGCTGCGTGCGAGAATCCCGCCCGAATTTTTGACCTCTCGGAGCCACCATGGGATTTCTTGCCGGCAAGCGGCTGTTGATCACGGGATTGCTGTCCAACCGCTCGATTGCCTACGGCATAGCACGCGCCTGCCGCCGCGAAGGCGCGGAACTCGCGTTCAGCTACGTCGGCGAGCGCTTCAAGGAACGCATCACCGAGTTCGCCCAGGAGTTCGACTCGAACCTGGTCTTCGACTGCGACGTGGCGGACGACGCGCAGATCGACAAGCTCTTCGCCGATCTCTCGGAGCACTGGCCGCAGTTCGACGGCTTCGTGCACTCCATCGGCTTCGCGCCGCGCGAAGCCATCGCCGGCGACTTCCTCGACGGCTTCTCGCGTGAAGCCTTCCGCATTGCGCACGACATTTCCTCCTACAGCTTCCCCGCCATGGCCAAGGCCGCCTTGCCCATGCTGCGCGAGAACAGCGCGCTGCTGACGCTGAGCTACCTGGGCGCCGCGCGCTACGTGCCTTCGTACAACACCATGGGCCTGGCCAAGGCCTCGCTGGAAGCCAGCGTGCGCTACCTCGCGGCCAACCTCGGCCCGCGCGGCGTGCGCGTCAACGGCATCTCCGCCGGCCCGATCAAGACGCTGGCGGCCTCGGGCATCAAGGGCTTCCACAAAATTCTGGACATCGTGGAAACGAACGCGCCGCTGCGCCGCAACGTCACGATCGACGACGTGGGCAATGCCGCCGCGTTCCTGATGTCGGACCTGGCCTCGGGCATTAGCGCCGAGATCACCTACGTGGACGGCGGCTTCAGCCAGGTGATGGGCGGCGAGCGCTCCACCCCGCAGTAAGCCCGCCCTCCCCGCGCCGCCCCCCCCGGCGCGAACGGCGAGGAAAAGAAAACGGCGCCCTCGGGCGCCGTTTTTCATGCCTTGCCGCAAAGCGGTTCGCGGCCTCAGGCGCGCACGCAGTCCACGTAGTAGCGCCGCACGCCGTCGATTTCCTCTTCCACCAGGCCGTGCACGTCGGTGGCGAAGCCGGGGAATTTCTCGTTGAAGGCACGCACGAAGCGCAGGTAGTCCACGATCTTGCGGTTGAAGCGCTCGCCCGGAATCAGCAGCGGGATGCCCGGCGGATACGGCGTCACCAGCGAGGTGGTGATGCGCCCCTCCAACTCGTCGATCTCCACGCGCTCGGTGTCGCGGTGCGCGATGCGCGCGTAGGCGTCGGCGGGCTTCATCGCCGGCTGCAGGTCCGACAGGTACATCTCCGTCGTCAGCCGCGCGATGTCGTGCTGGGTGTACTCCTTGTGGATCGCCTGGCACAGGTCGCGCAGCCCCATGCGCTCGTAGCGCGGATGCGCGGCGCAGAACTCGGGCAGGATGCGCCAGATCGGCTGGTTGCGGTCGTAATCGTCCTTGAACTGCTGCAGCGCGGTCAGCAGCGTGTTCCAGCGGCCCTTGGTGATGCCGATGGTGAACATGATGAAGAACGAGTACAGGCCCGTCTTCTCCACCACCACGCCGTGCTCGGCCAGGAACTTGGTCACGATCGAGGCCGGGATGCCGGTGGCGTCGAACTTGCCGTTGACGTCCAGGCCCGGGGTGATGATCGTGCTCTTGATCGGGTCGAGCATGTTGAAGCCCGGCGCCAGGTCGCCGAAGCCGTGCCACTCCTCGTTGGCATGCAGCATCCAGTCCGCGCTCTGGCCGATGCTCTCGGGCGCCAGCTCCGCCTCCGGCCCCCAGACCTTGAACCACCAGTCGTGGCCGAAGTCCTTCTCGACCTTGCGCATGGCGCGGCGGAAGTCCAGCGCCTCGCGCAGGCTCTCCTCCACCAGCGCGGTGCCGCCCGGCGGCTCCATCATCGCCGCGGCCACGTCGCACGACGCGATGATCGCGTACTGCGGCGAGGTCGAGGTGTGCATCAGGTAGGCTTCGTTGAAGAGGTGGCGGTCGAGCTTCTGTGTCTGCGAGTCCTGCACCAGCACCTGCGAGGCCTGCGACAGGCCCGCGAGCAATTTGTGCGTGCTCTGCGTGGCGTAGACCATGGACTGCTTGGGCCGCGCGCGCCTCTTGCCCATCGCGTGGTAGGAGCCGTAGAAGCCATGGAAGGCTGCGTGCGGCAACCAGGCCTCGTCGAAGTGGATCGTGTCGATCCAGCCGTCGAGCATCCCCTTGATGGTCTCGGTGTTGTAGAGCACGCCGTCGTAGGTGCTCTGCGTGAGCGTGAGGATGCGCGGGCGCACCGTCGCGGCGTCAACGCCTTCGAGCAGCGGGTTGGCGGCGATCTTCTTCTGGATCGACTCGCGCGTGAACTCCTTCTGCGGAATCGGGCCGATGATCCCGTAATGGTTGCGCGTGGGCGTGAGGAACACCGGCACCGCGCCCGTCATGATGATCGAGTGCAGGATGCTCTTGTGGCAGTTGCGGTCCACCACCACCACGTCGCCCGGCGCCACCGTGTGGTGCCACACCATCTTGTTGGAGGTGCTGGTGCCGTTGGTGACGAAGAAGCAGTGGTCGGCGTTGAAGATGCGCGCCGCGTTGCGCTCGCTCGCGGCCACGGGGCCGGTGTGGTCCAGCAGCTGGCCCAGCTCGTCCACGGCGTTGCACACGTCCGCGCGCAGCATGTTCTCGCCGAAGAACTGGTGGAACATCTGCCCCACCGGGCTCTTGAGGAAGGCCACGCCCCCGGAGTGACCCGGGCAGTGCCAGGAGTAGGAGCCGTCCTGCGCGTAGTCCACCAGCGCGCGGAAGAACGGCGGCGCCAGGCCGTCAAGGTAGCTCTTGGCCTCGCGGATGATGTGGCGCGCCACGAACTCCGGCGTGTCCTCGAACATGTGGATGAAGCCGTGCAGCTCCCGCAGGATGTCATTGGGGATGTGCTGCGACGTGCGCGTCTCGCCGTACAGGTAGATCGGGATGTCGGTGTTGCGGAAGCGGATCTCGGCGATGAACTTGCGCAGGTTCTGCACCGCCGCGTCTTCCTCGCTGTCGGCGGCGGTGAACTCCTCGTCGTCGATGGACAGGATGAACGCGCTGGCACGGCTTTGCTGCTGCGCGAACTGGCTGAGGTCGCCGTAGCTGGTGACGCCCAGCACCTCGAAGCCTTCCTTCTCGATCGCCTGCGCCAGCGCCCGGATGCCCAGGCCCGACGTGTTCTCCGAGCGGAAATCCTCGTCGATGATGAAAATGGGGAAACGGTAACGCAACATTGCGGGCTGCCCTCCCGGGCGTTGGTCCTTCAGGAAAACCGCGAAGTGTAGGCGCTGGTTGCGACCCCGCCTGGAGCGACCTCCCCTATCGCCATCGGAGCAACCCATGGACCCAAGCGACGTGACCCTGTGGTGGCTGGCCACCGCCGCGCTGGTGCTGGCCGAGCTGGCCAGCGGCACTTTCTACTTGCTGATGCTGGCCCTGGGCGCCATGGCCGGCGCGCTGGCGGCGCACGCCGGCCTGGGCCTCGCGCCGCAGCTGCTGGCCGCGGCGCTGGTGGGCAGCGCCACGGTAGGCCTGTGGCATCTCCGGCGCCGGCGCGGCCCGCCGCAGGCGCGCGACCAGAACCTGCACCTGGACATCGGCGAGCACGTGCAGGTCGAGCGCTGGGACGCCCAGGGCCAGGCCCAGGTGCGCTACCGGGGCGCTGCCTGGCAGGCCCGCCACGTCGGCCCGGGCGCGCCGGCGCCGGGCGAGCACCGCATCCGCGCCATCGACGGCAACCGCCTGCTGCTCGAACGCGTCGCCCACTGACCCCTACAACCCTCGAACCACAAAACCTGGAGATTCCTTACCGATGGACATCCTCGCCCTGGTACTGCTGGCCGTCGCGGCCGTGTTCATCGTGCGCTCGGTCAAGGTGGTGCCGCAGCAGCACGCCTGGGTCGTGGAGCGGCTGGGCAAGTACCACACGACGCTCACGCCGGGCCTGAGCCTGCTGGTGCCCTTCGTCGACCAGGTCGCCTACAAGCACTCGCTCAAGGAAATTCCGCTCGACGTGCCCAGCCAGGTCTGCATCACGCGCGACAACACGCAGCTGACGGTGGACGGCATCCTGTACTTCCAGGTCACGGACCCGATGCGCGCGAGCTACGGCTCGTCCAACTACATCGTGGCCATCACGCAGCTGGCGCAGACCACGCTACGCAGCATCATCGGCCGCATGGAGCTGGACCGCACCTTCGAGGAGCGCGACGCGATCAACGCGCAGGTCGTCGCCGCGCTGGACGAGGCGGCGCTGAACTGGGGCGTGAAGGTGCTGCGCTACGAGATCAAGGACCTCACGCCGCCGGCGGAGATCCTGCGCTCGATGCAGGCGCAGATCACGGCCGAGCGCGAGAAGCGCGCCCTCATCGCCGCCTCCGAGGGCCGGCGCCAGGAGCAGATCAACATCGCCAGCGGCGAGCGCGAGGCCTTCATCGCGCGCTCCGAGGGCCAGAAGCAGGCCGAGATCAACCAGGCCCAGGGCGAGGCCGCGGCGATCCTGGCGGTGGCCGAAGCCACGGCCGACGCGATCCGGCAGGTCGCCGAGGCCATCCGCCAGCCCGGCGGCGAGCAGGCGGTGCAGCTGCGCGTGGCCGAAAAGGGCGTGGAAGCCTTCGCCCAGCTGGCGCAGAAGAACAACACCATGATCGTGCCGGCCAGCCTGGGCGAGGTCAGCGGGCTCATCGCCAGCGCCATGGCGCTGATGCAGAACGCCAAGGTCCCGCGCTGAGCCGCGCCGCCGCGCCGTGCCGCTACGGCCGCGCGGCGCGGTGCACCTTCACCGCCCCCGCCAGCAGCACCAGCCCCGGCGGCACCAGCAGCGCCTGCGCGGGCACCAGGCCCAGCAGCAGCGCGCCCAGCGCGGCCCCCGCCACCCCGCCGGCCGCCATCCAGCCCACCAGCGCCCGCTCCCGCCGCAAGCCGTCGAGGGCCTGCACCCGGGCATGGCGCATGAAGCCGGTGACCAGCGTGGGCAGGCTCACCAGCAGCGCCAGGCTGCCCGCCACCTTCAGCTCGATGCCGTAGAGCAGCACGAGGACCGGGATCAGCAGCGCGCTGCCCACGACGCCCAGCACGGCGGTGGCCATGCCCACGGCCACGCCGGCCAACACGCCCAGCGCCTGGCGCAGCGGATCGGGCGCGGCCAGCGCCGGCGCGGGAACGGCGGCCAGCAACAGCAGCCACAGGCCGCCCAGCGCCAGCAGCAGCACCACGGCCCGGTCCAGGCGCCGGCGCGACAGGGCCGCCACGGAACCCGCCGCCCACCAGTCACCCGCCAGGCTGCCCGCCAGCAGGTAGGCCAGCACGTCCGCGTGATCCACCAGCAGGTCCAGCGGGATCGCGCTGGCGCGGAACAGCAGCGCGCACGCCACCGCCAGCAGGCTCATGGCCTGGCCGACGATGAAGCCCTGGGGCCGCTCCCGGCCCACCAGATCCGCCACCAGGAAGGAGCGCAGCCCGCCCGCGCTCAGCCCGGCCAGGCCACCCAGCGCCCCCAGCAGCGAGCCCGCCACGAAACCCTGCCCATGACGGGCATGCCGGCCTGCCGCCCTCACCGCCCGCCCTCCCGCGTCACTGGACGCGCCCCCTCGTGAACCGGCAGCGCGGCCTGTGACAGCCCCGGCCGGCCGGCCTTGCAAGCTGAACATCTGCGATGCGTCATGTGATCCCTCCCCGAGTGCGCCCGGCAAGGGCCGCCGGACACGGCGGCCTCGCCATGCACCGGTATAAGGGGAAACCCTTAGTTCTGGCTGACACCGGTTCCCCGGAGCAGCCTTCTCACCCATGGGTCGGGATCACCCCGCCACCGTCGGGTTGGTGATCAGCACCGGCCGGCCCAGGGACGGTACGCCCTGCTCGTCGAACACGAACAGCAGCCAGTAGCCCGGCAGCAGTTGGTTGGCATCGGCGGGCAGCCGGGCGCGCAGCGCCGTGCCCTGCTGGCTGAAGTCCAGCGCGAAGAAACGCTGCTCGTGGTTGAGGCTGTGCGTGACGGAGCCCATGCGCACCAGGGTCAGCCGCCTGGCCTTCACGCCCTGGCCCAGCGACACGCGCAGCTCGCCCCCGGCACCGGCCTGCGTGGGCGCCTCCACCACCGCGGGCCGTGGCGCGAAGCGCCCGGAGCCGTCGCGCAGGAACAAGTAAGGCGGGAAATAGATTTCGCCGTTGAGCTGGATCAGCGGCCCCGGGGCGCCGCCGCCGCCGGTGAGCACGCTGCCGTCGGCCAGCAGCAGCGAGGCCGAGTGGTACAGCCGCGGCTGCGCCGCGCGGGCCGCGCGCGTCCACCGGCCGGTGGCGGGGTTCCAGATCTCGGAGTCCAGGTGCTCGTCCCCAAGCTCGTTGGGCGTCACCGAGCCGCCGTTGAGCCACACCTGCCCGTCGGCCAGCACCGTCGCGTTGCCCCACTGGCGCTCCGCTTGCGGCCGGCCCGTCTCCCGCACCACGGGCTCGGCGCCGTTGATGTCCACCACCACCGCGCGCCGCCCGTCGCGCAGCGCCAGGATCCGGCCCGGTTCGAACATCGCCACCGGCACGCGCTCGCGCGAGGGCGGCGCCGTCACCGACAGCTCGCGCAGCCGGCCCGGGCCGCGCGGGTCCAGCGTGAACATGCGGCCGTCGTGGCCCAGGATGAACACGTCCCCCGCCGGCGCCAGCCAGGCGCGCGGGTAGTAATAGCTCTCGCGCCGGCTGCCGTAGGCCCGGTCGCTGGCCGCAGCGTCCAAAGTGCGCCAGCCGCTGCCGGGCGTGTACGCCTCCGGCGTGCTGGCCGCGGCGCGCTCGTAGAAGGTCCAGCGGCTGCCGGCATCGCGGATGCGCCCGCCCAGCGCCACGCGGTCGCCGGAAGGCATCACCACCAGGGTCGGATACCAGCGCGCGTACGCCATGCCCTCGGCCTTGCGCAGCTCGTTGCGCCTCGGGTCGAAGACGTTCATGTCCGGGTTGCCGTTGTTGAGCGGCTTGCGGCTGTGGTCGTCGCCGCCCAGCAGCGTCACCGTGCCGTCCGGCAGCAGCGACTGCGACGCGCAGAAGATGTCGGTGCCGGTGACGTTGGGCAGCGTCAGGAAGGCCTCCGGACCGCCGCCGCCTCGCGGGTCCCAGACGGTGTAGTGGAGATGCGCCCCCTGCCGCCCGGAGGCGTCCGTGCCGTAGGCCAGCACCCGCTGATCGGGCAACAGCACCATGTGGATCGGCACCACCGGCCAGCCAAAGGTCGGCCCGAAGGCCCCTTCCACGTGCGCCCGCGCGCCGCCGTTCTCCGGCGCCACCGGCCCTTGCGAAGTCACGAGGCCACGCGGCACGGGATGCGGCCCCTGCCGTTCGGAACTGCCATGGCAGGCCGCCAGCAGCGGCATCAGCAGCAGCGCCGTCAAATGCGCGCGCCGCGGTACTCCCGAAGTTCTCATTCGAATTCCTCAGATAACCAACATGAAAACGCGATCCCGCCAAATAAGGCGGAATCGGAAACCCCAGAATATTGAGCAGATTTACCGGATTCAAACCGCATTCCGCGCAGGGATACGATTCCCAGCCCTCCGGGCGCATTACGCTGGATTCATGCTGGATTCCCTCCGGCCGTTGCACAGTACGTTGAAGCCTTTAGCTTTTTCTTTGCACCGCAAGACGTTACAACCGGCGCCATGCACGGCGGCCGGATTTGGTTTACAACCTTAATATTGGAATCCGTTGAATCATGAAAGGGGCTAAATTCGTGCGCAGGCTTTTGACTGCCGGCTTGCTGATTGCCATTCAAACTACGGCAAATGCCCAGCCGCAGGATCTCTTCAATACCTGGACGGGTATTGCCGCCGAGAAAAACACCAGCCCGGCCACGGCCCAGGCGGGCGATTTGACGCGCGAGTGGAAGGCGCCCGACGGCCGCACGGTGCGCGTGGTGGTGCAGCGCCCCCGCGAGAGTGCCGCGGCGCTGACGGTGGTGGTGTCCCCGCTGGCGGCCGACCAGGACGCGCGCCCGGTGTTCGAAGCCGCGCTGCGGCAGGTGCGCGCCTCGCGCGCCTCGAAGCTGGTCATCCTGCCGGGGCGCTACGTGTTCCGCACCACGGCGCAGTCCGGCCCGCCCGCCGTGCTGGCGGCGCACCTGCTGCTGCAGGACCTGGACGACGTGAGCATCGAGGGCGAAGGCGCGACGCTGGTGTTCATGCAGGACGCCCATGGCCTGCTCGTGCGCGGCAGCCGCCGGCTGCAGCTGTCCAAGCTGCGGCTGGACTACGGGCTGCGCACCGCCTCGCTGGGCACGGTGCAACGCCAGGGCGGCAACACGCGGGTGCGCATCGACCCGAAGTTCCCCGTGACCTCGGCCGACCCGGCCTTCTACGTGACCGAGTACGACGCGGCCGCCAAGCGCTACCCGACCGACGCCGCACGGGTCATCCTGCCGCCCGGCTCCTCCACGCCGGCGGTTTATGCGGGCAACCAGAGCTACGGCTCCACCGCTTTCGCCACCCTGCCCGAGGGCCGCGGCGTCACCGTCAAGCACCAGTGGTACGGCGGCAACGCCATCCGCATCGACGACACGCCGCAGCCGCGCCAGAGCGAGGACATCGTCATCGACGGCGTGACCATCCATGCCGCGCCGGGCATGGGCATCGTCGCCTACGGGCTCAAGCGGGGGCTGGCCATCACGCGCTCGCGCTTCGCGCCGCGCGACGGCAGCCAGCCGCTGAGCGCCAGCTACGACGCCATCCACGTGGTGATGAGCGGCGGCGACACGCTCATCACCAACAACCACATCACGGCCCAGGGCGACGACGCCATCAACCTCAACGGCCCGGTGCACCCGATCACGCGGGTCGAGGACGGCCGGCGCAGCGTGGTGCTGGGCAAGTACTCGCGCTTCATCGGCGCGGGCGACCGGCTCGCCTTCTTCGACGCCCAGGGCCAGTACCTGGGCCAGCGCAAGGTAGCGGCCACGCCGGCGCCGCTGGGCGGCCTGGACCACCGCGTGACGCTGGACCAGCCGCTGGACGCCGGCTGGGCGGTCAACGTGGTGCGCGACCTGAGCCTGCTGGGCTCGCGCTACGCGGTGGCCGACAACGTCATCGAGCGCTGCTACTGCCACGGCCTGCTGGCGCAGCTGCCCAACGGGCTGGTGGAGGGCAACACCTTCCAGGACATCGGCCGCAACGCCATCCGGCTGCTGACCGACGTGGGCCAGTGGAACGAGGGCGTGGGCGCCATCAACGTGATCGTGCGCGGCAACCGCATCCGCCGCACCGGCGGCGACCCGGCGGGCCTGCTGCCCTGGGCGGCCATCAGCGTGTACGGCGGCGCGCGCGACGGCACGCTCTCCACGGCGCCGGTCAACCGCCACGTGCGCATCGCCAACAACACCATCGAGAACGTGCCGCTGGGCTGCGTCACGGTGTCCAACAGCGTGGACGTCAGCGTGCGTGACAACCAGTGCACCGATACGAACCTGCTCGACCCCCGCGGCGCCAGCCTGCTGGTGATGCCCACCGCCGCCGAGGTGCAGTTGGGCAACAACCTGCGCAGCGGCGCCACCACCGGCGCGCAGCTCGTCAGCACGCCGGCCAGCAGCGCGCTCAAGCCGCGGTAGGCAGCCGCCGGGCCGGGCCATGGCGATCGCGGGTCGAAAGAGATCGCGGCGCCAGCGCCCGAGCGTAGAGCTGCAGGTAGCGCTCCACCACGGCCTCGGGGCGGGTCTGCTCCAACAGCGCCGTGGCGTCCACGGCGGACAGCGCGCCGCGGCCGGCGCGCACGAAACCGGCCATGCGGCGCGCCAGCGCCGACGCGTCGCCCGCGGGCACCAGCGCCGAAGGGTCCACCGCGCCCACGATCTCGGCAATGCCGCCGCTGTCCGCGCCGATCACCGGCACCCCGGCGGCATAGGCCTCCACCACCGTCAGCCCGAAGGGTTCGCGCCAGACGGAGGGCACCACCAGCACGTCGATGTCGCGCAGGAAGGCCATCGGCTCCACGAAGCCCACCCGCTCCACCGGCAGGCCCTCCATCGCGGCCCGCAGCGCCGCGTCGTCTCCCGGCGCGCGCCCGGCCACTTTCAGCTGCCAGCCGCCCACGCCCGCGCCCAGCAGCCCGCGGCACGCCTGCAGCAGCACCTCGATGCCCTTCTCGGCCACCAGCCGCCCCAGGAAGCCGAAGGTGAAAGGCTTCTGTTGCGGCACCGCCGGGCGGGCCGGCGCGGGCCCCGGCGCCCGGTGCACCGGGTTCCAGATCACGTGCCGCCGCTCGGCCGGCAGGTGCGCGAACAGCCCATGCTCCAGGTGCGTGCGCAGGATCGCCTGCGACACGCCCACCACGTGGGCGATGTGCACGTGGTGGCGGCGCTTGACGCTGGAGAAGGCGCCGCAGGCGCGATGCAGGCCCTCGCAGCGCCGGCCGTGCATGAACAGCGCGGCGCGGA
Organism: uncultured Azohydromonas sp.; assembly: GCF_937926365.1. Taxonomy (GTDB): domain Bacteria; phylum Pseudomonadota; class Gammaproteobacteria; order Burkholderiales; family Burkholderiaceae_C; genus Azohydromonas. Next base: position 15,808 of record NZ_CALAOH010000226.1, on the reverse strand, counting down.
TGCACAGCAGGTCGTAGTCGTGCAGCGTGTGCACCAGCACCGCGCCGCGCGCGCGGACCGCGCGCCACATCCACGGCGTGAGCTCCACCATGGAGTGCGAATGCACGATGTCCGGCCGCACCTCGTCCAGCACCCGCGCGAAGTCCGCTGCCGTGAAGGCGTTGAACAGCGTGGCGATCTTGTTGAGCTGGCGCACCGGCGCGGGGTGGCGGGCCGAGTCCTGGATCCACAGCGGGTTGCGGTGCGCCAGCGGCCGCAGCTCCACGCCGTGGCGCAACGTGGGCGCGGTGGCTTCGGGCACCACGCTGGTGACGGCCACCTGGTGCCCACGCGCCGCCATCCCCTCGGCCAGCAGCTCCACGACCTTCTCCGCGCCGCCCACGGCGTGCGGCGCGTACACGGAGCTGAGATGCAGGATCTTCACGGCCGCTCCACGCGCTCGGCGGCCCCGGCGGCCACCCCGCGTCCGCGCGGCGCCAGCAGCCGGGCCGGATTGCCGGCGGCCACGGCGCCGTCCGGCACATCCTCCAGCACCACCGCGCCGGCACCGATGACGGCCGAGCGGCCGATGCGCAGCGGCCCGGCCACGACGGCGTTGGGATAGACCGTGGCGCCGTCGCCGACCACGGGGTAGTGCTCGCCATGGCGCCGCCCCAGCGTGACGCCCTGGTACAGCGTGACGCCGGCGCCCACGCGCGTGCCGGCGCCGATGACCACGCCGGTGGGATGCGGCAGCAACAGCCCCGGGCCCAGCTCGGCCTCCAGGTGCAGGTGGCAGGCACTGCGGGCCGTGTTCCAGCGCCACAGCAGCTTGGCCAGCCGCGGCCGGCCGCCGCGGTACAGGTGCTGCGCGCAGCGGTGCGCGCACAGCGTCGCGAAGCCGGGCTCGAACACGAAGGCGGACAGCGCCGCGCGCCAGCCCACGCGGCCCGTGCAGGCCGCCAGGTCGGCGGCGATCAGTTCGCGGGTGCGGCGCCGGCTCGGGGAAGAAGAGGCGTTCATCGAGCGCAATCTGGACAGTGGTTTCATGCGCAACTCATAAGGTCCGTCACGCCACCGCCCCCGCCCGCCGCGGCAGCGCCGCCGGGCGCAGCCGCCGCAGCAGCGGCCGTTCGATGAGGTGGTAACAGCCCGCGGCCAGCAGCAGCGAGCCGGCGACCATCAGCGCGCCCAGCACCGGCCAGGGCAGCGCCTCGTGCAGGCTGAAACGCTGCCAGGCCTTGGTGGCGGCCAGCAGCGCGAAGGGATGCATCAGGTACAGCGAATACGACCAGTCGCCCAGCCGGCCCGCCGCGTGCAGCGCCGCGCCCCGCACGCGCCCTTCCAGCACCAGCGCCCCGGCCAGCAGCGCCGCCGCCGGCAGCCCCCAGCCGATGACGCGAACCCCGTCGTTCGGCGTGGAGGCGCTGCCCACGGGCTTCACTGCCAGCCCGAAGGGGTCCAGCACCAGCCAGCCCAGCGCCACCGCGGCCGCGCCCAGGAACAGCAGCGGCTGGCCGGGCCGGCCCCGCAGCCACCACAGGCCCAGGACACAGCCGAAGCCGAATTCCAAAAGGATGGGCCGGGTCCAGAAGTGCAGCGCCATGAAGCGCGGCGAGATCCACGCGCCCAGCAGCACCAGCGCGGCCAGCGCCACCAGCGTCCAGCCCACCGCGCGCCGCGCCGGCAGCGCGATGAACACGGCGAACAGCGCGTAGAACAGCACTTCGTAGTTCAGCGACCAGCCCAGCGACAGCAGCGGATAGGGCTGCGCCGCATCCCCGTACACCGGGTACGGCACGAACAGCAGCGAGGCGACCAGCTCCGTCCAGGAGGTCTGCGCCAGCCCGTGCCGGCCCAGCAGCAGCGTCAGCACGCACAGCCCGGTGGCGAACCAGTACATCGGCACCAGGCGCAGCGCGCGCCGGCGCAGGAAGGCGCCGGCCGCGCCCGGCTGCCCGTACAGCGGCCGGGACGCCAGCACCATGATGAAACCCGAGATGCAGAAGAACAGGTCCACGCCGAAACCGCCCGGCGGCAGCGGCCAGCGCTCCAGCACCTGCCCCTGCCCGGCCGCCGCCCGCAACAACTCGCCCTGGGCGTGCCCCAGCAGCACCAGCAGCGCGGCCACGCCGCGCAGCGCCTGCACCATCAACAGCCGCTCCGTCATCGCGCCCCCTCCATGAATCACCTCGGCGCGCTCGCCACGCGGGTGTGCACCAGCACCCGCAGCGAGGCGAGCAGGCGGCCCCGCAACAGCAGCACCACGCCCACGACCGCGGCCAGGTAGGCCAGCGCCGAGACGGCGTAGCCCGCGGTGCTCCGTGCCTCGAAGCCGCCGCCCAGTGCCGCCGCCAGCAGCCCGGCGGCCGAAGCCAGCGCACCCGGCAGCAGGCAGCGCGCGAAGCGGTGCCCGTCGATGCCGGCCGCGCGGCAGGTGGCGGCCACCATCACCGCCGACACCAGCAGCGCCACCACGGCGTAGGCCCGCACCAGCGCCGCCAGGCCGAGCCAGACCGTGGCCGCGAAGGCCGCGCACAGCGCCACGCCGTTGAGCAGCCCCAGCAGGAAATTCAGGCGCACGCGGCCCCGCGCCACCAGCACGGCGCCGTTGTAGGCGGCGATGGCCTGCACCGCGCCCACCGGCGCCAGCACCGCGATCAGCTCCGCCAGGCCCGCCCACTGGGGCGACAGGAAGGCGCCGACCGGATAACGGGTGCCGAAGGCGAGAAAAGCCATCAGCGGGATCACCGCCGTCGCCGTGGCCGTGAACACCGCGCAGACCACCTCTGCCCGGCCCGGCGCGTCGTGCTCCATGCGCGACAGCGTCGCCATCAGCACGCCGCTGGCGGGCCAGGAGATCAGCATCAGCGGCAGCGTCATGAACTGGTAGGCCAGCCCGTACAGGCCCAGCGCCGCGGCGCCCAGCACCGCGCCGATGAGGAAGCGGTCCAGGTTGCGCGCCGCGAAGCCCAGCAGGTTCGTCATGAACACCCAGCCGCCCACGCGCAGCAGCGGCGCGATGGCCCCCAGGCGCCCGCCCCGCTCGGCCAGGCCGCGAGCCAGCCCCGTGAAGCCGATGGCACGCACCGCCTGCAGCAGCACGTGGAAGGCCACCAGCGCGGCGATGCCCAACCCCGCCAGCAAGGCCACCCCAAAACCCAGCAGCGCCGCCAGCAGCGCGCCGGCCTCCACCAGCGCGACGCGGCGGTAGGCCAGATGCCGCTCCAGCAGCGCCCGCGGCACCGTGGCCCAGAGCCCGCAGGCCGTCACGGCCGCGAAGCCCAGCAGCACCGGCGCCAGCCCCGGCATCGCCAGCGCGCGCTCCAGCGGCGCCGCCGCGGCGGCCACCGCCAGCCCGGCCAGCGCACCCACCAGGCCCATCAGCCCCAGGGCCGTGCCCGCCTGGCGCGCGTCCAGCCCCGGGTGGCGCACGACGGCGCTGGACAGGCCCAGGTCGGTCAGCAGCGTCACGAAGGCCATCAGCGGGATGGCGAAAGCCACCAGCCCGTACTCGTGCGGCGGCACGGCGCCGGCGATCAATACGGAGATCAGCACCATCGCCCCGGCCTTGGCCAGGTTCAGGCCGGTCATGGTCAGCAGGTTGCGCAGGATCACGGCCGCGGCTCCGGCTCAGGCCGACGCGCCGGCGGCGGCCCGCGCCACCGGGGACCGGCGCCCGTGCGCGGCCCGGTGGGCGCGCACCTCGTCGTAGAGCTCCAGGTAGCGGCGCGCCACCTTCCGCGGCGTGGTGTCCTGCAGCACGGAGGCGAAAGCCTCGCGCCGCGGCAGCGCATCCCGGCCCCGGGCCCACACGCGCAGCATGGCCTGCGCCAGCGCGGCGGCGTCGCCGGGCGGGTAGAGCCACTCGCGGTTGTGGGCGCCGATGAGGTCCGGGATGCCGCCGGAATCGGCGCCGATCACCGGCACGCCCGCGGCGTAGGCCTCCAGGATGGTGCGCGGCAGCGGCTCGGCCCAGAGGGAAGGCACGACCAGCACGTCGATGCGGTCGAAGAACTCGCGCGGCGGCACGAAGCCCAGGAACTCCACCGGCAGCCCCGCGGCCCGCGGCCGCAGCGAGTCCGCCTCGGACGCCTCCTTGCCCGCGACCAGCAGCCGCCAGTCGCCCACGGGCAGCCGGGCGCAGGCGTCCAGCAGCGTGCCCACGCCCTTCTCCACGTTGATGCGCCCCAGGTAGCCGAAGGTCAGCGGCTGCCCCGCCAACGAGGGTTTCACGTAGTCCGCGCCGATGCCTTCCACCACGGCCGGGTTCCAGATCACGCGGCGCAGCTGCTCGGCCACGTGGCCGAAGTAGCCCAGCTCCAGGTGCGAACGCAGGATGCCCGCGCCCACGCCCACCACCGCGTCCACCGCCCGGTGGTGGCGCGCCTTCATGAAGGTGAAACCCCGGCACTCCAGGCAGCGGCGCCGGCAGCGCTGGCCGTCCCTGAACATGGCCGCGGTGCCGCAGGCCAGGTCGAAGTCGCGCAGCGTGTGCACCACCGGCAGCCCGCGCGCGCGGGCCGCGAGCCAGACGCGGGTGGAGACGTCCAGCAGCGAGTGCGTGTGCACCACGTCGGGCCGGAACGCGTCGATGACGCGGCCGAAATGCGCCTCGATGCGGTGGTTGAACTGCTGCTTGAAGCGCCGCACCCCGCGCGCCAGCACGTGGTGTTGCGGCCACTCCTCAGGCCAGAAGTCGGTCTCGTGCGGCATGCGCCACACGCGCACGCCGTTGCGCTCCTCCTCCTTCCAGCCCGTGGGGCTGATGCAGCTGGCCGCGACCGCGTGGCCGGCGGCCACCTGCGCCTCGGCCAGCAGGGCCACCGACCGCTCGGCGCCGCCCATGATGTGCGGCGGGTACAGCATGCTCAGGTGCAGGATGCGGGTCATGCGGGCTTTCGTTGAGGGTGCACTCGTTCGGGTTGCGGCGGGTACAGCATGCTCAGGTGCAGGATGCGGGTCATGCGGGTCATGCGGGCTTTCGTTGAGGGTGCACTCGTTCGGGTTCAGGCCAGCGGGGCCAGGGCATCGAGCAGGCAGCGGGCGCTGCGCTGCCAGGAGAACTGCGCCACGCGGGCCTCGCCGCGGTCCAGCAGCGGCCGCAGCGGCGCGGGGTGCTCCAGCACCTGGCGCATGCGCAGCGCCAGCGCGCCGGCGTTGCGCGGGTCGAAATACAGCACCGCGTTGCCGCACACCTCGCGCACCGGCGGGATGTCGGAGGCGATCACGGGGCAGCGGTGCAGCAGGGCTTCCAGGGGCGGGATGCCGAAGCCTTCGTAGAGGCTGGGAAACACCAGCGCGCGGGCGCGCTGCAGCAGCGCGGCGACCTGCGCGTCGCTGAGCCGCCCGGCCGGCACCACGCCCGGCGGCGGGCCCTGCAGCCCGCCACCGCCGAACACGGCGCCGTCCACCGCGCCCACGATCACGAAGCGCAGATCCGGCATTTGCAGCTGCGCGAAGGCCGCCATGGCCGTGCCCAGGTTCTTGTTGGGCACCGGCGATCCGATGAAGAGAAAGAAGCGCTGCCCCTCCAGCCCCAGCCGCTGCAGCGCCGAAAAGTCAGGCTCCACGCCGCGCAGGTGCTCGCTGCCGTTGGGCACCACCGCGATGCGGCCGGCCGGGATGCCCAGCGCCTGCGACAGCTCCTCCTGCGAGAAGCGCGAGACCGTGGCGATGCGCGAGCGCAGCGCCAGCGCCCGGCCCAGCAGCTGGTGGAAGCCACGGTAGGCGCGCGTGAAGTTCAGCGGCGTGCGGAACACCGCCGCGTCGTGGATCACCGACAGGCTGCGCCCGCGCAGCACCGCGCCGCCGTTGCACAGGTTCACCAGCAGGTCCTCGCGCGCGCAATGCAGGCGCAGCAGCTGGTCCCAGAGGTGGCCGTGCCCCTGGCCGACCTGGCGCACCCGGATGTGCCGCAGCGGCGGCAGCGGCCAGTCGCCCGGCGGCACCAGCAGCTCCCAGCGCGCGGCGATGTGCCAGCCCTGCCCGCGCGCCAGCTCGGCATCCAGCGCCTTGACCAGTTCGCCGGCAAAGCGCTGCACGCCGCTGGTGCGCTGTGCGAGGAAGCGGCCGTTGATGCAGACGGCGCGGTCCCGCGCCGTGGTGGCGGTACGGGGGCTGCCCACGGGCAGCGTCTCGGGCCTTGCGCTCATCAGCTTTCCTCCACCATCCCCGCGCGCGCCGTCGCGGCCACCGGCCGCCGAAGCACCTCCGCGTACAGGTTCATCAGCGCCGCGTGGGTGCGGTCGCTGGTGTAGTGCGCCAGGAAGCGCCGACGGCCCGCCTCGCCCATGCGCCGCAGCGTGGCGGGCCTGGCCTGCATCAGCAGCGCGCGCAGCGCGGCCACGTCGCCCACCGGGAACAGCCGCCCGGTGACGCCGTCCGCCACCACCTCCCGCAGCCCGCCCACCGCCGAGGCCCACACCGGCTTGCCGGCGCGCATGGCCTCCACCGCCACCAGGCCGAAGCCTTCCCAGCGCGAGGGCATCACCACCACGTCGCAGGCGTTGAGCTGCGCCGCCACGCCGGCCTGGTCCAGCCAGCCTAGCCATTCCACGTGGCCGGCGTCCGCGCCCCAGTCGGGCCGCCGGCCCGCCACCACCGCGTCGCCCACGATGCGCACCGAGGCCCGATCACCTAACCCGCGCGCCGCCTCCACCAGCACATCCACGCCCTTCTGCCGGTCCAGCCGGCCGACGAAGAGCACGCGCAGCCGGGGCGTGTCCCAGGGCGCCCGCTCCCCGGGCGCCTCGGCGGCGATGCCGTTGGGCACCACCACCAGCCGCCGCGGCGCGATGCCGGCCGTCTCGCCACGGCGGCGCTCGGCCTCGGAGATGGCAACGATGCGCGCGCAGCGGTGCGACATCAGCCGCTCCGCCCATGCCGTGGCCCAGCGCGCCGCGCGCGGCTGCTCCACGTCGAAGACCCAGCCGTGCGGGCAGTACACGACCGGCGGCAGCGGCCCGGCCAGCGGCAGCGCGCGCGTGAGCGCGCCGGCGAAGGTGGAATGGGCGTGGATCAGATCGGGCCGCCACTCGCGCACCACGCGCCGGATCTCGCGCGCCAGCCGTGGCAGCCCGGCCAGGCGCCCCGGCCGCTCGAAGGTGCGCAGCAGCGCGGCATCCACGCGCGGCAGCTGCGCCGCGTGCTCGCGCGGCACGAGGCAGCGCACCTGCCGCGCGCCCAGCGCGCGCACCTGCAGCGGCACGATCTCGTCGAGGTAGGTGCCACAGCCGCCCTTGATGGACTCCGCGACGTGCAGGACCTTCATCACGACAGTCCCTCCCGCCGCCGCGGCAGCGGCCAGTCCGCGCGGGGTGCCGCGGCGCAGTGCTTCAGCCAGGCGGCCACCAGCCCCTGCAGCACCAGGAAGGCGGCGTAGCCCTTGCAGGTGCTCAGGCTCAGCAGCGAGTGCAGCGTGCCCTGCGTCATGAGCACCACCGTCTGCAGCATCGCGTAGGAAGGCAGCAGCACGTTGACCGGGTTGCCGCTGGCCATGGCACGGGCCAGGTGGTGCGCCAGCCAGCCCGTCCAGGCCCCGGCGGCCAGCAGCGCCACGGCCAGGCCGACGTAGCCGCCCAGCACCAGCGCGTAGGCCTCGAACACCATGGTCGGCGTGACCATCCCGCCGTTGTTCAGGAAGGAGCTGTAGATCGCCCCCGGCGAGTAGCGCTCGACGAAGTAAAAGGGCGCGAGCCGGTGCTCGAAGGTGAAATCCGCGGGCGGGCGCGCCAGCAGGTTGGTCAAGTTGAGCCCCAGGGCCTGCGTGTCCAGCCGCAGCAGCGCGGAGGCGTCCCGCACGGCCAGGAACCAGAGCTGGCCCTGCCCCGCCACGCGCTCGCCCAGCCGTTGCAGCGTCAACGCCGCGCTGAGCTCGCCCTGGTTGGAGTAGATGTGGAAGGTGACCGCCGAGGCGCAGCCCAGCACCAGCAGCGCCAGGGGAACGGCCCGGCGCAGGCGCGCGGCGATGCCGGCCGGCCGGGTCACGAGGAACGGCATGGCGTAGAAGCACGCCGCCATGAGGACGATGAAGAACTTGTCGCCGAACAGGAACGACACCGCGACGTAGCTCGCGAACGCGGCGTGGTGGCAGCGGCGCCAGAACGCCCCCGGCGCCCACGCCGCGCTGCTGCCCAGCGTGGCGGCCAGCACGTACTTGAGGATCAGGAAGTTGAGCGTGAGCACGTCGGCGTTCGCGGCCCGGAAGGCGAAGCGGTCGGTGCCCGTGAGCAGCGGAAAGCCCAGCCGCAGCCCGGTGCCCGCCAGCCACGCCACCACCAGCACGGCCCCGCCCAGCACCGCCACGCACAGCAGCAGCCGCTGGCCGGCGGCCACGCGCTCGGCCAGCGGCGCCACCCGCGGCGCGCGCCCGTGCAGGCGCGAGAACACCAGCGCGGCCGTGCACAGGAACAGCGCCGAGCACAGCACGTAGCCCGCGCCCGCCGGCGAGGCGCGCCCGGAGAAGCCCATCTCCTTCATGAAGGCGCCGCTCTCGATGGCCGGCAGCGACACCATCACCGACGCATGCACCACGACGAAGGGCAGCAGCATCACGGCCGCCGCCGGCGCCAGCGCGAACAGCCGCGCCACGCCCCACAGGAACAGCGCCAGCCCGGCCAGGGACCACAGCGGCAACGGCCAGGCCACCGCCAGCGCGGCGTTGGCCACCAGCAGGCCCAGCAGCGCCAGCACGCCCGGCGACAGCGCCAGGGACCGATGGCCAACAGCACAGGCGTGGGCAGGCACGGAAGCGGCGACGGGCATGGAGCGTTGCGTCCTCAACGCTCGTTGACCAGCACGCCCGCCAGCGCCACCGGGCGCTCGGCCAGATCCCGCAGCAGCTCCCGCAGCGGCGCCAGCCGCGAGGCATGCCGCCGCGCCACCAGCAGCGCGGCCCCGGCCTTGCCGGCGATCACCGCGCCGTCGGCACCGTGGCAGGCCGCGGGCGTGTCGATGAGCACGTGCTCGAAGGTGCCGGCCATCTCCTGCAGCAGCGCGTCGAGCGTGGCGCGCTGCACCAGGTCCACCGGGTTGGGCGGCAACGTGCCCGCGGGCATGACGAACAGGCCCGGCAGGCTCTCCACCGCCAGGATGGACGGCGCGCCCTGCTGCCGCCGCGCCAGCACGTTGCTCAGGCCGCTGTCGCCGGGCAGCCCGAACAGGACGTGCAGGCGCGGCGTGCGCAGATCGGCGTCGATGAGCAGCGTGCGCGCGCCCAGCTGGCTCAGCGCGACGGCGAGGTTGGCGGCGAAATAGGTTTTGCCGTCGCCGCGGTCCGCGCTGGCGATGGCCAGCGCCCGCCGCGCGGGATGCGGCGCCAGCACGCCCGCGAGCAGCCGGCTGCGCAGCCGGCGGAAATGCTCGGCCTGGCGGCTGAACGGTTCGCGCGCCAGCACCAGCTCGGCACCCAGCCCGGCGTCGCCGCTGCGTGCGTAGGGATAGGCATGCTGCTGCGACAGCGCCCACAGCACGTCGTGCTCCGAAGCCAGCCCCAGCGCCACCGCCGCTTCGCCGAAGCGCAGCAGGGGCCGCTGGCGCTGCAGCGCCATGACCTGCCCCACCTGCTGCTCGCTCAGGCCCCGCACCTGGCGCACGAGGTCGCCGATGCGGCGCTGCTCGGCCGGCGGCTCCTCGTCGTGGTGTTGCGGCGCGGCGCTGCCCGGACCGCGCATCAGGCGCTCCAGGACCGGACCGGCCTGCGAAGCCAGGATCGTGCTCTCGCGCTTACCCATGAGCGCCTCCCGTGGCGGGTTGCGGCGCCACCAGGCGCTGCCATTGGTCGGAGGGGCCGCGCAGCGCGCGGTGGTCGGGCAGCCGCCCCAGGGCCACCTGCCCCAGCAGCTGCTCGATGTCGGCCTCGTCGCGCAGGCGCGGATCGCGCACCTCGCGCACCACCGCCGTGGCCAGCGCGGCCAGGGTCGCCAGCACCAGCGCCACGGCCAGGTTCACGGCCACCCGCGGCTGCGAAGGCAGCGCCGGCGGTGTGGCCTGCTTCAGGCGCGAGACGTTGTTGAGCGTGGCCTGCCCTTCCATGCTGGCGTAGTCCGATCGCTTGGACACCGACGCGTAGGCCTGCACCGCGTTGTCCAGGTCCCGCTGCAGCACCCCGGCCCGCTCGCGCTTGAGTTTCAGTTCCATCACCTTGGCGCGCTGCGCATCGACGGCCGCCTGCAGCTGCGCCACGCGGCTGTCGCCCACGCTGCGGTTGATGCCCAGGCCGGTGGCGACCTTGCGCGCCTGCTCGTCGATCTGCCGGCGCAGCTGCTCGATGCTGGTGCGGGCCTCGACCACCGAGGGGTGCGCGGCCTGCAGCCGCGTCTCCAGCTCCTGCAGCCGCACCTGCTGCTGGGCCAGCTGCGCCATCAGCCCGGACACCAGCGGGTGCGCCATCACCTCGGGCATTTGCGCCGGGTCGCGGCTGGCCAGGCCCTGGCGCGTGGCGGCCTCCTGTGCCGCGCCGCGGGCGGCCACCAACTGCGAGGACAGGTCCGACAGCCGCGCGTTCTCGATGTCCAGCCGCTCGTCGTTGGCCACCAGCCCGGCCTGGCGCTGGTGCTCCGACAGCGCGGCCTGCGCCTGCTGCACCGCGTCGCGCAGCACCTTGGCGCGCTGGTCGAAGAAGGCGTCCTGCTGGCGCGCGGACTCGGCGCGCAGCTCCACCGTGGTGGCGATGTAGGACTCGATGATGGCGTTGACCACGTCGGCCGCGCGCTGCGCCGAGGCGTCGGTGTAGCGCAGCGTCAGGACGTTGGACTCGCGCGCCGGCACCACCTCGGCCTCCTGCAGCAGCGCGTCGGCCAGCCAGCTCAGCTTGTCGCCGCGGCCCCCGGTGGCTTCCTTCCAGCGCGTGTCCAGTTCCTCGTCCTGGTCCAGCCCGGTGCGCCGCAGCGCCCCGCGCAGCACGCGCTCGCTCAGCAGCAGGTCCGCCTGCGTGGCCATGTAGCTGGCGAAGGCCAGCGGCTGCAGCGGCGTGCCGGCGATGGGGTCGGCGGTGCGCACGTCCAGCATCACGGTGCCTTCGGCGGTGTACTGGCGCGGCAGCAGCGCGGTGAGCAGCGCGCCGGCACCCAGCACCAGCGCGAAGGCGGCCAGCGCCGCGCGCCAGCGCGCGCGCAGCGTCAGGGCCAGGCGGGAGAAGGTCATGTTCATGCCACCTCCGCCAGGGCACGCCCGACCGCGTGGTACTCCAGCCCGGCGGCCTTCATCGCCGCGGGGCTGTAGAGGTTGCGGCCGTCGAACACCACGCCCTCGCGCAGCGTGGCGCGCAGCCGGTCGAAATCCGGGCTGCGGAACTCCAGCCACTCGGTGGCGACGAGCAGCGCGTCGCAGCCCTGCAGCGCCTCCTCCGCCGTGGCCGCGAACTCCAGGCGCGGCGTGGCACCCAGCCGGCGCCGCGCCTGCGGCATCGCCACGGGGTCGAAGGCCCGGATGGCCGCGCCGCGGCGCAGCAGCTCGGCGATCAGCACCAGGCTCGGCGCCTCGCGCAGGTCGTCGGTGTTGGGCTTGAAGGCCAGGCCCCACAAGGCGAAGCGGCGGCCGGCCAGGTCGTCGCCGAAGCGCTTCACGACCTTGGCCACCAGCACGTGCTTCTGGCGCTCGTTGGCGCCTTCCACGGCCTGCAGCACGTCCAGCGGGACCTCGTGCTCCTGGGCCGTGCGCAGCAGCGCCTTCACGTCCTTGGGGAAGCACGAGCCGCCGTAGCCGATGCCGGCGTAGAGGAAATGCGTACCGATGCGCGGGTCGCTGCCCATGCCGTGGCGCACGGCCTCGATGTCCGCGCCCACGCGCTCGGCCAGCCGCGCCAGCTCGTTCATGAAGCTGATGCGCGCGGCCAGCATGGCGTTGGCCGCGTACTTGGTCAGCTCGGCGCTGCGGCGGTCCATGAGCACCAGCCGCTCGTGGTTGCGGCAGAACGGCGCGTACAGGGCGCGCAGCAGCAGCAGCGCGCGCTCGTCCGAGGCGCCGACGATGATGCGGTCCGGACGCATGAAGTCCTCGACCGCGCTGCCCTCCTTCAGGAACTCCGGGTTGGAAGCCACCGCGAATTCGAGGCTCAGCCCGCGCGCGGCCAGTTCCTCGCGCACCACGGCCTCCACACGGTCGGCCGTGCCCACCGGCACGGTGCTCTTGTTGACGATGAGCTTGTGGTCGCTCATGTGCCGACCGATGTTGCGCGCGGCCTCCAGCACGTACTGCAGGTCGGCCGAGCCGTCCTCGTCGGGCGGGGTGCCCACGCCGATGAACTGCAGTTCGCCGTGGCGCACGGCCGCCGCCACGTCGGTGGTGAAGTGCAGACGCCCGGCCGCGACGTTGCGGCGGATCAGCGGTTCCAGCCCGGGCTCGTGGATGGGCACCTGGCCGTCGTTGAGCAGCGCGATCTTGCGCGCGTCCACGTCCAGGCACGTCACGTCGTTGCCCACTTCGGCCAGGCAGGCGCCGGTGACCAGCCCCACGTAGCCGCTGCCGATGATGGTGACTTTCAAGATTGCCCCCGCCGTGAAATTGCGCCGGCCGCCATGGCGTCCAGCGAATAGGCTGCGAACAGCCGCCTGCCCAAACTCTCGGCGTTGAAGCGCAAAACCGCCTGCTGCCGGGCTTCGTGACCCATGCGCTCGCGCAGATTCGCATCCTCCAGCAGCGCGCCGATGTGATCCATGAATTCCTTCAGGCTGCCGCACAAATAGCCGCTGCGCCCGTGTTCAATGACTTGCCGGTGCTGCTCGCAATCCCGGGCCACGCAGGGCAGCCCCAACGCCATGGCGCATACCAGCGTGACCGGAAAACCCTCCGCCACATCGGGAGCGACGTAAATCCAGCCCGAGGTCAAATGCAGCGTTTGGTCCTTGTCGTCAGTACCGAGCAGGCGCACGCCGGCGGCTTCCAGGTGTTTTCTTTCCTGCTCTCCCACCGGGCCGATCCATTTGAACCCGATGCGCGACTCACCCCCGCCCAGCAGCACGGCCAATTGCGAGAACGCCTTGACACCGCGGGATTCATGCGCGTGCCCGCCCGACAATATCAGCGGTTGCGCCGATTCGTGGCGCAGCGCCGAGGCGCGCCCGGCAGCGTCGCCCAACCCGGACCAGCCCGAAGCGCTCCATATTTGCAGCGCCCGCTCCTCGCGCGGCACGTAAACGATGGAAGCCGGGCGCGTGCCCTGCAAAATGCTCCGGCAGCGCGACAAAACCCGGGCCGCCGAGCGGCCCAGCAAATTCAGGGTCCTGAAACCGTACAGCGAGAAATACACCGGCACCTCGGCCCCGGCCCGGTGCAGCGCCAACACGCCGACGGCGCAGGGCAGCAGGCCGTGCAGATGGACCGCCTGCGGCAAGGCGGTATGCAGCAGGCTGTCGATGGTCCGCGACACGGCCCGCCATTGCGACAGCGGGTTGCGCACCGGCGCCACCAGGAACAACTCAGCCGACCCGTCCAGGTGCACCAGGCAGTGGCGGTGCTTGTCCCGATCGATCAGCACCACGCAGGCTTCCAGGCCGTTCGCCGTGCAGGCCCGCAGCGAGGCACGCAAGGGGCCGAGCAGCTCGGCCGTGACGTGGCCCACGACGTGCACGACGGCCTGGGGCCTGGGCGCCGCCGCCGGCGCCGGGGCGGCGTGCTCACCCGGTACTTGCGCATCGGCCCCCGGCCGCGGCGCTTCGGGCGCCCGCAGGCGTGGCGAGGAGACCGGCCCCATCACTGCGCTCCACGCCCGCTCACGACCACGCCCAGGGTCTTGAACAGGATGCACAGGTCCAGCCAGCCCGAGCGCTGCTCCACGTAATGCCGGTCCAGCGCCACCCGCTCCTCATAACTGGTGGTATTTCTGCCGCTGACCTGCCACAGGCCCGTCATGCCGGGCTTGACGCTCAGGTAATGCCACCGCACCGGCCCGTAGCGCGGCAATTCGCACAGCATGACGGGCCGTGGCCCGACCAGGTTCATCTCCCCCCGCAATACATTGATCAATTGAGGCAGCTCGTCGAGGCTGGTTTTTCTCAATATCCGGCCGATGGGCGTGATGCGCGGATCGCTGCTGAGCTTGCGATCCCGCTCCCATTCCTCGCGCGCCGCCGGGTCGCTGCAGAGCAAAGCCTGCAGCACCTGCTCCGAGTTTCGCACCATCGTGCGGAATTTCAGGCACGGAAACACCTTGCCGCCCAGGCCCACGCGGTAATGCGGAAAAACCGTCGGCGCGCCGTCGATACGCCATATCAGCACCGCGATCACCACCATCACCGGCGACAGCAACACCAGCAAAACGATGGCCGCGGCCTGGTTGAACACGCTCCAAAAGAGCGCCTGGTTCCGGTCTTCCTCAGCGAAAAGCCTGTCCGAAAATCTGGATGACGAGACTGCTGACTGCACGGCATTCCTTTTGCACAAGCATTTCGCCTGCTTCTGATGCATTGCAGCATGTCATGCCCAATAAGTGCTTTCCCCTATTCAAGGGATTATGGCTTGCATTATCGGAAAACTCATATTCAGCTGCGGAACATGCGCCTTGGCAAACGAGGCGGCATTTGACGGCTCACTCCGCCGGAGGCTGGCTTCAATATGAGAAATTCAAGCCAGCGTATTTTCAAACCGAAAAAGCGCGGGCGGACGCCGCCTGTTGCGCCAGCAACAGCCTGCACGCATGCCAACAGCCGCGGGCCGCCGCTGCTGCCTGCGCAGCAGCCGGGGTGCAAAACGGGCCCGTGTGGCGGCTCTGGCGTTGGCACGGCCCCTGCAACCCGCCGCCGCCACGCCGCCCCGCCGGCGTTGCCGGCCTCCACCCGAACCCGCGCGCCGCCTCGCGGCGCCAGCGCCCAGGGTGTCACCGGATGTGTCTGGACTGGCATATGCAAAGTCGGATTCATCCGTTGGCCTGCGTGTAAACCCTGAATAGATTGCAGGTCATTCACCACCCGCCTCTGTCCCAAAACGTGGGAATCGGCGCCGGTGGGCTCCTGATTTCGCAAGGCAAGGCCCTGCTCTCTGAAAGCAAGACGTGTCCAAGATCCTGACCCTGCCGGAAGCACAGTCCCAGGCGCTGTCCGTGCGTGCCAAGGCCCTGGTGTTCGAAGACGAGGTGTCGCGCGCACTGCTGGCCAATGCGGAGCGCGTGGCGGCCAGCGACGCGACGGTGCTCATCATTGGCGAGACCGGCACCGGCAAGGAGCTGCTCGCGCGCCACGTGCATGCCTGCAGCGGGCGCACCGGTCCCTTCGTGGCCGTGAACTGCGGGGCCTTCAGCGAGACGATGGTGGAGGCCGAGCTCTTCGGCCACGAGGCCGGCGCCTACACCGGCGCGAGCCAGTCCCGGCCGGGCTGGTTCGAGGCCGCGCAGCGCGGCACGCTGCTGCTCGACGAGATCGGCGACCTGCCCATGCCCATGCAGGTGAAGCTGCTGCGGGTGCTGCAGGAGCGCCAGGTGGTGCGGCTGGGGGCGCGCAAGCCCATCGACGTGGACGTGCGCCTGGTGGCGGCGACCAACGTGGACCTGGCGCAGGCCGTGGAGGCGGGCCACTTCCGCCGCGACCTGTACTACCGGCTCAACATCGCGACGCTGACGCTGCCGGCACTGGCGCAGCGTCCGGCGGACATCCTGGCGCTGGCGGAGCACTTCGTCGCCGTCTACAGCCGCCGCCAGGGCCGCTCGGACATGCGGCTGGGCCCTGATGCGCGCGAAGCGCTGCTGGCCCACGGCTGGCCCGGCAACATCCGGGAGCTGGAGAACGTCATCCACTACGCGCTGATCGTCGCCAAGGGCGACGTCATCGGCGCCGACTGCCTCAACCTCAAGCCGCCGCCGCGGGCCGCCGCCGCGGCGGCCGCGCGCGCGGTGGCG